>JAFMCH010000001.1 GCA_017857875.1 Actinomycetota bacterium | reverse complement strand
TCCACCGAGGCCGGCATGTACCGATTGTGGGCCCTCAATGTGCGCTCTGACGCCAAATGACCGGTTTCTAGGACTTCAGCTCAGCTCGGAGATAGGTATGGCCGAGTCGGTAAAGCATTGCTCATGCACTCGTATCCTCAATAGCCTCAGCGGGGCTCGAACGAGGAGGATCACAGATGATCGCATCGGGTGTGCACGACGTGTCGGGTGCGATCGTGCCGCGAATGGACAAGATGAACGAGTGGCTTGACCTATCAGTCACTCGAAGTCAGGACCGACAATGCACGGCGCGGGCAGGAGGACGCGGCGCGCCGGACCTGATCGGGTGAATGGATTTTCCCATTCAGGAGTATCGGGAATCCCCACGCGTCAAGGCCAATATCTTCCGGCGCCAGGTGAGCACAAAGCCCAACTCCTGAACACGCAATCATGTTGATGTCCACGGTCAACTCATCCATGTGACACTCCACCATCATCGGCTCCTACTTTTTCCTGAAGAACATCCACAGCCGACTCAACCATTCTCAAGACTCCATCCGGGAGACCACAGCCACCGCGTCCCTTGATCATCATGGACAGATCCATGACATCCCCCAGACGCCCTCGGTCAAGTGCCTTGGCAACAGCTGGTAATCCAAAGACACACGGACCACACTGCCCCGCTGATTCTCCAGCCATGATGTGAGCAATCGCCGCGGCCTGAGGTAGTAGTTCACGACCCCGAGGTACGACTATGACGATGCCGGCTCCGAGAGAAAGTCCGTTGTTGCGCAAAAGATCAGGCGCAAGTGGGAGTAGCCGCGCTTGATCAGCCTGATGCCAGGTGCCGGCGAATCCACCGAGCAAGATCCAAGAAGCGGCATCAACCCCGTGCCGGTCGAAGACATCTCCAATGGTGTCACTCACGCCAGCCTCTACGACACGACGATCTGTCAACACTCCCTCCTCAATGGAGAGGGAAAGTGTGATCAACACGGTTCGCGGGTATTCACCGGCACCGGTATGACCCAACATGCCCACTCGCGCAAGGGTTTCTACGTTGTGAACCAGAATCGGCAGGTCATGACCCCAGGGCCGAGCGCGATCAAGTGTGTGGGTCGGAGCAACCGGTTCACCACGAACCCCCGCGATGACTGCTGTGGACTCCCCGCTGAGGTAACCACTAGGCGCCCACATCATCGTGATCGGCAGGAGTGGATCGCCACTATGTTGGCGTTCTGCAATGGCCTTCCCCATGCTGTCGGCAGACGCGTGTGCCGATTCTTCGAGCCAAATAATGATGTCGCGGGCACCGATGATCTCGGCAACGTTCATGGCTCCGTCAAGGACCAAATGCGGCTGGGTTTGCATCACAACCGCATCCTTGACCGATCCTGGCTCGCCCTCCGCGCCATTGATCACCACCGTCCCACCGGGTCCTGCAGCAAGAACAGGACCCCACTTCTTTGCAATCGGAAAGTGGCTTCCTCCACACCCGGTTAAACCAACCTCAGCCACTTCACGATGGAGTTCGGTGCCCGCTCTACCGCGGCGCATCGGCCGTGAACCCCAGTGGTCAATGTGTGCGGCGTAGTCGAATCTCTGCGCATGTACCGCTTGACCAAGGTGAGACACGAACATCGCCGGATCGTGCAGCAGTCGGGGGCTAAATGTCGTAGGTGTCGTATGAAAGCTCAACGCACCGCACCACTTTCATGAGGTTGGATAACAACGGCCCGTCGCGAGACTGCCGGCAACGAACGTGACCCCACTACTCGCCACGTGGCCGCAGCGATCACGAGAACGCCGGTCACTACATACATCGTCATCAAGCTGGTCGAGTCACTACCGGCAAAGAGTCCGTGCGACCACGCAAGAACCCAGGTGATGCCAGCAAACCTGTGTAGGGATAGCCACCAGCGTCCGGGGTAACGGCCGGAGAGAGCTGCAGAGAGGCCAACTGCGATCGCTAGCCAAAATGCCAGGACTCCCAGTGAGACAGCGAGTGGCCGATACGTGGAGACGAAGGGAACGAATGCTCCCGACCAACCTACCTTCGCCCATGGATCGGTGGCTATGGCGATGATATGAGTAACCACCACCCCCAATGTGAGTACGGTCAACGCGATATGAGTTCGAATCAGCATCGTTCGCGGAAGCATCCGAGTGCGCGTGGTCAACCGG
Organism: Actinomycetota bacterium; assembly: GCA_017857875.1. GTDB lineage: Bacteria > Actinomycetota > Actinomycetes > S36-B12 > S36-B12 > M55B157. The sequence goes on along the minus strand of JAFMCH010000001.1, from coordinate 141,296 downwards.
CTCGACAAAAGGAGCCCGCTAAAGGTCACGAAGGTCAACAGAAGATAACCGCTTATGCCAGATGAACGGGCAATCAGCCACAGCATTGGTTCGGCTTGGCTAATTACCGCCCACGCACCTACGAGCCCGGCCGTGGCGAAGAATGCAACCACAGCCACCCCGAGCAACAGCGCGGCCTGATGTTCGTTGTGCGGGCGATGGGCGGTTGGCCGCCTCTGATCAGCAGACGGATGCACGTGAGGTCTTCCACTCCAGCATCGATGTCGCAGGATTTGAGTATCCGACGCGACCATCCTCGCCTACCCACACGGCGGCAACCGAGCGAGCATTCATCATGGCTCGAATATCTGTCTGGCCCAACAGGAAACCTACTTTCGACTCCACCTCTGCCGTCACCGCATCGGGATGTACGACTGTGACACTCAACAGACCAACCCCTCCTGGGCGACCGGTGCTCGGGTCAATGAGGTGGTGAACGGTCTGATCGCCTCGACGCCACCGACGACGCTGAATTGAAGACGTGGCTACCGCGGTGTCAGACAGTTTCAAAACCGCCACGGGATCTGGGCCCCCCGCAGGATTCTCTACCGCAATGGACCACTCACCACTGCGGGGTCCTGGTCCGAACGTGGCAACATCACCGCCCGCTTCAATCAAGGCAGAGGACCCATGACCGCGTAGCAGTGTGAGTGACTCACGAACGGCATAGCCCTTGCCAACTCCACCTAGATCAATCGGTTGCGCTCCGATCCGAACACGGTTACGCGAACGGTCAATACCTGGTCGCCAGCGACGTCGACCGACCGGAGTTGGTTGCGTGGAGTCTGATACGTGCTGGGAATCCATGAGTTCCCAGGAACGGTCATAACCCAATGCCTGCAGGGAATTCAGGATTCGCGGGTCAAACACACCATCGGTGAGTCGGTGGGCGTCGAGTGCCTGCGCAATCACATCTACGCAGATCGGAGAGACCGTGCACCAACCACGCCCGGATCGATTGGCTCGCATCAGATCGCTATCGACATTGAAACGCGTGCATGCGCGTTCGACCTCACCGAAAAGTGCCTGAACTCTGGCCACCGCATCAGCAGCATCGCGCCCTGGACGCAACACCTTCACGGTGACCGAACTAGCCATTGCTGGAAATCGGATCTCAATGTCCTGCTTATCTGAATCATGTTGATCCAAATCGTCCCGAACAGGTGTTTGCTGTGACATCAGCTGGCCCCTGTCGTTGCGTCAACCACCGGAGCAGGAGCCGGAGGGGGAACCGGCACAGGCTTAGCCGCCGGAACTGGAGCCGAAACCGTATTGTTCGGGCCGGAACCTGCTACGGCAGATGAATTTCCGCTACCGGAATACGTGGACACGTTTTGACCGGATGGTTGGCGCGTGGCAGGTTGATTGGGTACCTGCGCCTGGGCGCGAACCTTTTTGAGAATTTTTTGAGTGCGTTTGTCCATGTCACTGATGCGCTCCAACGTCCGGAGAAGCTCCGGTGAAGCGGTGTCCGCGCCTGCTACATCCGCACCCGCAGGCTGAACTTCATTGATCACACTGGTCAACGTTGGATTTTGTTGGTCAGGGGTCGCCTCCGCGCGTGGATCATTACCCACGACCCACATGCTTGCACCGAAAACCAGCGCCGACGCCACCGGAATCACCATGAGCGACGACAGCCACGTGGAATGCTTAGGCACCACCGATGATCCCTTAGTCATCGTCATCATCACGATCGTCATCGTCATCGTCGTCATCGTCGTACTCGTCGTACTCGTCGTCGTCATCGTCGTACTCGTCATCGCCGTACTGACCCCCGGAGGCACCGGTTGTCGCATCGGCGCTTGGCGCTGGTGCCGGAGCCGGCACGGCAGACACATCCGTTCGTTCCACTGCAGAACCTTGGCCAGGATCCGAGGTCAACGGCGCAGTCGGTTGGGCGTTACCCGTTGTGGCCGGGGCCGACTTGTCATCACTAGCTCCCAGTGCCGCCTGCAATGCTCGAGCCGCCTCTAGGTCTGCCTTGGCGCGCTCGAGTTGCTCTCGCGCCCACACATCCAACGACGTCACCGGACCAGCCGCAACTACCGCGGCGGGAGCCACAACGGGTATGGGGTTGGACTCTTGCTGTGCAGACCCCACGCCGGGTACAGCGGCCAAAGCCATAGCGCCACCGGTCACCGCCGCGATTGCGGCAATCCCGGCAATGGCCACTCGTTTGGTATTCGACATTGGTGGACTCCTTCGCTCACTGCGGCTTGCTTGTAGTGATCAGTGAACGCCTACCGAGGTAGCCCAGGGTTAGGACAATCTTCATTTTAGGTAAAGAGTGCCGAGTGGGAGCAAAGGATTGCCCCCCGAGTAATGGCAGGCTGACCCCGTGGCTGCTTCCTCCTCTACCGCCCTCGATTGGCACACGGCCCGTGCGGTCGCGGCAACCTCATGCGCGCCACTTGCTCCCATAGATGCCCGACTCAGTGAGACCAATGGCTGCGTCCTGGTGACGCCTCTTGTCGCACTCGCCGATGTACCCGCCTTCGCCGCGGCAGCGATGGACGGATACGCCGTCAACGGTCCCGGACCCTGGCTCATCGGCGAGGAGGTCAATCTCGCCGGAGGCACTAACCCCGATGAACTCGGCCCGGGCCAGGCCAGCGCGATCGCAACCGGCGCCCTCATACCCCCCGGAGCAACCGCGGTCATGCGCGACGAGGATGCCGTCATCGAAGGGGCACTCCACGGCATGCGTCTGTTCACGCGCGATGCCCTTACCGGACTCGCTGATGAGTCAAGTCCGGCTTTGCCGCCGGGTACAAACATACGACCGCACGGTGAGGAATGTCGTATCGGTGACGTGCTCATCGAGCCCGGGTTAGTCGTCACTCCGGCAATGCTGGGCCTGGCTGCTGCCACCGGCTACGACACCCTCGCGGTTATTCCACCCCCATCCGTGGCTGTCTTGGTCATGGGAGATGAGCTGCTCGACAGAGGTTTACCACGCCCCGGTCGTCCTCGTGACGCCCTTGGCCCACTGCTTCCAGGCTGGTTAGCCGCACTGGGCGCGCGGGCGCATCCACCGATTCGAGTACCCGACTCCATCGACGGACTATTGGCCGAGATTGCCGACGCAAACGTCGATGTCATCGTGACGACCGGTTCAACAGCGAGGGGGCCCGTCGACCACCTACATGCCGCTCTTGACCGGATGGGTGCGCGCTGGATCGTTGATGGAGTCTCCGTCCGCCCTGGTCACCCGATGCTGCTTGCGCAACTTCCCGACGGTCGACCCCTCGTGGGGCTTCCCGGCAACCCGCTCGCTGCCGCATCAGGGGTTGTGACGCTGGTGGCTCCGTTGATCGCGGCGATGCGCGGACTTTCTTCGCCTCCGCTGGGTGGCATCGCGCTCTTGGCCGAAGACATCACTGCTCATCCCCACGACGTACGTCTGGTACCCGTGCGCATCGAGATCGGCGAGATAGCCACCATGGCCCGCCCCCTGACTCAGACCAGTCCCGCCATGCTGCGTGGCCTGGCTCTCAGTGATGGCTTCGCAGTCATCGAGCCCGGCGGAGGTCAACGCGGCTCAAGCGTTGAGGTGCTGGCCAATCCCACCTATGTGTGACCCACAGCGGTAGCGTCTCAACCCGTGGCACGTAGATGGATCGCCGACCGACTAGGCCCCGACGAGTCTGACCTTCCAGACGAAGACAACTCCCGCGTCCAAATGCCGTCGCGGCGGATCAGCCCGGCTCGCCAAATTCTCATTCGTATTGGCATCGCTATCGGCATCGTCATCGTGACCGCAATCGTGGTCTACGCCGAACGAGGCTGCTACGCCGATCGTGGCAATTTCGGCACGCTCACTCCGATCGATGCGCTGTACTACTCAACCGTCACACTGTCGACCACGGGCTACGGTGACATCGCACCGGTGTGCGAATCGGCCCGCTTGGTCAATGTTCTTGTCATCACACCCCTGCGCTTTCTCTTCCTCATCGTCCTGATTGGCACGACGGTGGAGTACCTCACGCGCACCACCAGTTTGAATATTCGCCGAAGGAAATGGAGGCGTCACGTGCACGATCACACGGTCATCATTGGGTTCGGGGTGAAGGGCCGCTCGGCCGCGCAAATGCTGTTGGACAATGGCATGGACGAGTCACAGATCGTGGTTGTTACACCCGATCACATCGGCTCTGGCGACGCCAAGCGCATGGGATTAGTGGCGATCACCGGCGATGGCCGCCGCGATGACGTGCTCGAGGAAGCCGGGGTACCCCTGGCAAAGCAGGTAATCGTCGCCACCAACGAAGATGACACATCCGTGCTCGTGACCCTCAACGTGCGACGCCTGGCACCACATGCAGACATCGTGGCTTCGGTGCGCGAGGCCAATAACTCCTCCATCCTGCGCCAGTCAGGCGCCGATAATGTGATTCCCACGGCCGAATCAGCCGGGCGACTGATGGCCCTGTCACTTGTATCGCCAGAAGCGGGTGAGTTGATGGAAGATCTGCTTGATTCCAAACGCGGGCTTGAGATCGTGCAACGGGCAATCACCAAACAAGAGCTTGGCCTCTCGCCCCACGAACTCAACTCAAAGGGTGAGGTTGTGTTGGCGGTTATGCGCGGTGACCAGGTGAAACGACTCGACATGACCTCGATCAGGGTGCTGGAAAAGAACGATCAGCTACTGGTCATTCGCGACAGTCCCACCCGCACCGATATCGAGGAGTGAACACATGCACGCGGTCGTTGCCACCGAGCCTGGAGGCCCAGAAGTACTCGCGTGGCAAGAGGTTGCAAATGTTCTCCCTGGTCCAGGTGAAGTCCTCGTAGATGTTGTGGCCAGCGGTGTTAATCGTGCGGATGTGCTGCAACGTCAAGGCTTTTACCCGCCACCACCCGGTGAATCGGAGATTATCGGCCTTGAATGCTCCGGGCGGATTGCAGCACTGGGAGCCGGAGTGGAATCGTGGGCGATCGGCGATGAGGTCTGCTGTTTACTCTCCGGTGGTGGCTACGCCGAGCAGGTGGTGGTGCCAGTCGGCCAGTGTCTGCCGATCCCTGCCGGCGTTGACCTTGTCACAGCAGCAGGCTTGCCTGAGGTGGCCTGCACCGTGTGGTCCAACCTGGTGATGGTCGGTGGCTTACAGCGCGGTGAATGGTTGCTTGTCCACGGCGGTGGCAGCGGCATCGGCACCATGGCCATTCAAATTGCCCGATTGCTTGGCGCCCAGGTGGCCGTGACCGCCGGCTCCCAAGCGAAACTCGATACCTGCATGAAACTCGGTGCCGCGGTAGGGATCAACTACCGGGATGAAGACTTCGTCGAGGTGCTCCGCCAGGAAACAGCCGAGCATGGCGCCGACGTGATTTTGGACAACATGGGCGCGAAATACCTGGCCCGAAATATCTCACTTCTCGCTCGTGATGGTCGACTCGTAGTGATTGGAATGCAAGGGGGTGTCAAGGCGGAGATCGACCTGTCTGCCCTCCTCCGGAAAAATGCCTCGGTGCACGCCACCTCACTACGGGGTCGGCCGAAGCAGGAAAAGGCAGACATCTGCGCAGCCGTGGAGCGGCACGTCTGGCCCTGGATCGCTACCGGTCTTTTGCGGCCGGTCATTGATCGCCTCGTACCGGTGGGCGATGCCGCCGCAGCGCACCGAGGACTCGAAGATGGCACCGCAACCGGAAAAATCCTGCTGATCCACTAGCCGCAGTTGCTGCCATCCTTGGGTCAATGAGTGAGCGCAGCGATGCGGCGCACCAGGTAGGGCGAGAACCAACCGACATAGCGTTGCTGAAGGTCAACGTTGCGCCAGTCTGCCCCAGTAACGATCTCACGGCAGGTCACGGCACCACATAGGCAATTGAACTCGTCGTAGTCGCTCGCATCACACATGGCGTAGTCAAACGACAACTCCTCGCCCATTTCGATATCACGCATCGCTACGAGTAACTGTGAACCCTGCAGGCCACAGTTGGGTTCGCAAGAATGGTTGAGCATGTCACCCGCCTCGGGCGTGGGCGCCGACACCAGATACAAATCCGTGTCGATCTGAATCGACCGGCTCTGTCGATCATGGGGTAGGTCACCCAGCATCGCCTCGGTCATGACCCAACCACCAAAACAGGCGACCGTCTCGCCCGCGCGAATGGGTTCGGTGACAAACGACCCCCAACCCTTCGACCCGGCTGGTCGAGCCTGGGCTTTGGGCGTCAGCCAGTTGTAATCGGTCATTGCGGTGCGCCTTTCGACCTACGCCCGGCATTTCCCAGGCAAACAGCCCATGATTGTGCCACGCCCAGATGAACAAACTGAGCCGAACCAGGTAAGCCGGTCTCCTCGATGCCCGCCTGACGCGTTGGCGCTGGCGGATCGAATAGCCTGGGACCATCATGATTGATCCACATGTGCTTCGCGACGACCCCGACCGCCTGCGTGATTCCGCCCGTCGGCGCGGTGAGGATGAGTCAATCGTTGACACGCTGATCGACCTCGACGTCGCCAAACGCACGGCCCAGCAGGCCTATGACGAGATACGCGCCCGACAGAAGGCGCTATCGAAGAAGATCGGCCCGCTCCAGGGACAAGCGCGTAAGGACCCGGACAATCTCGACACGCAGCGTGAACTAGCCGAACTCATGAGCGCCGCCGGGGCAATGTCAGACGAGGTGAAGGCAGCCGATGCGCGGGCAGCCGGACTCAGCGCTGAACTCAATCAGGCATGGCTATCGGTATCCAATGTCGTGGACCCTCGATCGCCCGTGGGCGGTGAGGATGACTTCGTCGTTGTGTCCACGCACGGCCAGCCACGCGATTTCAACGCCGAGGGGTTTATCGCAAAGGATCACCTCGAGCTTGGCCAACTGCTCGGCGCCATCGATGTCGAACGCGCAGCGAAGGTTTCCGGTTCGCGTTTTTACTTTCTGACCGGTGTGGGAGCCCTGCTCGAATTAGCGCTGCTCAACCTCGCCATTGCCCAGGCAACCAAGCATGGGTTTATTCCGGTTGTACCGCCGGTGATCGTTAATCCCCAGGCCATGGAGGGCACCGGCTTTCTTGGGCAGGCAGCCGACAACGTCTACCAGATCAGCGAGGAAGACTCCTACCTCGTCGGTACCGCAGAGGTTCCGCTCGCCGCCATGCATTCCCAGGAAATCATCGATGCCGGGCACTTACCACTTCGCTACGTTGGCTGGTCTACCTGTTTTCGACGCGAGGCTGGCTCGCACGGTAAAGACACCCGGGGCATCATCCGTGTGCATCAATTCGACAAGGTCGAGATGTTCGTCTTCACCACCCTCGAGCAGGCCGACGCCGAGCATCAGCGATTACTGGCCTGGGAGCAGGAATTCATGGACACCCTTGAGATTCCCTATCGCGTCATCGACGTTGCCACGGGTGATCTTGGCGCAAGTGCCGCGCGAAAGTTCGATATCGAGGCGTGGATTCCGACGCAGGAGACTTATCGAGAGGTCACGTCCACCTCGAACACGACACAGTTTCAAGCCCGCAGACTCGGGATTCGCACCAAGATCGACGGCGCCACCACGCCGGTCGCCACCCTTAACGGCACCCTTTGCGCCATGCCACGCATGATTGTTGCGCTGCTCGAAAATCACCAACAACCCGACGGAAGCGTTGAAGTGCCGAAGGCACTTAGGCCGTATCTTGGTCTTGACTTACTACCTGTGCGCCCATGAAGGGCCCCGACAGTCAACCCTCACATCAATTGCAGCGCAGATCATTATGGATTATTACTAGCCTAGCGGCACTCGGTCTAGTGGCCTGTACGAACAACGGAACGGCACCGCAGCCATCACCATCGACGCCAACAAACTCGAATTCGCCATCGTCGACCACAGCCTCGCCATCACCGGACCCCACCGTTCAACCAGCACCACCACCGTTGCGGCCAGGCAATGCTCGCGGACGCATGGTGTTCGTGCAAACAGCAGAAGACGCCTCGCTCGTGTCCGGTGGACAACCCATCCGACTCACGCTCACCCGCACCGGTAATGAGGCTGAATGGTTTTCGGCTCCACCGCAACGATTCGCCGGTCAGATCTCGACTCAGAATCTCATGGCAACCCTCGGCTGGCGACCTGCAGGCGACGGGTCTACCGCCGCGTTGCCTCCTCCCAAGCCCCAGGCTTTACTCACCTCCCCAACCGGTTCACTAGCCCTCACTATCCAGCGGGCAACCGTGCGTGCTGATGGCACGTTGGTGCTCGACATTCGCCCGGTGGGTGACGAGCCAGAAACGGTGGCCTCTTTCGGACCGGTCACGCTCACCATTGACGGAACTCCGGGCGTGCGCGTGGTCAACACGCAGATAACCGAGGATCTGTTTAGCCAGGTCGTGATTTCTGGAGTGCGCGCCGGGCAGGCACTCGCTGTTTTCGCCGATGCCAACGGCGTCGTCGTAACCGAGCGCTACCTGAGCGCAGACATGCCCGAGGACTTCCTCGGCAACGTGGAGACCGAGCAGGGAACCCAACTCGCCGACGCCGAATTGTCCTTTCGGGCGCCCACGGCACGTAAGCCGGGGCGGCTGATACTCACCGGCACGATTGTGGGCACCGATGCTCAGTTGCGCCAGACCCTGGCCCGTTGGACGCTTCCCAAAGTGGATGAAACGGACTAGGCAGGCACCACCGGTAGGTGTGACAGCGACTCCGCGAAGCGCTCATCCGTGACATCTTCGTCGACCATCGCCCCGCTGAGGTAGTTCTCATAGGCCGCAAGATCGAAGTGACCGTGGCCACACAAAGCCGTCAGGATCACGGTCTCCTCGCCGGTTTCCTTGGCCTTGAGCGCCTCACGGATAGCAATGGCGATCGCGTGTGTGGGCTCTGGCGCCGGAACGATGCCTTCGGTCCGGGCAAACTGAACGGCAGCGGAGAAGCACTCCGTCTGCGCCACAGACTCCGCCTCGAGCAGGCCAAGTTCATATACATGGGAAATCATCGGTGCCATGCCGTGGTAGCGCAGCCCGCCTGCGTGAATGGGATCGGGTACAAAATCGTGACCCAACGTGTGCATCTTCATCAGCGGAGTCATTCCTGCGGTATCGCCGAAGTCATAGGCGTACACGCCACGAGTCAGGGTCGGACACGATGCTGGCTCAACGGCCATGATCTGGGGGTTGATGCGTCCGGCCAACTTCTCCCGCATGAAGGGGAAGGACAATCCGGCGAAGTTCGATCCACCCCCGGTGCACCCGACGATGAGTGTGGGCGTGTCTCCTGCCATTTCCATCTGCAGGAGTGCTTCCTCGCCAATAACTGTCTGATGGAGCAACACGTGATTGAGGACTGAACCCAACGCATAGCGTGTGTTCGGGTCTTGTGCGGCAACCTCGACAGCCTCAGAGATAGCCATGCCCAGCGAACCGCTCCAATTCGCAGGATCCTGCGCTAGTTGACGGCCAATCGCGGTGACGTCAGAGGGCGAGCGGTGCAAGGTCGCACCGAAGGTCTCCATCATGAGGCGACGGTAGGGCTTGGCGTCATAGGAGGCGCCGACCTGCCACACCTCGCACTCCATGTCGAACAGGGCACACGCATAGGCGAGCGCGGTTCCCCACTGCCCGGCCCCGGTCTCGGTGGTTAGCTTCTTGGTGCCCTCTTTGGCGTTGTAGTACGCCTGTGGCACAGACGTATTCGGCTTATGCGAGCCAGCCGGAGACACGCCCTCGTACTTGTAGTAGATGCGCGCCGGTGTGCCCAATGCTTTTTCGAGTCCGTGAGCACGAAACAGCGGCGATGGGCGCCACTGCCGGTAGACGTCGAGGACGCCACCAGGAATGTCGATGTACCGATCTGTGGACACCTCCTGCATGATCAGTTCCATCGGAAACAAAGGCGCGAGATCATCCGGGCCGACGGGGTCCATGCGGCCAGGATGAAGAGGAGGCGGAGGAGGAGTGGGCAGATCGGCCGCGAGGTTGTACCAAACCGTCGGCATCTGATCCTCGGTCAGCAGGTACTTGTGCTGGCGAACTGTGTCATCCATGGGTTGCATCCTCTCGTCACCGGCACTTGCCACTTCGGTGACCGTAGACCGAGGCTGAGACCATGGCAAGTGTGACCCGAGAATTCGATGCAATTCCTGTCCCCGACAACGTTCGGCTCATTGCGTCTGATCTTGACGGCACGCTGCTGTTGCCTGATGGTTCGGTGGGTGCGCGGACCCGACAGGCCCTGGACGAATTGCGTGATAGCGATATCGACCTGGTGATTGTGACCGGACGGCCACCTCGCTGGATTGCCCCGATCGTCGACATGACCGGGCATCGAGGCATTGGCATCGGTGCCAACGGGGGCGTAGTGCTAGACCTTGCTAACGGAGAGGTGCTCGAGGTGTTCGCCCTTGCGGCCCAGGTGGCCGCAGAAGCCATCGACCGATTGCGTCACGCGTTGCCTGGGGTGGTCTTCGCAGTCGAACGGGCCAGGCCTGGTGCGCGGCTGGCAAGCACGGCAGGAGCAGCATATGACCGCCTCGACTCACTGCCAGCCGATCCGACCGAATTCGCTCTTGGTGATGGCTATCGCCCACGTTGGCCCGTTCCCGCCGACACACACATCGCACCGATCGAAGAACTCGTTGCGCAGGGTGATGTGGTGAAGATCCTGGTGCGGCCAGGAGACGATGTCACCTTTGATAACGACGTCTTCTTAACGGTGGGTGATGAGGCACTCAGCGGGCTCGTCGAGGTCACCCACTCAGATCCCACCGATCGCCTGCTAGAGATCAGCGCCCTAGGTGTCAGCAAGGCAACCACGCTCGCCCGCGTCGCGGCCATCGATGGTCACGGACCCAGTCATGTGATTAGCGCGGGTGATGCACCCAATGACCTACCCATGTTGTTTTGGGCCGAGACCTCATACGCAGTTGCTAACGCCCATCCGGCTGTCTTGAGTGCCGCTACGCATCATGTGCCCGCCAACTCTCAAGAAGGCGTTGCCCAACTCATCGAGTCGGTGCTACATCGAAACGCATCAGGAAGAAACTCAAGCGGTACCTGAGCGAATTCTGGCCAACCATGCATCAGCGTCAGCGAAATCCCCATCGCTGACGCCGTCGCGTAACAAGGCCGACTTGCCGTCATGTCGGGGATAAGAACCTAGAAAGCGCACATCGCGGCATATTCGATGTAGACCCTTGAGTGCCTCAGATACGCGTTCATCATCGATGTGGCCCTCGCAATCGATGGAGAAAAAGTAATCGCCCATCGCTCGCCGGGTGGGTCGGGATTCGATACGTGTCATGTTGACACCGCGCACGGCGAGTTCGGTCAGGATCTCCAGCAGGGCACCTGGATGATCCTCGGTCATGAATACGACCAGGGTGGTTTTGTCAGCACCTGTTCGCCGCGGTAAAGCCCCGGGCTGCTGCACGACAATGAAGCGGGTGGTGGCCTCATCGTTGTCGCCGATGTCGTCAGCTAGCACGATCAGTCCGTAACGGTCTGCCGCCAAACGTTGTGCAATAGCGGCATCAAAGGGTGCTGGTTCGGTCGACGATGAATGAGCTAGCGCCAATGCAGCACCAGCGGTTGAGGTAGCAGGAATCAGTTGGGCGTTGGGCAGGTGCTGCCGCAACCACGCGGAACACTGAGCCTGAGCGTGCGGATGCGTTGCTACTGAACGAATATCCCCTATCGACAAACCCTCGCGGACCATCAGCGAGAAGCGAACCGGCAGCGCTACCTCCGCGGTGATGACCAAAGGCGAACCGGAAGCCAGTTCGTCCAAGGTGGTCGAGACCGAACCTTCGACGGAGTTCTCGATCGGCACCACGGCACCCGTTGCCGCACCCGACCGAACAAGATCAATGGCTGCGGTCACCGAATCTGCGGCAATAGCAGCAGTCGAATCAAGGGATAAAGCAACCAACGCGGCTTCGGCGAAGGTTCCCCGGGGGCCCAAATAGGCGACCGCGGGAGAATGGGTTTCGGTGTTCATGACGGCAGGCTCCGTAGTACTTGATCAACCGCTTGGTCTTCTTCTGGCGACAACTCCGAGTCAGCCTGCCCCGCTCGCAATCCCCGGATGTAGGTGCGTGACTCAGACCGAGCATGAATCGTGGTCAAGATGATTCCGTCACCGTGATCATCAACCAGCGCCGCGGTGAAGGACATACGACCACCCATGTCGCCGAACGCATCGAACCGCACCACTCCTACGTGCCGGATCGCCTTAGCTAATTCCTCTCGCGTGTGCAGCAACTGAGCGTGTAGCAGTTCTACCTGCTCACGTAGCAATCCAACTTCTTGTGTTTTGCGGGCGACAACCTCGATGAAGGAATCCTGACTGCCTTCGGCCTGCAACAGCAGATAGTCCCGTCGCATGCGCGCCATGCGGAGAAAGATCACCGTGATCAAGACCAAAGCAATGATCGCTAGCCCACCACCGATGGCGCCAAGCAAGGCAGCGGTTTGGGCATCCCAGGTCACCTCAGCAGCCTAGTGCGTAGATCAATCGAAGTAGCACCGGTCAGGCGTTACTTGTCGCTAGCGCAGAGTGATTTGACGGGTCTGGAGCCCAGACCTCGCACCGCGCTGCGTCGAGGTGAGATCAGAGGTATCCGCGAGTGCGACCGACAGCGCTTCCCCAAATTGCACCGCCGCATCCTCACACTGATCAGCAGTTGTTTGCGTGCCCAACTCCCAGACAGGAACCAACAGGCCATCCGCCCGGAAACTGCCCACAAAGCGGTTGTCGAATCCGGGCAGATTGATGTCACCGGCGGCCTTTAGTCGAGCCAGCGCATCAAGCAGCGGTTCTTCATCATGAGGCAGCACCCACCGCAGGAACTTCTTGTCGCCCATCTCCACCCAGTAGGCAGCAGCGACACTGGTCAGTCGAGTTGTTGGCATTACCCGCGCATTGGCTCGCTCCAGTGACTCGCGCACCTCACCCGAAGCCGGTGCTTCCTCGGTCATCCAGTAGTCGAAGGAATCGTGCACGGTGATCTCTAATGGCTGGGCTGCGATGAGGTCTTGTAGCCGTGGGCCAGGGCCGGGCAGACCCGACGGCGGTATCGGCGTGCCTGGCTCGGCGGCCAATGCCGACTGGAGAGCTACCGCAGTATCGCGACTAGGGTCACCGGACCCGGTCGTTACCTGTAACGCAATGAACACATCGCCGTTGTCTCGCACCAATGCTGGCCACGCCATGGGAAGCACCGTGGTGACGAAAACCCGTCGGTCTGAGGGCATCTGCAATGACAGTGGCGAAGTGGCCGCCGGAACGATCTCACGCATGGCCACCCAGTCGCACTCATCCACGAGATCAGCGAAGGGTCGCTTCACGCGGTCTTCGACCCGATTTGTTTCTTTACCGTGGCAGGCCTTGTATCGGCGGCCGGAACCGCACGGGCATGGTTCGCGCATTCCAACCACGGGGATTTCGCCCGAGGAAGACGGATTACTCGACTGGCTGGAGCGTTTTTTGGTCACGGCGCGACAGCCTACGGCCTACGCAGGCACATCCCTACGCCGTATGCGTGTCAATCATGCGACGAGCCAGGGCCGGCTCATTCGTGATGACCGCATCAACGCCTGCCTCAACACACCAGACGATGTCTTGCTCGGTATTAACAGTCCAGACATGCACCTTGCCACCGTGATCCTTCACCCGACGCACGTAACCTGGATCAGCTCGTAATCCAGCCAGTGAAATGCCGGCCGTTGAGATACCGCCGGGTAACGCACCGCTGATCCAGCGGCCAGGTGGTTGGTCGAATAGATACACCAACGGTAGCGATGAATCGATGTGATGCATTCGCTGCATTGCGGCTAGTGAAAACGACATTATGCGGTCCAGGCCGAGTGCCAAGCGGCGACGCTCGCGCAACTTGTCGTAAACAGCCTGCTCGAGGGCACGCGAGTCACGACTTGGGTGCTTCGTCTCAATCGACAATCGCACCGGACGGCCAACTCCCTGGGCGATGTCAATGAGGTCGTCAAGGCTCAGCAGTCCCAACGGCGCAACCTCAGACCAGGTCAACGTCGATATGGAGCCTCGGCCGGTGGTTGTTCGATCAATGGTTGCATCATGTATCAACACCAGCACGCCATCACGGGATAACCGCACATCGCATTCGCAACCATCAGCACCATCCAGGATTGCTCGTTCGTAGGCGGCGGCAGTCATCTCAGGTTCGGCAGCACTCGCCCCACGATGTGCGATGACCAGTGGAAGCTGACGAATCTTGGATTCATACAACGGTTTGATCACTTGCTGGGGTGTTCCTCGCTGGCGAAAATGACACCGGGATTCAGTAATCCCTGCGGGTCCCACGCGTCCTTCAGGGCACGCATCGCCCGGATTTCGGCCGCCGAACGAGAGATCGATAACCACGCAGTTTTTGCTCGACCAATACCGTGCTCAGCCGACACGCTTCCGCCATACTGGGAGACCACGGACAGCACGAGGCGGTCAACTTCCTCATCGGTTGCCGACGGACCCACGATTTCCACGTGCAAATTTCCGTCCGCTAGGTGTCCAAAAATGCCAAATGATTCCACCGGCGAATAGTTGAGCATGCGCTCGCGCAATTGATCGGCGCACTGAGCCAACTGCTGGATCGGCAGCGAAATATCAAGTTTATGTGCCACATCGCCACCGGCTTGAGCAGCGTGGGCTGAGAATGCCTCCGACTGACGCTCGCGATATGCCCAGAGCCGTTGCTTATCAACGCTATCAAGGCCCATGACGACGTCGCGGTTGACTAACGCGGATTCGTTGAAGCCGACTCCCGTCCCACCGTCGGCAACCTCCAACAAAAGCAGTAGCGGATGTCGATCTTGTAACGGCCACGCCAATCCGGTCACCTGCATGGCAAGTTCAATGCCGGTCTCGTCGATCACCTCAGCCGCCAGCAGATCAGCACCTGGAACAACTGCCCGGGTAAGCAGTTCGATGGCTTCATCGAACGACTCGACGCCAATGAGTGCCACACTCGTTTCGGCCGGAATGCGATGCAAACCGACGCGAACCGCAGTGATGATGCCCAAGGTGCCTTCACTACCGCACAGAACACCGGCAAGGTCGTACCCAGTGTTGTCTTTGATTAGTCCACCGAGGTGCTCAATGATGGATCCGTCCGGAAGCACGGCCTCTACCCCTCGGATCTGCATTCGCGTCATGCCATAGGCGATCACCCGGATGCCTCCGGCATTAGTCGCCACCGTGCCGCCGATAGTTGCCGAGTCACGCGCGGCCAAGTCAACTCCGTAGGCCCAACCGGCTCGCTGTACGTGCTGGTGCAGCTCTCCCAGTGTCACCCCGGCACCCACGGTCACCTGGCCAGCCTGCTGATCGACATCCGACACCTGATCAAGACGCTTTGTGCTCATCACGATCGGAAGTGAGACATGCGAAAACGGGGGTTCATCAGCAGGAATACTGCCGCCGACAAGACCGGTGTTTCCACCCTGTGGCACCACGGCCACACCATGTGCAGCACATATTTTCATCACTGCGGCGACCTGCTCCGTGGTAGCCGGGCGCACCACGGCCTGGGCTGCACCACGCCATCGACGAGTCCAGTCGGTGACGAACGGTTCGATCAGCACGGCATCAGTCAGCACATGCTCGGCACCCACCGCACCGATGAGCCCTGCGATGAAGTCCCCGCTGCGATGGTCGGCCACGATTACCTACAACAGGTCGCGAATGACGATGGTGGCATCGCGGTCGGGGCCCACCCCAATGGCACTGATAGGCGCACCTGATGCTTGCTCGAGGAATTCCACGTAGTCGCGTGCGGCCGTTGGAAGGTCTGCCATGGACCGCGCGCCGGAAATGTCTTCAGACCAACCGGGCAGGTACTCATAAACCGGCTGCGCGTGATGAAAGTCAGTTTGAGTCATAGGAATTTCCGTACTCACCGCACCATCGACCTCATAGCCGACACATACGGGAATGCGCTCAAAACCTGACAGCACATCAAGCTTCGTCAAGAAGATGTCGGTTAATCCATTGATGCGCGTGGCGTATCGCGCAATGGGCGCATCGAACCAACCACATCTACGCGAGCGACCGGTTGTGACGCCGACCTCGCCACCCACACGTTGTAGTCGTTCACCGTCGTCATCGAATAGTTCGGTCGGAAATGGTCCGCTACCGACGCGTGTTGTATACGCCTTGAGAATTCCTAGCACGCGATCTAGGCGCGTGGGGCCGATACCGCTACCGGTGCAAGCACCGCCGGCCGTCGGGTTCGATGAGGTGACAAACGGGTAGGTTCCATGGTCAACATCAAGTAGCGTTCCTTGCCCACCCTCTAGCAAAACAGTCTTGCCTGCATCGAGCGCGTCGTTGAGCACCAGTGCCGTGTCGACTACATAAGGCCGAAGGACATCGGCAAATCCCAGCAACTCCTCGGTGATCGCATCGACATCAATATCGCGACGATTGAAGACCTTGACTAAAACCTGGTTCTTTCCCTCCAGGGAGCCCTCTACTTTTTGGCGCAGGATCGATGGATCGAACAGATCTTGCACGCGAATACCCAGGCGGCCCACCTTGTCCGCGTAGGCGGGTCCGATTCCGCGACCCGTGGTGCCGATCTTTGCCTTGCCCAGAAACCGCTCGGTGACCTTGTCAAGAGTGACGTGATAGTTCGTAATGAGATGCGCGTTGGCGCTAATCAGTAATCGTGAACAGTCCACGCCACGCTCGGTCAACCCTGCCATCTCATCAAGCAGCACCTGCGGGTCGACAACAACCCCGTTACCAATGACCGGTACGACACCGGGGCTCAAGATGCCGCTGGGCAGTAGGTGCAACGCGTAACTGCGGTCACCGATGACCACGGTGTGACCCGCGTTATTCCCGCCCTGATAGCGCACCACGTAGTCAACTCGCCCGCCCAACAGGTCGGTTGCCTTACCTTTGCCCTCGTCGCCCCATTGAGCACCGAGCAGTGCAATGGCTGGCATAACTCACCTCAATCGATGCTTCGTCCTGGTGCGCACAAGCGCGGTTCGACTCGTTGGCGGTCATCGCCAACGCACACTAATCGCCCAGCAGGCTATCGGATGCAGCGAGAGCCAGCCCAAGTTCAGTCCCACTCAGCCACGCTGTTTCGGTTCGTGGGCCACCGGCCCACGAGTCGCCGGCTAGTCCGATTGGCCATCGCGCTGGCGTTTCCGCCCAGCCGAATAACTCAGCGCGAGCAGCGGTTGGTCGTGCAAAGGTCCAGCGCTTGACGCTAAACCAGCTGGGATGCATCTGCGTGTCCAACACTTGCGCCACAGCGGCCATCAGTGCGGGTGCGGCCTCGTTGGGATCGCTCAGGTGGGCACCGGCTATGGCAGATGCCGAGTGCGTGACTAACACCGGCGCGTCATCTCCCCGTCGAGAGCCATCATTGGCAATAAAGGTGATCGCTGCATCATCATTGACGAACATGGCATCAAAGGGTTGCCAGCATCGACTCTCATAAACGGTGGTCAGTGCGAGGACTGGTTCCCATCGAGGTGAATTAGCAAGCACGGCCCGCGCCTGCTCGAAGCCAGGATCGATGAATAATCGTTGCGCCTGGGGGTCAGGCATGCACACAGCCACCGCCGCGAATAGATCGTCTCCTACGGCTATTCCGTTTTCACGTGGAATGAGGCCTCCCACGTCATGCGGATATTCCCAGCGCACGAGATCTGCAGGTAACTGATCGGCGAGCGCCTGCACCACACTGCGTAAACCCCCTGACGTGGCATAACGAACCGGCCCGATTTTGGGTCCAATCACGCCCGTGGCATCAGCTACATGAATGGTGTCTGTCCACTCGCGTGCAATCCCCTGGTCGCACAGTGACTCGACGACGCGTTTGAATCGCACATCATGGGCCGTAAAATACGAAGCCCCTACATCAACAACCCGCGTGTCCCACTGAGTACCCGTGTCGCGAAGGGTCTGGGTCGCTAATCGCCCGCCGATGCGATGGCCACGATCAAAAATCGTGACCGGCACGCCGCGATTGACAAGCGATGTGGCACAAGCAATCCCACTGATTCCTCCACCGACTACTGCAACACGTTGCACCAGCAGTTAGCCCCGGATCCCAGCATCGGCAACTGGGTCACAGTCAACGAGAAACTCCGCGCACCGCTGAGCTTCATCTACCTCGTTGATAGCCGCAGCAGCACGCTGGAGCGCGAATAGGCAACGCAGAAATCCCTGATTGGGTTCATGTGACCACGGCACCGGGCCGTAGCCCTTCCAACCATTACGTCGTAGTGCGTCAAGACCACGGTGATAGCCCACACGAGCGAATGCATAGGACTCCATCACGCGTCCATCACTCCAAGCCTGATCAGCAAGCTGCGCCCATGCGCGCGATGAGACGGGATAGCGACGGACAACGTCGTAGGCATCGGCGCCATCGGCGAGTTCGACCCTGGGCCCTGGATCATCGGGCAGCAGGGTAGGTGCAGGACCGCCGAGGAGGTTTTCGTGCAAGCTCATGTGATGGATGCCTCGTAAATCTTCTCAATGGCCGCGCCTAGCGCAGCGCTGTACTCGGTGTCAGACATTTGTAGGGTCAAGCCTTCGGTCAGGGCGCGGGAGAAGCTGGCGATCATGTTGTGATTTTCACTGAGCAACCGACAGGCCTCATCTCGGGAGTATCCACCAGAAAGTGCGACGACGCGCAATACCTTGGGATGGTTGATCAATGGCTCGTAGTAGTTAGGCACGGTGGGAATGGTCAACTTCAACATGACCTGCTGACCATCTGGCACCGATTCCAGTCCCGCGAGCAGGGCGTCTCGCAGGAGGACTTCGATTTGCTCCTTCTCGGGGGCGTTGATGTCCACCTCAGGCTCCAAGATGGGCACCAATCCGGCGTCATTGATTTGCTGACCCACCTCGAACTGCTGATCTACGACCGCGGAAATACCCGCGGCATCGAGGCCTTTGATAACCGAACGCATCTTGGTACCGAAAACACCTTTGTCTTTGGCTCGGACCAGCAGGGCATCTAGATCAGGCATTGGCTTCATGATTTGAGATCCCTGAACCACATCAGCGAGACCTTTGTCGACCTTAACCAAGGGAACGACATTCTTGACATTCCATAAGTAATCGGGAGTGGGTCGCCCCTGCACCTCTCGATCCATCGTCTGCTCAAACAAGATAGCCGCAACGATGCGTTCACCGGTGAAATGCGGATCGGTCATGATCCGAACACGCATGGCATGCATCCGATCGAACATTTGCTCATCGTCCGAGTAAGCCGTGGGCTCGACGCCGTACAACGCCAAAGCCTTGGGCGTGCTACCACCACTTTGATCAAGAGCGGCCAGGAAGCCTTGACCACGGCCCATCTGATCACGCATCTGCTCGTTCATGCTGTTCCCCTTCAACGACGAAAAAACCATGCAACTACCCGTACCTGCTGGCGAGCCTATCTACACCGGACGCGGGTGCGACAGCCCCGATAAAGTCAATCCTGTGTCAGCCTTACGGTCGTCCCTCATTCATCTCAACAACGCCGGGTCTGCCCTGCCGAGCACACACACCTTGTCGACTCAGGTTGACTACCTCATCCGCGAGTCTCAGATCGGGGGATATGAGGCTTTCGCTGAATACGCCGATGATCTCCACGCGGTTCACGCACAGGTCGGGGCGCTGGTGAACTGCCCGAGTGAGCAGGTGGCACTCGTCGAGTCTGCGACGGTGGGATGGGACAGGGCGCTGCAAGCGATCGCTCATGATGATCCACTCGAACCTGGTGATCGAATCCTCGTGGCCAGCAGTGAATACGCCTCAAACGTGATTCCGTTGATGCAACTGGCCAACAAGACCGGTGCCCAACTGGAGTTCATTCCTGACGGGCCCGATGGTGATGTAGATGTGGAGGCCTTTGCGGGTACATTGGATGAACGTGTTCGCATCGTGTCGATCACCCATGCACCAAGCCACAATGGAGTTGTCAACGACATCGTCGGAATCGGCGATGCATTGCGCTTTAACGGCTCGCCCGCCTGGTATCTCGTGGATGCCTGCCAGTCGGCTGGCCAACTTCCGTTGGATTTCTCGCGCATCGGCTGTGACGCACTCTCTGCCACCGGCCGTAAGTTCATCCGCGGGCCCCGCGGCACGGGTTTCGTCGCCGCCTCGCAACGCATGCTGAACGACCTTGAACCATTTCCCCTCGACTTGCACTCGGCAACCTGGACCGGGCCAGGCTCCTACCGTGTGCGCAGCGGCGCCCGTCGTTTTGAAACCTGGGAGGCCTCCTACGCCGCGATCCTTGCGCTCGGTTGCGCGGTGCAGGAAATCCTTGATGTGGGTATCGATGTGATTCATGCGGCGATTAGTGCGCGGGCTGAGCAACTACGACTGGGTCTGGCCGAGCTTCCGGGAGTTCAGGTACGTGATCGGGGGAAACAACGAAGTGGCATTGTGACGGCGACCATGCCGGCCCCCGGTGCTGCGGCAGTGGTCACACAACTACGCGACGCCGGTGTTAACGCGAGCTTGTCAACCGCTGATTATGCGCCTATCGATTTCGCAGAACACGAAATCACCGAACAGGTGCGGTTGAGCCCGCACACGTACATTAGTGAAGACGACATTGATCAAGCCGTCGCACGGCTGCAAAACATTCTGCAGTAGTAGTCAATTAAGTGCTCTGCGTGTCAGGGCCGTTGGCGTGAACGCGCTGGTCGAACACGTGTCGACGCACCCATGCATGCATGGCAATGGCTGCTGCTGCTCCGGCGTTGATGGATCGAGTCGACCCGAACTGAGCAATCGATAGCACAGAATTACAGGCCTGTTGGGCGGCTGGTGAGAGCCCGGTGCTCTCTTGCCCGAATACCAAAACGCAACGGCGTGGCAGATCGAAGGTCTCCAGAGGCACAGAGCCAGGCATATTGTCTACGCCGATCACTGCTAGATCGTGTTGGCTCACCCACTGAGTGAACTCATCGATTGTTTCGTGGTGTTGCACGTGTTGATATCGCTCGGTCACCATCGACCCGCGACGATTCCATCGGCGATGACCGATGATGTGAACGAGTTCGGCGGCAAAGGCATTGGCTGTGCGCACGACCGACCCGATATTCATGTCGTGGTGAAAGTTCTCAATCGCCACCTGAAAGGGCTGTCGTTGAGTGTCGAGATCAGCCACGATCGCCGACATTGACCAGTACCGATAACGATCCACGACGTTGCGCGCATCGCCATTGGCCAGCAATTCCGGATCCAGTCGGGCATCAGCAGCAGCAGCCTGCGCTTGCCCCAGAGATCCGCCTGGCCACGGGCCTACTCCCACCGGCAGCGTGATTTCCGGGCCAATGATGGCATCGGCGTCGAGTTTGGATTCATCACCTGTTGAGTTCATCATCGGCCCGGTCACCACGATCATCAAGGGTACGCACCTACACTCAAGCCTTGTGCTGACGGCAGTGATCAACCTCATCCGTGGAATGGCTATCGGCGTGGCAGAGGTTATCCCTGGAGTTAGTGGGGGCACCATTGCACTGCTTGTGGGCATCTATCGCCGACTGATCGAATCCGGGGCGTTAGCTGTGATCGCGTTGGCACAGCTTTTCGGCGTGCGTCGACCTGAGCGCGGTGTCTCTGCCTCCCTCTTGACAGCTCGCAGTATCGATTGGCGGCTGATCATTCCCGTGGCGGTCGGCATGGTTCTTGCCGTCATCGCCGGTGCGCGAGTCATTGAGCCTCTGCTTGAGGAATATCCCGAGCAAATGCGGGCGGTCTTCTTCGGGCTAGTTGCCGCAGGAATTGTCGTACCCATCGGGATTGTGCGTCGAGGTAAAGGGTGGCAGCCGTGGTGGTGGCTGGTGCTGATCGCCGCAGCGGTACTCGCATTTGTCCTGACCGGATTACCACCGACAAACATTGATGACCCATCACTGATTATCGTCGCCCTAGCCGCAGCGGTGGCCGTGTGTGCCCTCGTGCTTCCCGGTGTATCGGGATCGTTCTTCTTACTCTCCGTTGGCCTCTACGACTCAACCATCGCAGCGGTCAATGATCGGAATATCGCCTATCTGGCTGTCTTCGCGCTGGGTGCAGTGATCGGCCTTGCCACATTCGTATTACTGCTGCGCTGGCTACTAGACCACCACCTGAGCATCACCATGGTGGTGCTTGCCGGACTCATGTTCGGCTCACTACGCGCGTTGTGGCCCTGGCAAGATGACGATCGCGGACTCCAGGCCCCCACCGATAACGTGCTCATCACCGTGGTGTTGGCGGCCGTATCTGCGCTTGTCGTCTTGATACTGATCGGTATTGAGCGCCGGTTGGGCGTGAGTGAACAAGACGCCGACGTACCTCAGGCCTAACTCATTACAGACTTAGCCCACCACATTCGAGCAGGCCGAGGGACGCAGCGCATCGGGCAGATCGCTGCCATCGGCACAGGCTTGGTTTCTGCTGATGCGTGACCAGTTATCGCCATCGGTGGTGAAAATAAATCGGTCCAGAACGATCTGATCTGGCTGATCACCAATCTGAGCGATGGCAACGGCCCATCCGGCAACACAGGTGTAATCCTGCAGGCCCTGGACAGGTGTATCGCCCGGTGACCGCGTATCCTCCACGGCCTTGGTCAAAACGTCCCGGCCGCAGACGGCCTGGGAGACGGGAGTGGGCGTCGGAGTCGGCGTAGGTGTCGGGCTTGGCTCGGGCGCCTTGCCCACCGTGATCACCACGGTTGATCCGACCGCGGCATCAGCTCCGGCCTCGGGTGACTGGCTGAGCACGATGCCCGGCTGGCCACTTTCTTGTTCCTGCTCGGTGATCTTGAAACCTTCATTGCGCAAGGCAGCCTTCGCCTCGGCTGCGGTCAAACCGACCACATCAGCCACACCCACTCGCCCATTGGACACACGCAGGTCTACCTGCGTGCCAATCGGCACCTGCTCGCCGGCAGCGACGCTCTGCGCGACCACCTGGCCGGCTTCTTCAGCCGATGAAGTTTCGGTGATGGTGCCGGCCCTCAGCCCCAGTGCGATCAGCGCATTAACGGCGTCTGATTCATTCAA
This sequence comes from Actinomycetota bacterium, assembly GCA_017857875.1. Taxonomy (GTDB): domain Bacteria; phylum Actinomycetota; class Actinomycetes; order S36-B12; family S36-B12; genus M55B157. The sequence goes on along the minus strand of JAFMCH010000001.1, from coordinate 118,251 downwards.
TGACAGCAGGTCTGGAACCACCGGGTTCGCATCACCACTCACCACGATGTCGATACGACTCCCTAGCGCGAGTTGGGCACCGGCCGGCGGGTTTTGCTCCAGAATTCGACCATTCTCGATATCTGACGGCTGCAAGCTGATGTCGCCAATCTGCAAACCCGCGCCTTCGATCGTAGTGGTGGCCTCCTCGATGGTGAAGCCCACAACGCTCGGTGATGCGATGGTGCCGCCAACATCATCGGAGCCACCCCGCATAACCAGCCAGGTCAATCCGGCGGCCAGTAACCCGACAACGACGGCAATGATGATCCACACGTAGGTAGGCAGTGGGCTGCCGGGTTTCGTATCGATATCAACCGTGGTTGAGTCGTCAGAGGCTGCTGGCGGGGTCGTTGACATACCGCCACTTTAAGACACAGTTGCTGAGGTGTCAGGTAAGGGCCACGTGGCCAGACCTCCGTGGCTGCTAGAGCCCCAGATCGGTCAGGGAGTACGCGGCGCGATAGGTCAGACCTGCCTGCTCGACGAACTCACGAGCCCCTCGATCCACGATCACGGCCACGCCGACAACGTCTGCGCCGCCTGTACGCAGTGCCTCCACCGCCGCCATCACTGACGAGCCGGTCGTGGAGGTGTCTTCAACAGCCAGTACTCGTCGACCAGATGTTGAAGGTCCCTCGATTTGTTGTTGCAGTCCGTGTGCTTTTCCTGACTTACGCACCACGAAAGCATCCAGCGGATTATCGGCGATCGCCCGCGCATGAAGCATGGCCGTGGCCACCGGATCTGCACCAAGCGTGAGCCCACCCACAGCCTGGTAGTCCCAATCTGCGGTTAGTTCATTCATGACCTGCCCCACCAGTGGAGCCGCTACGCCGTCAAGGGTTACCCGACGAAGGTCGATGTAGTAATCAGCCTCGCGGCCACTGGACAACGTGACGCGCCCGTGAACGACGGCCTTGTCCAAGATCTGCTGACGTAATTCAAGCCATTCGGTTGACCGCGTGACATCAGGTGACATGCCCATGAGCCTAGGCGCTGTCAAACTGCCGCATTAGCGGGCGGTCATGATCAGACGGTTCGAACGCACCGATCCGGACTCGAAATACACAAACAATTTTTTACCGGTTCGTCGTTGCCACGTGAAGTCACCGTCGAGACCAACTGTGCGAAATGACCCTGCCTCATACTCATCTTGACCTGCGAGTTTGACCCACGCCACAACATCAGCACCCACCATGTCGGTGCTGACCTCCGCAACAGATACAAGACGGCCATTGCCGGTGCGTTCTCCCACGATCACCATTGCCGGCTCTACGACCGGCGTAGGCGTCACGGGATTTGATATCCGCGACCGCGAGCCCCAACCGGCACCGGTAAGCGCACGCACGGTGAAGGTGTAGTCGGTTCCGTTACGCAGACCAACCACCTCACACGACAGCACCGTGGACAAACACATACCGCCAGCAGGTGCCGACATCACCTGATAGTTGGTGATCGGAAACGAACCCGTAGATGTCGGTGCAGCCCAACGCACGGACGCCGAAGCGTCCCCGGCAACTCCCACAACATCCGTCGGCGGTCCGGCCGGCATTGCTGGTGCTGGAGGTGTCGGTGGTGGCGTCACACCACTCCTGGCTCCCACGGCCGCTTGAATAACGCTGTTCGATCCATCTGAGGTGTACCAAACACCCACGAAAACCTGGCCGTTAGCGGAAGAACCTAGCTGCGGTCGGTAAGAACTTACGCTGGAATCAGACACATCTTCGGTCGTGTACCAGACCGCAACACCACCGATGATGGAAGCAGATGATGACTGCACGACGGCTTGAGCGCCGTTGCTGCGCGACCACAGCAGGGTTGTTTGTGCCCCTTGAGCAGATATCGAAATGCTGGGATCCCCGGATGCTTGGCCTGGTTCCGACCGAGATTCAGCAGCCGCCCAGGTGACCGAGGATCCGCTCCACTGCCCGATGGATGAGTACACGATGTTCTCTGACCCGTTGTAGTCGAGCCAGGTGGCAACCGCAGCCGATCCATCAGCCGATAGCACCGCATCAGGGCTACTTGAATATGTGGCAGCACCCGGCGAGAGATCTGCGGGGCTGGTCCAGGTGGCAACACCAGAACTAATCGATGCAGTGGTGGCCTCAATGAGATACGGGGGTATCGGTGGCACATCCGGCGTGCCGACGTCTCGTCTCGACCACACCGCAAGAGCTCGGGTGCCATCCTCAGACAATGAAAGTCTCATGGCTCCGGTGAATCTTCCACCTGTGGAAAGATCCGCAACCGCCGACCACGTTGCCGTCCCTCCCGCGATCACCGCCGACGCGGACTTGGCCACTCCTGTCGAACCATTCCAGCTGTACCACAATGCTGTCACCGATTGGCCGTCTGCGGAGATTTGCACGGTCGGACCAGAGACGAAAACTGGGGCGGTGTCCAGCGTGCGAACACTCGACCACGAGGCGGTGTTTCCGCTGATCGTGGCGGTGCGCACCTGAACTTGATTCCTGGGCATTCGCCAGATAGCGACCGCCGTTGAACCGTCTACTGAAATAGCCACCTGAGGATCCTCAGCGTCGGCCACAAATTCGGATAATTCGGTGGTGGACGACCAATTCATCACCCCGCCGGAGATGGTGGCCACGGCGGTTTCGATCACATCGTATTCCCTATCGACATCTCTGTCGCGGTCCTCGTCATAAACCTCGCGCTCGAATCCCCGGTACCAGGTCGCGATGGCCTTGGTGCCGTCGCCAGATAGTGCGATCTGCTGACTATTCACCCCACTGCCGGTGCCGGTGCCGGTGCCGGAAATCGTGTCGGCTGGCGACCAAGTGGTTGCTGCGCCATCTAGTGTTCCCAACGACACCTGGGCACGGGCATCGCTCCCGTCGCTTCGCTGCCAAATCACGACGGCTGATGCACCGTCGTCGGCCACCGATACTTGCGGGTTTTCGGCGTCTTCGCCTGCGTCGGAGGCTGTGATCGGCGTGTTCCACGTGAATAACACCGGGCTACTTGATGTCACCTGGTCAGTGGCGACCGCGGGCAATGTTGCTATCGTGAGGACCCCGGTCAAGCAGACACCAATCAGGATTCTTCTGATCTTTGGCACAGTCACGACATTAAGTCAGAGTCACTGCAAGAGAAAAAGTCCGAACGTATATCTCCTAACTCTCATCACGATTGTCTCGGGCGGTCCTAGTGTCATGGGTGTGACTGGGCTTGACTATTACGCCACCGATCGACCAACAGTTGTCGTGCTCACCTCGCCCGCACCCGCTGAATGGGGTTCGCTCAGTGCCGATGCGGGCACGACCGTCGTGACGCTCAGTGCCATCGAAAACGATGACACCTGGGTGGCCCGAACCAGCATCGAACTTGCTCAGCGGTGCCCAGCCCACGTCTGGCAACTACTGGTCTTTGGCGGCGAAACGGCCCGATTCGCCCCTCAGTTGGGCTTCGCGCAACGCTCAGCCCGACGCAAAGTGGGCGGATACGTGCTCGTTGATCCGCAATTGCCCGCACCCGGCACCGTGAGCGACTGGCCCGATGCACCCGTGACGGTTGTGATCACCCGCGATGCCGTTGCCGCCGAACCACTCGCATCAGCCGCACGGTTGCGTGGCTGGACGATCGTGCACGGTGACGCAGCGTCCGCCGTGGCTGACCTCAGCGCGCAGCCGTAACCTTCGCCACCACAGATCGCGGCAGCACTCGTGCAGCCCACCCCATCGCCTTATATTTGCGCCCAGCCACGCTCCACGACTTTCCTTTGCGTGCATCCTTCAGTGCCTGAGCCACCACCTCATCGGCGTCTAGCCACATCCACGACGGCACACTCGACATCGTCATGCCAGCGCGCTGGTGAAACTCGGTACGGGTATAGCCCGGGCAGACCGCAATGACGCTAACCCCGTCTTGCTTCACCTCGTTATGCAGACTCTCACTGAAGGTTGTGGCCCACGCCTTGATCGCTGAATAGGTGCCGGTCGGCATCCAGCCGGCAATGCTGCTCACATTGATGATGGCCCCGGTTCCTCGGGCGACCATGCCCGGAACAATCGCATGACTCAACCGCATCACCGCCGTCACCATGACGTCGATCATGAGTTGTTCATCCTCAACCGCAGACCTCCCAAACGGCTCACGCACCCCCATACCAGCGTTGTTCACACAGATATCCACCGGGCGAGTGACGTCAGACAGGCGATCGACCACCCGCTGCAACTGCTCTGGCGCAGCCAGATCGGCCGCTAGAACCTCCACGCTGATCGGAGTGCTCGACATGGCCGCAAGTTCGATGGCCAGCGCCTCCAACCGGTCACGGTGTCGAGCCACGATCACCAGGTCGTGGCCACGCGTGGCAAGGATGCGGGCAAAGGACAGTCCTATTCCGGTTGATGCGCCGGTGACGAGTGCAGTGGACATCGCAATCTCCTCTATCTACCTAGACCCCCGCTACCGTTCTCGATCGGCCTTTCGGGGCGCACAAGGCTTAGCATCAACCCATGACCCGCGACCGCGCCCTCATCCTGACTGTAGGCGCAACCTGCCTCGCCCTCAGCTTCGGCGCTGCTCCTGCCCTTGCGTCCAGTGAGGTGCCCCTCACTCCCAAGGTGGTGAATGGACTACCCGGCCCCGATGCTCGGTTGGGTTCGCTGGTTGCAGTGGCAGACCGCAACACGTATGAGTCTGATGGACTCTTTGATGCTCAGTTCTGTGGCGGTACGGCAGTAACCCCTCGCTTGATCGTCACGGCAGCGCACTGCGTGTCAGAGCGCGATCGAGTGACGGCGGCCGCCAGCCTCATCGTGGCACGCACGGGAGATGGCCGCCTGAGTGATCCCGATGCCAGCGTGGTCCGGGTGGTCAAGGTCACGGTTAATCCTGGCTACAACGAGGTCACCGCCTCAGGTGACATCGCCGTACTCCAACTCAGTGCAGATCTGCCTGGCGTCGTACCTGTTTCGGTGGCAACCCCCGATGATGATCAAACTCTGCTTTCCGCCGGGGCCCCGCTGGTCGTCGGCGGGTGGGGTGCGACTCGCCGAAACGGCACCCAAGCGGCCGATCTTTACCGCTGGGGCGATCTGGTGGCCTTTCCCCGAAATAGTTGCGGAGGCGATCAAAGTTATGAGATCGACGGAGTGCGCTTTCGCGGATACGACCGCTTTGATGCGTCACCGGCGACCATGGTGTGTGCCAGCGGAGTACGCAATGGCGCCATCGTCGACAGTTGCAGCGGCGATTCCGGTGGACCACTTCTAGGCCGGGCAGACGATGGTTACCGACTCGTTGGCGTGGTCAGTTGGGGCCCGGAACTTTGTGCGAGCACGCTTCCTGGTGTGTACACGCGTGTGTCGGCGATGAACACCTTTCTCATTTCCGCCGGTGTTCCCATCACCCCGGATCCCAATCTCACCCCCGAGGCACCCGCCATCGTCGATGTAACCCTGGGCACTCGTACGGCAGTTGTCACGGTGGAGCCCTCAGTAGAAGGGCTCACCGCGGACAGGTATCTCGTGAGTGCGACCTTGACCAGCGGCTCTGTGACTACGTGCGGCATGAAAGCCCCAAGCCAGCGCGCGTCTGCACAGTGCACGCTGTCGGGCCTCAAGCCGGGCAAGCGCTACACGCTCACCGCGGTGTCTCTCCGCCAAGGAGCATCCTCAACGAACTCCGCTCCGGTGAAGATCCGCCCGGTTGGTCCGCCAAACCGAGCCCGGATCACTTCGGTGACGGTCAACGGAAACCGATCAGCCACCTTCAGTGTTCAACGACTGTCGAATAACGGGTCGAGCCTGACCCGCCGCGAGGTCACCTGCCACAGTCCAGGGCTCCCCACGCGGGTGGGTGAGATTGAAAAAGGCGGCATAGCGGTGGTCACCAACCTCACTCGAAACCGCACCTATTCATGCCGTGCCCGGCTAGCCAATGACCTCGGAAAAACGGCTTCTGTGAGCAGGGTGCTGCGCGTCACCTAGCCGTGGGTTTAGTGTGCGGTGCTATGCGCGCAGTTACCTATTCTCAACATGGCCCCTCCAGCGTTCTAACAGTGCAGGAGGTCAGCACCCCCGGACCAGGGCCGGGAGAAGTTCGCATCAAGGTCGATACTGCCGGGGTCAACCCCACCGACTTCAAGGTGCGAAACGCCGGCCCAGCAATTCCCTTCGATTTTCAGGTGCCCTGCCATGACGCGGCAGGTGTGATCGAGGCGGTCGGTTCGGGGGTTGATCCCGCGCGCATTGGTGAGAGGGTATGGGTCTTCCTCGCCGCATTCCAGCGCCAATGGGGGACCGCGGCCCAGTACGCAGTCGTACCGGCTCGGCTAGCTGTGCCGCTTCCGGCTGGTATCACCAGCGAGCAGGCCGCCGGCCTAGGTGTGCCCTATCTCACCGCGCACGCCTGCCTGTTTAGCGACGGTCCCCTTGATGGGGCGACAGTGTTGGTCGCAGGTGGTGCCGGGGCTGTCGGTCACGCTGCCATTGAATTGGCTGTGCGCGCCGGTGCGCATGTCATTGCGACGGTGAGCTCAGCACAGAAGGCAGCCCTGGCCCATGCTGCCGGCGCACACGTGGTCGTCAATTACAAAGAGCCAGACGCCCGCGAGCAGATTTCTGCTGCCGCAAGGGCCGGTGTTGACCGAATCATTGAGGTGGCCTTAGGAGCAAACCTGGCATTGGACCTGGGTGTGATCGCACCACACGGCACCATCGTCACCTACGCATCAGAACCCACTGATCCTGTCCTTCCCACTCGTGAACTGATGAATCTCAACGTGACTGTCCGCTACATGATTTTGTATGGCTTTACTCCGGTCATGCTGACCCAGGCCGTAGCCGACATCACCGATGCGCTCACCGAAGGTGCCTTATCGGCCCTGCCACTGCATCGCTTCACCCTTGATCAAGCGGCTGCCGCCTTTGATGCGGTCGAGGGCGGGGCTGTGGGCAAAGTCATCCTCGACGTTGAATAACCAACGCTGAGGCTGAACACATGAAGACCATCAGTCTGGACCAACTCCACGGAGTCCTCGCGGACCTGCCCGACAACCCCAGGATCGTGTGCTCAGGCAACTTCGCCACACCCACGCGGGTACTGAACGTGATCAACGAGCAACTTGAATGCTTTCGACTCAATATGCTCAATGCTCAAGTTGGTGTGCCAGACCGCCCCGGTATCACCCACGAAACTATTTTCGTGGGCCCTGGAGTACGAAAAAGTGAACGACTGCAATACTTTCCGTGTCGACTCAGTGTCGCACCTGTCATGTTTCACCACGAATTTCGACCTGACGTCATCGTCATTCATACCTCAGCGCCTCGCTACGACACCGTTAGTTTAGGTATAGAAGTCAATATCTTGCCGGCTGCGATAGAGGCAGCGCGTGAATACGGAGCGATCGTCATTGCGCAGGCTAATCTGCACATGCCCTACACCTACGGCGATGCCCAGATCTACTCCCATGAAATCGATTACCTCGTTGAGGTTGACGAACCGATCGCAACACACACCGCACCGCCGATCGATGACACAGCGCGGTCGATTGGGGAACGCATTGCAGGTCACATTGTCGACGGGTCAACCCTGCAGATGGGTATCGGTGGAGTACCTGACGCGGTTCTTGCCGAACTCACCAAGCACCAAGGACTGCGTGTGTGGACGGAGATGTTCTCCGACGGTGTACTCGCGCTCCACGAAAATGGTTGCCTTGATCGAGATATTCCACTCACCGCATCATTTTTGTTCGGCAGCCAAAATCTCTACGACTTCGTGCATTTGAATCATCGGGTTCGCATGCTGCGCACCGAAAGCACCAATGATCCAGGCCGCATCGCTCGTCAGCGACACATGACCAGCGTTAATGGTGCCCTCCAGGTTGATCTATTTGATCAAGCCAACGCCTCGCGCATGAACGGCAAGATCTACTCCGGCTTCGGAGGTTCGGTTGACTTCATTGAGGGTGCCCTGCATTCACGCGGGGGCGCTGCCTACATCGCACTGGCCTCCTGGCATGCCAAGGCAAACGTGTCGACCATTGTTGAACGCATTGATGAGCCGGTGACCTCGTTTCAACACAGTGCCGTGGTGACAGAGTTCGGCATAGCTCGTGCTTTTGGTCGTAGCCAGGCCGAGCAGGTCACCGACATCATCGACAAAGCAGCTCATCCAGATGCCCGTGAGCAGTTGTGGGAGTCAGCTGAGGCAATGGGATTGGTCAAAAGATGACGATCAAGCGGGTCCTGGTCACCGGTGGCGCCGGGTTTATCGGCTCACATTATGTGCGCAGGATTTTGGGCGCCGAATCTTCACCTGCCCCATCGCCGCTACAGGATCTCGACACAGTGATCGTTCTGGACAAACTCACCTACGCGGGCAACCTGGCGAATCTCGCCTCCGTTGTCGATGACCCTCGACTGGAGTTGATCATCGGAGACATTTGCGATGGAAACCTTGTCGACTCAGTCCTCCCCGGTGTTGATGCCGTCATCAATTTTGCCGCCGAAACCCATGTAGACCGGTCCATTCAAGGACCCCAGGATTTCATTATGACCAATGTGGTGGGTGCCCAGACACTCTTTGATGCCTGCCTACGCCAAGGCACTGCGCGGGTTGTGCATATCGGTACCGATGAAGTTTATGGATCGATCGACGCGGGTTCATGGACCGAAGACGCTCCACTGCAGCCAAACTCGCCCTATTCAGCAGCCAAGGCCGCGGCGGAGCTCTTGGTTCGCGCGTACCACCACACCTACGGCATGAACATCAGTAGCACTCGATGCTCAAACAATTACGGTCCCTATCAGTACCCCGAAAAAGTCATTCCGTTGTTTGTGACGAACCTACTGCGAGGGCTACCGGTGCCCCTGTACGGCGATGGCGGAAACGTGCGCGACTGGCTGCACGTGGATGACCACTGTCAGGGCATTGATGTCGTCCTTGCCGCTGGTAGCCCTGGCACGGCATACAACATTGGTGGCGGCATTGAAATGACCAATCGTGACCTGACCGCGAAGATCCTGGCCGCGATGGACAAGCCATGGGAAGACTGGGTTGAGCAGGTACCGGATCGACTCGGCCATGACCGGAGATACAGCGTGAACGATGATCGAATTCGTGCACTCGGCTATCAACCACAACACGATCTTGCGACAGGTTTGGGTGAAACGATCGACTGGTATCGCCAACACACCGACTGGTGGGCACCAATTGTTGGTGTCTGAATGAATCTTGGGTGAACAGGTGAGACAGTAGCGCCCGTGAGTACCTCCAGCCCAACCGTGGAGCGGACCTTTATGGGCCAGCCACGTGGCCTCGCCACCTTGTTTCTCACCGAGATGTGGGAGCGCTTTTCCTACTACGGTATGCGCGCCATCTTGGTGCTCTACCTGATCGCACCGCCCAATGGAGAGTCACCGCCAGGTGCTGGACTGGGTCTCACAGTCGGGGTAGCCGCGGCTATTTACGGTTCCTATTCATCCTTGATCTATCTGCTGCCACTGGCTGGTGGCTGGGTCGCTGACCGACTCACCGGGCCCAGGCGAGCTGTGCTGGTGGGCGGCATCGTGATCGCTACCGGACACTTCATGATGGCAGTGCCGATCCAATTGCTGTTCTGGGTGGGTCTGGTGGTCATTGCCGCCGGTACCGGACTCCTCAAGCCCAGCATCTCGGCAATTGTTGGTGACCTGTACGCACCGCATGACACACGCCGCGACAGTGGTTTTTCATTGTTTTACATGGGCATCAACCTCGGTGCCTTTATCGCGCCGCTGATTGTCGGGTGGCTAGCCGAATCAGTCAGCTGGCACGTCGCCTTCCTCGCCGCCGGTATCGGAATGGTGATCGGACTCGTTCAATACGTGCTAGGTGGCAAGGGCCTCGGCGATGCCGGTCGAGCGGTGCCCAAGCCTGCTACGCGGGTCGAAAAAATCAAGGCCGGACGCCTCTTGGCGTTTGTTGTTGCTGGCGTGACCATCGTGTTGCTTATTGATGTATTTGCTTTCGGGTTTAGTGTCGACTTCATCACGGTGATGCTGAGCATCACGATCGTTTCGGTTGCCATCTTGTATTTCATCAGGCTGTTTCGTAACCCTGATCTCACATCAATCGACCGTGAACGTGTGCGTGCCTTCGCGTATCTGTTCCTCGCAGCTGTCGTTTTCTGGGCGATCTATGACCAATCTGGATCAACTCTCACCGAGTTTGCCCAGCAATACACCGACACCACATTTGGCAGTTTCACCATGCCTGTGGAGTGGCTGCAGTCGATCAACCCGATCTTCATCATCATTTTTGCGCCAATGTTCGCCGGTCTATGGACCTATCTGGGTAATCGAGCTCCCTCGACCCCAGCGAAGTTTGCGATCGCAATCTTTGGTGTTGGATTGTCCTTCTTGATCATGATTCCCCCGGCGATGGCCGCCGAGACCGCCCAGGAATCAGCGATCTGGTGGCTGGTGGGCGTCTACCTTGTGCAGACCTGGTCGGAGCTACTTCTCAGCCCCAATGGTCTATCGGCAACCACCAAGTTGGCACCAGCGGGCTTGCTCAGCCAAATGCTGGCGTTGTGGTTCTTGGCCACTGCTGTCGGTGACTCACTGGGCGGTCAGGTGGTTCGCTTGGTCGAGGTCGTGGGATACGCCGGCTACTTCGCGATATTGGGTTTGACCACGATTGGCATCGGGGTGGTATTTATCTTCTTCGTTGGCAAAATTCGCACCCTGATGGAGGGGGTAGACAACTAGCGCAGATAGTCACGCAGTGGTGCCGGGCGAAGACCTTGAGCTCGAGCGGCTGCCAACGCCACCTTCAAGTCGGCGCCAAGATTGGGCGTGTAGTGCAGCAGGATGATCGAACCCTTACTTAATCGTGAACCATTCCACGTTTGTAAGCGGCCGCGATCAACAACCGCATCCCACATCACGATATGCCGGATACCGCACGATGACGTTGCTGATTGAATCCGAGTATCACGTGGACCCACCCCGTAGGGCGGACGAAACATATACGGGCGAGCACCGAATGCTTGCCGCATGGGGCGCTGGATCGCGCAGATTTCCCGCCGCACATTTACGCCAGATCCCGTCAGGACGGGGTGACTGAGGGTGTGATTTTGCACTGAATCGAAACGACTGACCGCGGAGAAATATGCGTTATCCCCCCGAACGGTGTTCCAGGTCAAGAACGACGTTACGGGCAACTTCTTGCGCCGCACCACTTGAGCAACGGCATCGGATTGAGTGATGCCATCGTCGATCGTAATGAACACGACCGGGTCGTTGGTGTTAACCCGGTACGTCACCGGAACCTGGTCGCTTCGCATTGTCTGGGCCGCAACACTTGACGTCAGTAGGCCTGGAGTCAGTACACCCATGACCATCAGGGTGGACGCAATGATCACCCCCATCCGGCGCCGCACCACGATCATGACTTACCGACCACCGGGGCCAGACCGACGCTGCGGGAAATCGCCTGTTCATCGCCGCACATCGCTAGCCAATTGGCCAGCAGCAAGAATCCGCCCTCGGTCAACACCGATTCCGGGTGAAACTGAACTCCCTCAATTGCTAGCTCACGGTGCCGCAGACCCATGATGACGCCGGAATCGCTGGTGGCATTGACGTGGAGGCACGACGGCACGCTTGCTGGTTCGACGGCCAAGGAGTGATACCGGGTGGCAATGAAACCATCAGGAATGCCGGTAAAGACGCCGCTTCCGTCATGACGAACCGAGGAGGTTTTGCCGTGCAGGAGTTCAGGCGCTTCACTCACCACACCCCCGTAAACAGCGGCGATCGCCTGGTGACCCAGGCAGACACCCAAGATGGGCACGCGCCCACCGCATTCGCGTACCACCTCCATGCATATTCCGGCCTGCTCAGGAGAGCCTGGGCCTGGGGAAAGCAAGATTCCGTCGAAACTCAAGGCCTGCTCGATCGTGACATCGTCATTACGGCGCACCTGCACTTCGGCGCCAAGTTGGGCGAGGTATTGGACGAGGTTGAACACGAAAGAGTCGTAGTTGTCGATGACCAGGATCCGCGCCACGCCCTTAGTGTGACCTACGGCTAGGCTAGGAACTCAACAGACCGGGTCGTGAGCCGACCAGGTAATCACTCTCACAGATCGCAAGGAGGACCCCGTGCCTGAGTCCAAAGGACGCAAGAAGGACAACTACGAGGCCCCCGCGTCGAAATCTGATCGCACGCCTGTCCGCGTGGGCGCCAGCCCATGGGTGGCACCCACGATGGTGACGCTATTTGTCATCGGGTTGGTCTACATCGTGACGTTCTACATCGCCGGTCAAGACATCCCGATCATGCGCGATCTCAATCCGCTAGTGAACGTGATCATCGGGTTCGCCTTCATCACCGGCGGTTTCGTCGTCTCTACCCGCTGGCGCTAACCGATCGCGGCCCGACCCGGGCGTATCGACTCACACTCATGTAGTTCTCCCCAACTGGGGATAACCCTGTGGACAATCCTCTTTAGGTAATCCCCAATGGCGCCACATACGTCACAATCTCACCTGTACGCCACATGGTAACCACAAGTAACACCGCCAGAATTCCGACGCTGCCGCCGACCTGCCACAGGCCCCGGCGTTGGTCGAATAAACCCGGGGTGTGGACCAAAACCGCAGCCATCGCCGCACCCACCACCAGACCCCCAAGATGCGCTCGCCAATCGACTCCGGGGGCGATGAATCCGATCACGATGTTTATCGCCAGAAGCACCGCAACCTGTCGAATATCAGCCTTCAAGCGTCGACCGGCCACGATGAGGGCGCCCATCAGCCCAAAGATCGCGCCCGATGCACCCACCGACACCGTGCGAATATCACTGAAGGCATAGGACGCCACGCTGCCACCTAATGCGGCAACGATGTACAGCACCAGGTAGCGAGCATGGCCGAGGATGCGCTCGAGGGGTGGGCCAAGCACGAACAACACATACATGTTGAACGCAATGTGCAAGATGGATCCATGGAGGAACGCCGAGGTGACTAGGCGCCACCACTGGTCATCAACCGCAATACCAAAAGGCCACATGCCGTAATCGACAGCTAATTCGTTGATACCCACGAGAAGCTGAGCAAGGAAGATGGCGAGGTTAAGGCCAATGAGGGTGTAGGTGACGCGCGGCTTCGTGATGAGTGCCCCACCCGAGACCGTGGTGGCCCCGCGCATCTGCGTAGCGCCGGCCTGCACGCAATCAGGACACTGAAAGCCCACCGCCGCCTGGTTCATGCATTCGGGGCAGATCGGCGCCTGGCATCGAGTACATCGAACAAAGGTCGGTCGATCCAGATGGCGTGCGCATCCGGGGGGAACAGGGGGTGGAGTAGGTGCACTCACCCGCGATTGACGGAGATGCCGGTGATCGTGATGGGTTCGACGGGACGATCTTGGCCCCCGGTGGTGACCGCGGCCATCGCATCGACGACGTCACGTGAGGGTTGATCGGCGACCTCACCGAAGATGGAGTGCTTGAAATTTAGCCACGTGGTGGGTGCAACGGTGATGAAGAACTGTGATCCGTTGGTGTTGGGGCCGGCATTTGCCATGGCCAAAAGGTAGGGGCGATCGAAGGACAGTTCGGGGTGAAACTCATCGTTGAACCGGTAGCCCGGGCCGCCCGTGCCGGTGCCCAGTGGATCGCCACCTTGGATCATGAAACCGGGGATGATCCGGTGGAAGATAGTGCCGTCATACATCGGCGCAGTGGATTTGCTGCGTGTCGTTGGATCGGTCCACTCCTTGGTGCCCTCAGCCAGACCAACGAAGTTCTCCACGGTCTTGGGGGCGTGGTCAGGGAAAAGAATGACGTTGATATCGCCTAGGGACGTGTGCAAGGTGGCGGTCATATTCGACGTGGGAGTGGTCATGGCCACAGTCTGGCACGCCGGGATGTGCGTGGAGGCTAGGGGACTCGAACCCCTGACTTCTGCCTTGCAAAGGCAGCGCTCTACCAGCTGAGCTAAGCCCCCGGTGGGCTAGGTTAGGTCAGGCGCCATGGTTGCCTCGGTCCACAGATCATCCTCCGCCTTGGAGGCCTGGATCTGTCGGTACACAAGGTAGCCAACACCGGCAAGGGCAACGAGTAGCAATAGTTTCTTCATGTGGGCCTAGATGGACTTGAACCATCGACCTCTTCCTTATCAGGGAAGCGCTCTAACCGAGCTGAGCTATAGGCCCGAACAACCCCGAGGGGCCAGCGACCAGGGTACACACCTTGATCAGACCGCATCCGAGAAGGTGACCTCCGCACCGCCGGTAATGCCCACGGTCAGGTTGTAGAGCACGGCAAACAGGCCGGCCAGAACAGAAACAAGCACAATTTCCAGGGCTGCTAGAACAATCGCCGCTCCAAAAACCCGGGGGAAGGCGACCAGGGCGAGCAGATCAAAGGTGGTCGTGCCAGCACCAATCACATCGTCGACAGTGCGAGCGAGAGTGAGAAAAACACCGCTGTAATCAAGCGCCCACCACATCGCACTCACCGCGGTGACGATGACAACAGCCATGGCCACCGACAGCATGAAACTCACTTTGACCACCGACCACGGATTCACCCGGGCCAGATACAGCCGGGCTCGACGCGGTCCCGGCTGATTGCCCGGTGCGGGATTGGCCTCGCCCACGCGGGGTGTGCCCTCGGGTGGGGTGTCAGTACTCACGGCAGCGAAACGACCTGGTGCGCGCACGACCGCTGGCGGGGGTGGTGGTGGCGCCGGTGCTATTGGTGTACTGGGTGTGACAGGAGGTTCGCCTAGGCGGCGGCCGATTGGGGTTGGCTGACTAGACACCTGTGTCATTACCTCACCCTCTCGTCACGCGACCGCCTTCGAAACAAGCCTAACCCGAGATATCTCCTTCAGCCGGGACATCTAGATCCGCCGGAACATCTAGATCCGCCGGCGTATCCAGATCGTCTATCGAACTCAGTTCACTCGCCCGAGCAATAGCCACCAACGACCGATCATCACCGAGGTTCATCAATCGCACGCCCATCGTGTCGCGTCCCGATGCGCGAATGCCCTCGACCTGCGTACGGATCACCACCCCATCGGAGGCAACAGCGAATATCTCATCGTCAAGTGAACACACGACCGCGCCAACGAGACTGCCGCGCTCCTCAACCAAACGCATCGCCCGCACACCCAAGATCCCTCGACCCTTGGCCGCCCAGTCGTCCACGGGCGTGCGCTTAGCGAAACCGCCGTCGGTGACTGTTACGACGAAAGAATCAGGGTGCACAACATCCATCGCGAGTAGTTCATCCTCGCCTCTAAATCGCATACCAATGACACCCGCGGTGGCTCTGCCCATGGGTCGAAGCTGCTCGTCACTGGCAGTGAAGCGCGCGGACATACCCTTACGTGACACCAGTAGTAGGTCGTCGTCACCGGCTACCAACCGCGCGGATATGAGCTCATCTTGCTCAGCCAAATTGATCGCGATGACACCACCGGTGCGATTGGAATCAAAGTCACCAAGTCGGGTCTTTTTGACCATGCCCCGGCGCGTAGCCAGGACCAAATAAGGGGAGGCCGCGTAGTCGCGCAAGGTGAGCACCTGAGCTATCTGCTCGTCGGGCTGAAAGGCCAGCAAATTCGCTACGTGTTGCCCACGAGCATCTCGCCCGGCCTCAGGTAACTGATACGCCTTCGCCCGGTATACCCGGCCTTTGGTCGTGAAAAACAAAATCCAGTGATGAGTGGTGGTGACAAAGAAGTGCTCGACAACATCGTCACTGCGTAGTTGCGCGCCCTTGACACCACGGCCACCGCGACGTTGGGCGCGATACAGGTCGGTGTTGGTGCGCTTGGCGTAACCGCCAGCGGTGATAGTGACAACAACATCGCTTTCGGCAATGAGATCTTCATCGGTGACATCGCCGTCCCAGGGCACAAACTGCGTGCGACGCTCGTCACCAAAATCAGCAACGACCTCAGCAAGTTCGCTGCGAACAATGCTGCGTTGACGCTCGGGTGAACCCAGGATGTCGTTGTAGTCGGTGATCTTGCGCATCAGTTCATCAAACTCATCAATGATCTTTTGGCGCTCCATGGCTGCTAGACGCCTTAATTGCATGTCTAAGATCGCGGTCGACTGAATCTCGTCGATCTCAAGCAATGTCATCAAACCGGTGCGTGCATCCTCAACGGTTGCCGACGCACGAATCAACGCAATGACTTCATCGAGTGCATCAAGGGCCTTAAGGTAACCGCGCAAAATGTGCGCTCGCTCTTCAGCTTTACGTAACCGGTACCTTGTGCGTCGTTGAATGACCTCAATCTGATGAGTGATCCATGCTCTAACAAATTGCTCAAGTGAAAGTGTGCGCGGAATACCGTCAACCAACGCCAACATGTTGGCGCCAAAGGTTTCTTGGAGCTGGGTCTGCTTGTAGAGATTGTTTAAGACAACCTGAGCCACAGCATCGCGCTTAAGATCGATTATCAAACGCATACCCGTGCGCGAGGATGAATCATCACGAACATCAGAGATGCCGCCTAACTTGCCATCACTGACTAATTCGGCGATACGTAGCAACAGATTATCGGGGTTGACCTGGTAGGGAAGTTCGGTAACCAGGAGTGACTGACGACCCTTCGCGTCTTCCTCGACGGTCACCACAGCGCGCATCGTGATCGAACCGCGCCCGGTTCGATAGGCATCGTTGATGCCTCGACGACCGACGATCAGACCACCGGTGGGAAAGTCTGGTCCCTGCACTCGCTCCACGAGTGCTGCCTGGGCGTCTTCTGCCGAGGCCTCAGGGTGGTCAAGCATCCACTCGACCCCGGCGGCCACCTCACGTAGGTTCTGCGGCGGAATATTGGTGGCCATTCCCACTGCAATACCGGCACTGCCATTAACGAGAAGATTAGGAAAACGGCTTGGTAAGACAACGGGTTCAAGGGTGCGCCCGTCGTAGTTGGGGGCGAAATCAACGGTGTCCTCGTCGATATCTCGCACCATTTGCATCGCCAACGGAGCCATGCGACATTCGGTGTAGCGCTGGGCTGCTGGCGGATCGTTGCCTGGCGACCCGAAGTTTCCTTGACCCTGCACTAGTGGATAGCGAAGGGACCAGGGTTGGGCTAGTCGCACGAGGGCGTCATAGATCGCGGAGTCACCATGTGGGTGATAAGAACCCATGACATCGCCCACCACGCGGGCAGATTTAGAGAAGTTGCGATCAGGCCGATAGCCACCGTCGTACATGGCGTAAAGGACACGACGATGCACGGGCTTAAGGCCGTCGCGAACATCGGGTAGCGCGCGAGAAACGATGACGCTCATGGAATAGTCCAAATAGGAGCGTTCCATTTCGACCTGGAGGTCGATCGGTTCGATTCGCCCGTGGGTGCTTACAGGTTGCTCAGTCACGTCAATGCTCCCGGTCAGATATCAAGAAAACGCACGTCGCGAGCGTTACGTTGGATGAAGTTTCGGCGAGATTCAACATCCTCACCCATCAGCACAGTAAAAGTCTCGTCCGCCATAGCGGCATCTTCGAGGGTGATGCGAAGCAACACTCGGCGTTCGGGATCCATGGTTGTTTCCCACAATTCATCGGCATTCATTTCACCGAGGCCTTTGTATCTCTGCACACCTTCTTCTTTCGGTAACTTCTTTCCGGCTGCCAACCCGGCCGCCGTCAACGCATCGCGTTCTCGATCGGAGTACGCATAGTCGGGGGTGTCGCGCTGCCACTTGAGTTTGTACAACGGTGGCTGGGCCAGATAAACCCGGCCAGCATCAACCAGTGGCCGCATGAACCTGAAAATCAGGGTCAGTAGCAGGGTGCGGATGTGTTGACCGTCTACGTCAGCATCAGCCATTAAGACAAGCTTGTGATAGCGCAACCGATTCATATCGAAGTCGTCGTGTACGCCGGTGCCCAGGGCAGAAACGAGCGCCTGCACCTCGTTATTGGCAAGCACCTTGTCGATGCGCGCCTTCTCAACGTTGAGGATCTTTCCGCGAATAGGCAGGATCGCTTGGATTCTCGGGTCGCGCCCCTGTCGAGCCGAGCCACCAGCCGAGTCGCCCTCGACGATGAACACCTCACACTCTTCAGGTTCACGACTTGAGCAGTCGATCAACTTGCCGGGCATGCCGGCTCCACCGAGTAAGCCCTTGCGGTTGCGAGCCAGATCACGGGCCTTGCGGGCAGCGATACGTGCTGACGCAGCGTTGATTGCTTTGCGGGCAATCTCTTTGCCTTCGGCAGGATTAGCCTCAAACCAGGCGCCCAATTGATCGTTGACCACCTTTTGGACAAAGGCCTTCATCTCGGTATTGCCTAACTTGGATTTGGTTTGGCCTTCAAACTGCGGCTCGGTGAGCTTGACACTGATGATCGCGGTGAGGCCTTCGCGTATGTCTTCACCGGTGAGGTTGACGTCCTTTTCTTTCAGCACCCCCCACTCACGCGCGAACTTATTCATTAGGGATGTCATCGCGGTGCGAAAGCCCTCTTCGTGTGTGCCGCCCTCGGTGGTGTTGATCGTGTTGGCAAAAGTGTGCACGCTTTCAGCGAAACCGGAGTTCCATTGCATGGCCACCTCCGCGGCCATGCGATGATCCTCAGCCTCGGCACCCACTTCAATCACAGTCGGGTTGCCCTCACCTCGACTGGCATTGAGATGACGAACGAAATCGGCGATTCCGCCCTCATATTGATACGTGACCTCGCGTAGTGGTGTGGCGTCGAGGGGATTGCCCTCTGGTGCATCAATTGCTATCGAATCAGGCTCAACGTCACGGGCATCGGTGAGCGATAAACTCAAGCCCCGATTCAAAAAAGCCATCTCTTGAAAACGACGCGACAGAGTTTCCATGCTGTATTCGGTGGTTTCGAAAATCTCTGGATCGGCCCAAAAAGTCAAACTAGTGCCGTGATCGGTCGTGGCCTCGCCACGCTCGAGCGGTGCGGTGGGAACCCCGTGCGCATAAGTCTGCCGCCAGACGTATCCGTCACGGCTGACCTGCACCTGCAAACGATGGGAAAGGGCGTTGACCACAGATACGCCCACACCGTGCAGGCCACCGGATACCTGGTAGCCACCGCCACCGAACTTGCCACCGGCATGGAGCACCGTGAGCACCACTTCAAGAGCTGGTTTCTTTTCGATCGGGTGTTCATCAACTGGAATGCCGCGCCCGTTATCAACAACCGTGACGCCTCCATCAGGGCGCAGGGTTACTGAAATAGTGGTGGCATAGCCCGCCATCGCCTCATCTACGGAATTATCAACCACTTCATAGACCAGGTGATGCAATCCTTTTTCGCCCGTTGACCCGATATACATGCCGGGGCGTTTACGAACAGCATCAAGGCCTTCAAGGACGGTAATGTCACTGGCGTCATAAGACACGGCGGTCAGGCCTCCTGTTGATCTGATGAAGTCTTCATCCTAGCCTGATATGGCCCTGTGAGATACCCGTACACGCGCTAGAAGACACCGTGAACGCAGTAACAAGGGCCTCTGTGACCACCTATATGTCACTGAGCACAAAAAGTGCCTGAATCCCCCAGGTGCGGATTGTTGACCCTGTTCAACTACCCGTAGGTGTCGCGTACACCGCGGCCCTTGACCCGCCAGCGGCCACGGAATGTGGCCGGCTGTGTGGGACCAACAATGGTGATGTCATCGATTACCCCAGGGCCCACCACGTCGATAACTCGATCACGTAGTTTCGGCAGGAGAAGGGTCATCTGTGTGGCCCAGGTCGTGGAGTCTGCCTGTAGCACCAAGAGTCGGCCCTGATCGGTATCGATAACCTCAGCGGCAACGTGGGCGGCCACATCGGCCCCGGCGATGTGTTCCCACTGAGCGGCCACATTGCCCGCCGCAGCCTGAGGTTGATAACCGCGGTCATCTAGCCATGAGGACATTACTGATCCGGCCAGTTGTGGATCCCGGCTGTCAGGCGCCGGCGAACTGGTTTGTGTGTAACTACGCCGATGGCGGCGACCCCGACCACCCGATGCTCCCGGTACCCCGCGACCCGCTGCCCGAATACGACGCGACAGCCACTGACCCATGGATGTTCGGGTGGGGTCTGGCACGGACGCATTATTCTCATCCACGTTCAACCACCTCCCCTTGACGCACCTGAAACCACGATGTCACGAAATCACCCGGCACGTCCTCGTCGACCGCCGCGGTAATCAAAACCTGTGGAGCCGACATGACGCGCTCAGCAAGAAGCATTCGACGACGCGCATCAAGCTCAGCAAAGACATCATCCAAAATCAACACGGGGGTCGCTCGTTCACGCGAAAGCAATTCATATGACGCCAGGCGCGCAGCCAAGGCCACCGACCACGACTCACCATGCGAGGCATATCCCTTGACCGGTGCCTGGCCGAGCATCAGCCGAAGATCATCTCGATGTGGCCCCACCAGGCTGACCCCTCGATCTAGTTCCTGATGTCGTTTTTCCGCTAGAACCAACATGAAGGCCGTCTCAAGTTCTTCTTGGGTGCCGTTAATCGCATTCCCGCCCACCGTGTCTACATAGTTCAACTCGAGAGCGTCGCTATCAGGAGCTAACTCCTGATAGATCCTTGCGCATAAAGGGCGCAGCTGGTCGATCAAATCGGCACGGGCGAGCATGATTTCGCTACCGAATCTCACCAACTGCTCGTCCCACACACTCAACGTTGAGGCGATATTGGGATCATTACCCCGATGGGTGCGACCGGTGGATTTCAACAACGCATTGCGTTGTTTGAGAACTCGTTCGTAGTCGGAAATAACTCCAGCAATTCTCGAATGACGTTGTGTTGCAAGAGTGTCGAGGAATAGTCTGCGTTCTGCTGGATCTCCTCTCACTAATGCCAAGTCTTCGGGTGCAAAGGTGACGGTGTTCAACACCCCCAGTACTTCACGGGCTCGCGCGACGGGCACTTTATTTATGCGTCCCTTATTTGCCTGTCCTGCAATGATTTCTAGATCTACAGTCAATGATCGGTCATCGCGTACTACTTCGGCCGCGATCACCGCCCTGTCACATCCATGACGAATCAGTGGCGCCTGTGTAGCAACCCGATGACTGCGTAACGTGGACAGGTATCCGAGCGCCTCAGCAATATTTGTCTTGCCTTGTCCATTCGAACCAACGAGAGCGACAACGCCACCTGGTAAAGGCAACAGCAGACTTTCATAGTTTCGAAAGTTAGTCAGATGTAACTGACGAACCATCAAATGGGATTGCTGCTCGATCACCTTTTCTGATCAGCCCGGTAAACGAATGGGCATCAACAAGTATCGGTAGTCACCCGTTGGGCTAGCACCCTGCTCGGCGATCCCGGTCAGCACGGCCGGACGACTCGACATCGTGAAAGACATGTGCGTGAAAGGATTATCTAAGGCACTGAGGCCGTCGAGAAGATATTGCGGATTGAAAGCGATCTCTACGTCATCACCTTCGAGGGCGCATTCCATTGCTTCAACTGCTCGCGCTTCATCACCAGTGCCAGCAGTCAATGTGAGTTCACTGGCAGAAAAATTTAGTCGTAGCGGTGTGTTTCGTTCCGCAACAAGTGCGACGCGTTTTACGACTTCTACTAACTCCTGCGTCTCTAACACTGCTTCAGTCATGCTTTCGCTAGGAAGAAGCGAGCGATACTTCGGAAATTCACCGTCAAGCAACCTGGTGGTGGTGCGTCGTCCGTCGCCACTGAATCCCAATAAACCTGCGCCACCCTCAGCCAAAGCCAGGTGCACAACATCGGCATTTGCCAGTGCTTTGGCCGTATCAGCCAATACTCGGGCGGGAATTAACGCCTGAGTCTCCAGGCCAGGCTTGAGTGGAGTCCAAGTTAATTCACGAACCGCTAATCGATAACGGTCGGTGGCTGCCATCGTGACCTGATCGTTCACGACCTCAAAGCGCACACCGGTAAGCGTGGGTAGGGTGTCGTCCTTGCCCGCGGCGATAGCCACCTGACCGACAGCGGCTGCGAAGGTAACTCCCGGAATCGTGCCCGAAGAGTCGGGCATCGCCGGCAGTTGGGGGTAGTCCTCGACAGAAAAAGTCGGCAGGGTGAATGACGAACGCCCACAACGAACCTGAACCCGGGACCCATCGAGGATGAGTTCAACAGGTTGAGCAGGAAGTGCCCGAGCGATATCGGCCAGCAGGCGACCGGGCACCAAAACGCGTCCGGTTTCGCTTACGTCGGCCGGGATCTCCACACGTGCGGACGTCTCATGATCAAAACCTGACAAAACCACCCGTTCGGTGGCGGTGCCCTCAATGAGAAGGCCGGCTAAGGCAGGCAAGGATGGCCGTGAAGGCAGAGTGCGAGCGGCCCAAGCCACAGCATCAGCTAACACGTCGCGCTCTAGACGTACCTTCATGAAGCAACCTCCCCGGTCAGTTGACGGGTCATCCTGTCATCCTCGGCATCCTCACCGCTACAGCACTGGTCAAGGTCCTATCCACAGCCGGTGTGGCTGATGTTTGTGGCATTGATGTCATCAGGTAAGTACTCGTCATCGTCGTAGGTGCGGTGGATAGTGGGGATGACTAACTTTTACCCACGTCGGGAGCGTGTTGAAGTCGAGACGGTGTTGTGGACAACGGTCGATCATGGAGTCACCCTCGGTGGATTAGTAGACAAATCGCTCGGGATATCCACCAAGCTGGCGGAAGATATCCCCAATGCACGTGAGTTGAGTGTGAGGGAAATAAAAACTACACACAAGATATCCACAACCTGGGTAATCTAAGGCTTACCGAGATTGGGATTTGATGCGAGCGGTCAGATCAGCAACCTGGTTGTACAAGCTTCGGCGTTCACCGATGAGTTGGCGGATCTTACGGTCTGCATGCATCACGGTGGTGTGATCTCGCCCCCCGAAGGCCTGGCCGATCTTGGGTAGCGAGAGGTCGGTCAATTCACGGCAGAGATACATGGCAATCTGACGTGCCGTGACAAGAACCCGCGATCGGGAACTACCGCACAGGTCATCGACGGACACACCGAAGTAGGCAGCCGTCGTGGTCATGATCTGCGCTGTGGTGATCTCCGGACCAGTGTCAGAGGGGAAGAGATCTTTAAGGACCAATTCAGCCAATGGCTGGTCAACAGGCTGGCGATTAAGGGAGGCAAAGGCTGTGACCCGGATAAGTGCCCCTTCTAGTTCACGAATGTTCGATGAAATCTTGGAAGCGATGAACTCCAAGACCTCAGGCGGGGCGGTGAGTTTTTCTTGGGCGCTCTTTTTACGCAAGATCGCAATTCGGGTTTCCAGGTCGGGTGGCTGAACATCGGTGGTGAGTCCCCATTCAAACCGAGATCGCATCCGGTCTTCAAAGTCCTGCAACTGTTTTGGGGCAAGGTCAGAAGTGATAACGATCTGCTTATTAGCGTTGTGCAGGGTATTGAAAGTGTGAAAAAACTCCTCCTGGGTCTGCACTTTTCCGGAAAGAAACTGAATGTCGTCAACGAGCAGAATGTCGACGTCGCGGTATCTGCGTTGAAAGGCTGCTGATTTGTCATCACGAATGGAGTTGATGAACTCATTGGTGAATTCTTCAGAGCTGACGTACCGCACCCGAGTCCCTTTGAACAAGGTGCGTGAATAGTGGCCCAGGGCATGGAGTAGGTGGGTTTTGCCTAGCCCTGACCCGCCGTAGATGAATAGCGGGTTGTACGCCTTTGCGGGGGCTTCCGCTACAGCAACGGCCGCAGCATGAGCAAAACGATTACTTGAACCAATGACGAACGTGTCGAACGTGTACTTGGCGTTGAGGCGCCCTTCTGCTGAGTTGGTGACTGGAGTACCGGTGCCTGGGCGAGCATCGGGACTATCGGACGTGGCCGCGACACTGTCGGTGCCGTCATCGGACGAATACGTGGCATCCACCACATCGTCAAGTTCATCCTCCGCGGTGGGATCAGCGATAGTGGGATCAACGGTGACAGCCAACCGGATCTCCTCACCTAGCTGTTCGGTGAGCGCCTGGGTGACCAATGGTCGAAGCCGTGTCTCAAGCACGTCTTTGGTGAATTCATTGGGTGCAGCGATGAGGGCGGTGCCTTCAACGAGGCCTAGGGGTCGGGTAAGCCCGACAAAAGCCCGCTGCTGAGGGGTCAGGCTTGTTTCAGACAGGGATTCGATGGCGCGCCGCCAAATAGCGGTGAGGTCATCGTTGTGTTCCACGAAGTTTCTCCTCACCCACACAGGTATCCACAGGTGTGGACAACCGATCGAGAGCCGCACGGTGCGTGCAGCCCCGGTGTCGGACAGTAGCGATGGGTGGGGTGCGTGCACAACAGGCCGGGGTAGCTTTGTGGACCACTAACGGGGCCGAATTGACCACGACCAGTGCTCGGCCGTACGCTATGGGTCGGTTTCGCGGTGAGCACTGCGGCGAAAGTCACTTACTTACAGGAGATCCGTCCGTCATGAAGCGCACATTCCAGCCCAATAATCGTCGTCGGGCTCGCACGCACGGATTTCGTCTGCGTATGCGTACGCGCGCTGGCCGCTCCATCATCTCGTCACGTCGCGCCAAGGGGCGTAGTCGCCTCACGGCCTAGGGCCCACACTGCTGAACGATTACGTTCAACGATAGGTGGTGGCTGATGCTTCCCACACGTCATCGCCTCACCCCTTCGTCAACAATCACGCACACGATGCGTCGTGGCCGGAAAATCAAGTCGGGCCGGTTGATTGTTCATGTGGTGGGTGAACAAGACTCATCAATCGCCCCTCGGGTAGCGTTCGCTGTTGGTCGTAATGTTGGCAATTCTGTTGTACGACACCGTGTTACCCGTTTGCTTCGTGTGGCAATAATGAGCGTGATTGATGAGATCGCTTCGGGCACGCAAATTGTTATTAGAGCTCTTCCGCAGGCAGCAACGGCCAATCTTGAACAATTGGATCGAGACCTGCTGCGGGCATTGACCGACTACATCAGTGCACCTGATCTCAAGCCGTCCCAGCCTGCGCCACAGTCGCCCCAGCCTGCGCCACACATAGCCGTGACAGATGCGACGGATGAATCAGCCGGCCGGGGGATTCTCGCTCGTACCGTCTGGGTGCTAGCTAGCCCGTTTCGCTGGCTACTTCTCGGGCTCCTCGGGCTCTACCGGCGCTTCATTTCACCTGCCCTCCCACCTACCTGCCGCTATCACCCGAGTTGTTCGGCCTACGCGGTCGATTCGTTGCAGCGCCATGGCGTCGGCAAAGGGCTCCTGTTGGGCAGCTGGCGCCTTCTTCGATGTCATCCCTGGACCGCCGGTGGACTCGATCCGGTCCCCCCGCGCGGAAAATGGCGTCCGGATATCTACCCTGACGGCTCCCCCCGGTTGCCAGGAGCCGTAGGCTGCAAGGGTGAATCGTCGGTAATCTCGGCGGATCAGCACGCCCACCACTAGCCCCCACCATTGTTCGGAGAGTCCGCGTGGATCCCCTGTTCCTACTCGACTGGCTGCGTATCGCGGTTAGCTGGATCCTCGTTCAGTTCCACTCCCTGTTTTCCATCGTGCTCGACCCGGCCTCAGGTTGGACCTGGGTCATGTCGATCGTCGGCCTGGTGGTCGTCATCCGGATCTTGCTGATTCCGCTGTTTGTGAAGCAGATCAAAGCGATGCGCAATATGCAGCTGATTCATCCGCAGATTAAAGAGATTCAAAAGAAGTACGCCGGTGACCGGGAACGTCAGTCCCAGGAAACCATGAAGTTGTATCGCGAGAGCGGTACTAATCCTCTGGCGTCCTGCCTACCAATTCTGTTGCAGGCACCCATTTTCTTCGCGTTGTTCCAAGTGTTGCAGGGCATCGCGATGTATCAGCCCACCAACCCTCAGGCGGATTCACCGGGGGTTTTTCAGTGGGATCAGTACTACCCGTTGATGGAGCAAGCGCACAATGCTTCGATCTTCGGTGTTCCCCTCTATGGATATTTCATGGGTGCCAGTGAAGTAGCCGCGGATGGTTTCTCTCCAACAGCCACCAGAATTCTTTCGTTCGTGCTGATCATTTTGATGTCCGGCACAACCTTCTTGACCCAGCGTCAGTTGATCGTGAAGAACTCCGCTCCAGGCAATCCCATGGTGCGCCAGCAGAAGATCCTGCTCTACGTCTTCCCGATCATTTTCGCAGTCACGGGCATCAACTTCCCGATCGGTGTGTTGATCTACTGGCTCACCACGAACCTGTGGACGATGGGCCAACAGTTCTACGTCATTAGAAATAATCCCCAGCCTGGCAGTCCAGCTTTTGAGGCGTGGGAGGAACGCAAGAAGGTCAAGGCCGACCGAAAGGCCGCGCGCAAAGCCGGTGGACAAGCCCCCACGATTGAGCAGATACCAGTCGAAGAGGAAGCACCGGCGCGCATTCAACCAAAACGAGTTCCGAAGAGTAAAAGGGGTAAATCACCCAAAAACGTAACAAAACCGGCAGTTGAACCGGAGAAGCCGTCATTTTCGACAGGGACTGATTCAGCTATCACCGAAGCGGAGGATGACCAGACGCCGGTGACCACCACTGTAGATTCCCAGGGCGGGACGTCTAAGAAAAAAGGGAGAACTACGTGACCGAGACCGTGGCCACGACCGATGATCAACCCATCGAGGCCGACACGGAACCCAGCACCGGCGATCGGGATTTAGTCGCTGAAGGTGACGCCGCCGCTGACTATCTTGAGGGATTGTTGGACATCGTTGATCTCGACGGTGACATCGATATCGATGTCGAAGGCGATCGGGCCCAGGTGGCCATCATCGAGGTGAACAAGGGTGAACTATCTGCCCTGGTGGGCGATGAGGCGAAGGTTCTTGATGCACTCCAAGACCTCGCGCGGTTAGCGGCAACCCAAAGAACCGGCCACCGGTCACGTCTCATGCTAGATATTGGTGGGGTTCGAGCCGAACGCCGTGAACACCTGCGTGAAATGGCCCAATCAGCCATCGATGAGGTACGCGAAACCAAAGAGCCGATCCGTCTGGCCGCGATGAATGCATTTGAGCGCAAGGTCGTCCATGATGTGGCGACTGAGGCCGGGCTCGTGAGTGAGTCTGAGGGTGTGGAGCCAGACCGGCGCATTGTCATTCGCCCGGCCTAAGGCGCAGGTGAGAACACTGCTCGACGAGGCCACCACCGAACAATTAGAGCGATTTGCCGGTGTACTCGCTACAGATGGAGTAGCCCGCGGCTTGATCGGTCCACGAGAGGTTGACCGGCTCTGGGACCGGCATCTACTGAACTGCGCGGTGGCTGTTGATGCTGTTCCACGTGAAACATCCGTGATTGATGTGGGCTCAGGCGCCGGGCTACCCGGGCTGGTATGGGCCATTGTGCGGCCGGATTTGTTGGTGACCTGCGTGGAGCCGCTACTTCGGCGGGCAACTTTTTTGACCGAGGTGGTGGAGCGACTCAATCTCACCGATCGGGTCCAGGTGCGCCGGGGTCGAGCTGAGGAACTTTCCGGGGATCTACAAGCCCCGGTCGTGACCGCGCGAGCCGTTGCCCCCCTCGACAAGCTCGTTAGCTGGACTATGCCACTAGTGGTCCCCGGTGGTGAGCTCTTGGCGCTCAAAGGAGCCGGGGCCGAACAGGAAGTCACCGATGCACGTGCGGCGATAGCGCGGTGGGGCGGCGAGCAGGTGGAGATCAGCGAATGGGGGAGCGGTATCGTCAACCCGCCGACCCGAGTCGTACGCATCAAAAAATCCGCTACCTGGCGCTAAGGGGACCCTATGACCGACACAGATCCGGTCACCACGCATTCCGTGGGGCTGGGCTGGCCAGGCACACCAGCACCGGCCGGTGATGTTTCACGTGAAACAACGGATGAGACCACCTCAGCCGGTCTAGGTTGGCCCACCGAGCCACCGGACTTGACCACCGAAAGTGACCCGGCACAGTCATGACACGAATCTTGGCCGTGGCCAACCAAAAAGGCGGCGTGGGCAAGACCACCTCCACCGTGAACCTCGCGGCAGCGCTGGCCGGTGCGGGTCACCATGTACTGGTCATTGATCTAGACCCCCAGGGCAATGCATCAACGGCGCTGGGGGTCGAGCACCACAGTGGCATACCTGGCACCTATGAGGTGCTCACCGATGATGCGCGGTTATCTGACATCGTCG
Source organism: Actinomycetota bacterium (assembly GCA_017857875.1). Classification (GTDB taxonomy): domain Bacteria; phylum Actinomycetota; class Actinomycetes; order S36-B12; family S36-B12; genus M55B157. Next base: position 90,106 of record JAFMCH010000001.1, on the reverse strand, counting down.
CCGCGTGTCCGCAGAACCCGTATCTGTGGGTGGCACCGGCAACCATTGATCTAGCCGGTGCTGAGATCGAATTGGTCTCCCTGGTCGCTCGAGAGACTCGCCTTGCCCGCGCGGTGACCGATTATCTTGACGCGCATCTTCTGGCTCAGGGCCGCGAGTTGGACTACGTGCTCATTGACTGCCCACCCAGCCTTGGCCTGTTGACCATTAATGCATTCGTGGCCGCCAAGGAGGTGCTCATGCCCATTCAGTGCGAGTACTACGCCCTTGAAGGGGTCTCTCAATTACTGCGCACGATTGAACTAGTGAAGTCGCATGTGAACCCACAGTTGCGCATTGGTGCGGTACTGATGACGATGTATGACGGTCGCACACGACTATCGGCCCAGGTTGTCGACGAGGTGCGCACTCACTTTGGCGCCTTGATGCTACCGACTTTGATTCCTCGATCGGTGCGGTTAAGTGAGGCCCCATCCTTTGGTCAAACGATTTTTGCCTATGACCCGGAATCGGCGGGTGCGGTGGCCTACCGGGCGGCCGCTCACGAATTGGTGGCGATGACATGAGTGAAACCCGCCGCGGGCTCGGCAAAGGTCTTGGTGCACTTATTTCAGAGCGCCAAAGCACTACTGCAGCAACATCTTTGGCCGATGATACGACTTTGGTTTATCAAGAGATCGCGCCGTCTCTCATCACACCCAACCCACGGCAGCCACGCACCGTCTTCGACGAGGACGACATGGCTGAACTGGCCCATTCGATCCGACAGATCGGCCTGCTGCAGCCAGTGGTGGTGCGCCCAGTCACCAGCGGTCGGACCCCCTTTGAGCTCGTGGCCGGCGAACGTCGGTGGCGGGCTTGTCAGGAGGTGGGCCTTGAGCTGATTCCGGTGATTGTGCGACCTACCGACGACACGGATCTACTGCGAGATGCACTGCTGGAAAACCTCCATCGTGCTCAACTCAACCCATTAGATGAGGCTGCGGCCTATCAGCAGCTACTTGCGGACTTTGGCGGGACTCAAGAGGAATTAGCGACTCGCCTTGGACGTTCACGTCCACAGGTCGCTAACACTCTGCGGCTACTAAAATTACCGCCCAGTGTTCAACGCAGCGTGGCGAGCGGGGTGTTGTCGGCCGGTCACGCTCGGGCCTTGTTGGGATTAGGAAACGAGGAGCAGATCACCGGACTAGCGCAACGAATCGTCGCTGAGGGTCTCAGTGTGCGCAGCGTTGAAGAGATTGTGCTGCTGACCAAGAATGACCCCGATGCGGGTCCGCGGCGTAAGGGTGCTTCGAAAGCACCCTCGGGGCCGATGGTCGATGCACAACTCGCCGTCTCAACACGGTTAGGTGATCGGCTCGATACACGTGTCAGTCTCAGTGGTGCACGTACTCCACACGCCAGAGGAAAACTGATCATTGAATTCGCTGATCTAGATGATCTGTTACGAATCCTGGCCGAACTGGACCCGCCGGACGACGATCAATAGTTCTACTGTCGGGCGATAGCTGCGTTGACCAGCTCTCGCATGATGTCACCCATATCTATGTTCGCCGCTGAAAGTGCCTGTGGCACTAATGAAGTTTCGGTCATGCCAGGAGCAACGTTGACCTCGAGGAACCAGGGCACACCGTGGGTGTCGATAATCATGTCGGCCCGAGACCAGTCACGAAGCCCCAGTGCGGTGTGCGCTGCCACCGCCACCTGCGCCGCGGCTTCAGTTGTGGCTTCATCTAACCGGGCGGGTACAAAGAATTCCGTCGTACCCGCGGTGTAGCGGGCGGCGTAGTCATAGAAGCCGCTATCGGGTTGGATCTCAACAGCGGGCAGGGCGCGAGGCCCGGTACCGGTGTCGATAATCCCGACGGCAACTTCGGTACCGATGATGAATCGTTCAATCAAGGCGACATCGCAGTAGGCGAAGGCACCTACGAGGGCGGCAGGAATATCTTCGGCACGATGAACGACGCTGGCGCCAAGAGCGCTGCCGCCACGGGTGGGCTTAATCATCAGTGGCAGGCCCAGTTTGGTGACTAGGGCGGTAATGATGCCACCGGCGCCAAGTTCACGGAAAGTGCTGTGCGGCAGAGATATTGACTCGGGTGTTTCTAAGCCAGCCCGCCGCACAAGGGCTTTGGCCACAGTTTTGTCAAAGGCAAGTCGACATGAATCGGGCGCTGACCCGACATAGGCCACCTGCAGGCAACGAAGTACATCAAGAATGGCGCCATCTTCGCCGGCGGAGCCGTGGACAAGGGGAATCACACATTCGGGAGCAATCGAGGCTAGGTGATCAAGCAGGTTCGCATCGATGTCTCGTTCACTGATCTCCCAATCGGGCGCCGAGGCGCGCAGCGCCTCTGCCACGCGGCGACCCGAGCGTAGCGACACGTCACGTTCGGGTGAGAGGCCTCCGGAGAGGACGACAATGTGCATGGACTGCCTACTGCAGATCCGGTGCAGGAGTTGCCGGACCTTCAGGGCGCGTCAGTGTGTGGCTCGTGCCAAAGGTGTGGCTGAGTTGGAGTTCGTCTTCAATCACCCCGGCGAGTCGGCGTACACCCTCGGTGATTCGGTCGGGTTCGGGGTAGCAGTAGGACAAACGCATATGTTGACGACCGGAGCCGTCAACATAGAAACCAGTACCAGGGACATATGCCACGAGGGCGGCGATGGCTCGCGGCAGCATCGCCGTTGCATCGAGTCCCTCAGGCAGGGTCAGCCAGGAATAGAATCCGCCGGCCGGAGTGGTCCAGGTGGTACCAACGGGCATGTGCTGGTCGAGAGCGTTGAGTAATGCGTCACGGCGTTCACGGTAGGTCTCGGTGAAGACCTTGATCTGCTGCCGCCAGGGCTGGGTGGACAGGTAGGAGCTGATTGTCATCTGCGCGTAGTTGGATGGGCACAAGACGGCAGCCTCGGCAGCAAGGACGAGTTTTTCCCGAACCCCGTGGGGTGCGACTGCCCACCCGACACGAAGACCTGATGCGATCGTTTTAGAGAAAGAGCCAAGGTAGACAACACCATCGGCATCGTCTGCCCGGATCGCGCGGGGTGGCTTGTCACCAAATCCGACATCATCAAAGCCCAAAAGGCCGTAGGGGTCATCTTCGAGTAGCAGCAGGCCATTTCGCTGGGCGACACTCAAGATTTCGTGGCGGCGGGCGGGCCCCTGGGTGATTCCGGCGGGATTATGAAACGACGGAATGGTGTAGATCATCTTTGGCCGCAGGCCACGTAGGCGAGCCGCCGTGATCGCTTCGTCCAATGCTCCTGGTTGCAATCCCTGGTCATCCATCGGCACGTGGATGACGGTGCATTCATAGGCGCGGAAGACGCCGAGGGCACCGACATAGGAGGGTGCCTCGACGAACACGGCATCGCCGGGATCGCAGAAAACGCGCGTGACCAGGTCAAGGGCCATCTGGGATCCGGTCGTGACGACGATGTCATCGGGGTGGGCATTGATGCCCACCTCTGCCATGACCTCTCCGATTTGATCGCGCAAAGTGATGTCGCCCTGTCCCGAGCCGTATTGGAGCGCATAGGCACCTTGGTTGCGGACCAGGTCACTGACGGTGTCGGCGAGGGCGTCGAGATTCAGGGCGGACACATACGGCATCCCGCCGGCCAGCGAGACAACCTCCGGGCGCGAGGCGACGGCGAAGAGAGCGCGGATTTCAGAGGCCGTCATGCCGCGGGCACGGCTCGCATACGCGTTGATCCACGGATCAAGACGATTTCCCGGCCCGGTCACGGGCACCATGCTCCCCTATCGGGCCACCGTTCGCATTATTCGGGGTGATCGGTATGTCGCGACGGGCCGGTGATGGATCAGGTTGTGGCGCCTAGTCGGTCTCGTTTTGGGGTGCGAAGTAGGCCACGACGCCGGATGAGATCGCCTCAGCGACCGCGTCACGAAAACCGGGCGCGGCCAGGCGGGCGGCATCGCGAGGGTGTGAGAGGTATCCCAATTCCATCCAGACTGCTGGCATGCGGGTAAGGCGCAGGAGATCCCAGGTGCGCGGGTGTGTGTGGCAGTCGGTGATATCGGTGCGAGCGCAGACCTCATCGTGCATGAGTGAGGCGGCGGTGAAGCCAGATAGGGAGTGTGCCCCACCGAAGGGATCACCAAAGTAAAAGGTCGCTAATCCGTTAGCTCCCGGTAGGTCGACGTGTTCAACGTGCAGGGAAATAACGAGATCAGCACCTGTGTCGTTGGCAAAGGCGGCTCGCGAGGCCTCTGGGGTCAGTTCGGCGACGGCCGGACGCGTCATGAGCACCTGTGTGCCCAGTGCGGCAAGACGGCCTTCGATGCGTGCACACACGTCAGCCAGAATGTCGGCCTCGACCAGGGCGAGTTTCTCGTCGGCATCAGCTCCGCCTGGGTCCAAGACAACGACCTTTCCAGCTACGCCACTGCGGACTGAATCCCAGGTGATCTGCTCTCGAAGGGGTACCGCGAGGTGTCCCTCGCCCACAGTACGACTCAAGCGGTCGAGTGCGGCGAATGTCTGTGGGCCGCACGTGCCATCGGATTCGACCCCTACATTTCGTTGAAATTCACGCAGGGCCGCGTCGGTGGCTACCCCGAACACACCGTCGGGGCGCCCACAATCAAAGCCCAGCCGAACCAGGCGCTGTTGGAGAGCCAAGATGTCATCACCGGACATCAAGTGGCCGGGGTTGAACAGCACCACGCGATCACCGAGGCTCCACCTGGCCTCATCAATGTGTCGAAAGGTCTGCGGGCCCACGATGCCATCAACAGGAATGCCGCGGTGCTGTTGAAAGGCGCGGACGGAGTCAGCAAGGGCCTCGTCGAAAAAATCGCGTGCGACATGGCGACCGGGCGCATCAATGAAACCGAGCCGATGGAGTCGTTCGCGAATGTCAGCGACCTCGGGACCGGTATCACCCAGGCGCAGATAAGACTGCGCCACCGATTATCCGAGGAAGGGTTGCAAATCGGTGAGCAAAGCTGCCTTCGGCTTCGCTCCGATGATGGTCTTGACGATTTCGCCACCGGAGTAGACGTTCATGGTCGGAATCGATGTGATCCCATAAGCAGCCGCAGTCTTGGGGTTTTCATCGACGTTGAGTTTCACGACGGTGATGGCTTCAGCGTGCTCAGCGGCGATCTGCTCCAAGATCGGAGCCACCATCTTGCACGGTCCACACCACTCTGCCCAGAAGTCGACAATGACCGGTTTCGTGCTGGCGAGCACATCGTCGGCAAAACTTGCATCGGTGACGACTCGGGTCGAACCGGTGGTCTCAGACATGTGATTCTCCGTAATCTCGTGGACATGAAATCCGTTTTTGCGAACCGGTAAAAATCAAAGATGATTGTGCAAACTCTAGTGTCCGCCAGCCAAGAAACGCTCGGCGTCAAGGGCTGCGGCACACCCGGTGCCAGCAGCGGTGATGGCCTGCCGATAGGTGTGGTCGACCAGGTCACCGCAGGCGAATACTCCGGGAACATTGGTGTTGGTGCCAGGCGCGGTCACTACGACATAGCCCGAATCGTCAAGATCCACCTGACCCTTGATCAACTCTGAGCGCGGATCATGACCAATCGCAATGAAAAGCCCCGTGATGGGTAGTTCGCGCAAAGCACCGGTGTTGATATCACGCAGAACAACGCCGCTGAGTTTGGCATCACCGAGCAGATCAGCGACCTCGCTATTCCAGGCAAAGTTGATCTTCGGATCGGCCAGTGCACGCTCCTGCATGATCTTGCTGGCGCGCAGGGAGTCACGTCGATGAATGAGGGTGACTGATCGGGCAAAACGAGTAAGGAAAGTGGCTTCCTCAAGGGCTGAATCGCCACCACCAACGACGGCGATATCAGCCTCGCGGAAGAAGAAGCCGTCACATGTGGCACACCACGAAACACCGTGCCCGGATAGCCGCTTCTCGTTGTCGAGCCCAAGCTCGCGGTAGCCCGAGCCCATCGCCAGGATGATTGATCGAGCGTGGTACCCGCGACCAGTTCCATCGCGAACAAACTTGATGGGGCCATCGAGGTTGATCTCGACGGCATCATCAGTGATGATCTCCGCACCAAATCGGGCGGCCTGCGCACGCATGTTCTCCATCAATTGCGGTCCCATGATTCCCTCGGGAAACCCAGGAAAGTTCTCGACATCGGTGGTGTTCATTAGTGCGCCGCCTGCGGTGACAGCACCTTCAAGCAGGATGGGCGCTAGCTGAGCACGGGCGGTGTAGGTGGCCGCGGTGTAGCCGGCCGGGCCGGATCCAATGATGATGACCTCGTGGATACGGTCGTCGGACGAAGTGGCTGCCATGTGAACTCCCAAGGATGTACGGCCCGTTGCTGCAATCGTGGACAGAGTCGGAAACGGCCCCACCTACGCCAACGATCCTAGGCGCTGGGTAATTCCTGACCCGGCTAGGGCAAGTCGTAATGGAACCACGCGGCCTGGTCGACATCCTCGGTGGTGCACTCAGGTCGAATGACCACCACGTCTAGTCGGGCTGCGCCACCATCATCTTCATTCAGCATGACCACCACGCCCGAATCGTTGCCTTGGTAGACCGCTCGGTCCACGACGAGGGCGGGCATCAGTTCTGCTGACGGATCGCGAAGGGCTGGGGTGCTCGGGTCACCCGCTAGTACCTTGGCGGCCCATTTGGCCCGGATCTTCTCAAGGCAGGAGCGCATGTCGTCGACGTCGGCGGTAAAGCCCGCGCTACCGATCATGGGCGGGTAACCCGTTGGCGTGGTCTTGGCCACATTGACAACCTGATCGACCATGGCCATCGTCTCGGGTTGTTGCATATCTGGTGCGGCCAGGTCAGGAATGGTGGCGCTGATGAGTCCGGCGGAGGAGAGCAGTTCACCTACCTGTGCCGACATACCCTCGGCGTCGTAGGTAATGCCAGAGGCCACCACGGTTCGTGCGGGTACTGAGGCCATGCCGGGCTCGGTGGGCTCAGCTGGGAGCGAGGTCGGTGAATCAGCCGGTTCTGGCCCAGGAGTGGCAGCCAGACCAGGATCAGCCGATGTGTCCGCGCTAGGTGCTGGTGCGGCTGTTGCCGCAACGACGGGGCCATCGGCCACTGGAGGTGTTGGGCTAGTCGTGTTCAATACGACCGGCACTCCGACGGCTCCGATCAACACCAGACTGGCGGCCGCGGTCAGTATCGGTGCGCGACGACGTCGGTTTCGGTGGGCGGCCAGATCAGCGACTCCCTCGACGGAGGGCTGTGCAGGATTGGCGACGAGTGGAGCCTCTTGGGCTAGACGATCCTGGATATCAGCCCAGACCGATTCCGGCATCTGCGGTGCGGGCTGTCTATCGAGGAATTGCGCTAGCTCGGGATACGCAGCGGCGAGAGTGGGCAGATCATCTGAATCGATGTCTGGAACGCCGGATTCTTCATTGGGCACCGTCGAGGTCACCTCCATTCGCCGGTGTGACGGTCTCATGGCCGTCGGGGTTCCGCAGATGGGCAAGTCGTCGGGCCAGTTTTGCCCGACCACGCGAGCAACGGCTCTTGATCGTTCCGGTGGGGCATTCCATAATCGCTGCCGCTTCCTCTACCGACCATCCTTCAAGATCCACGAGAATGATGGCGGTGCGTTGGTCTGGGGGTAGTTCCTCAAGTGCCGCAGAAATCTCTATGGCTGTTTCCCGGGCATCGAGGGCATCACGGGGATCGACAAGGGCAGCCCGGTCGGTGAGAGTGGCCCGATCGCCGCTTTCGCCACTCTCTTCGGGTAGGGGCACCCACGGGCGCACCGCCCGGCGCCGCAATCGGTCGAGGGATGCGTTGACCACGATGCGATGGAGCCAGGTCGTTACCGCGGCATCGCCACGAAATTGCCCAGCACGGCGGTAGGCCGAAATCAAGGCGTCCTGCAAGGCATCGGACGCCTCCTCCGGGTCACCGGTGGTGCGCAGCGCCACAGCCCACAGTCGGTCCTTGTGTCGGCGCACGATCTCAGTGAAGGCATCTGGGTCACCCTCACAGTGTGCTGCCAGCAACTGTGCATCAGTGAGGTCAGCCACGGTCGGCAGCCTAGTGGGCAGGCCTAGCGAGACAGGACTGCTACCTCACGGATACCGCCAACATAACCACCGTCGAGTGGGGGCAGTCCGGTGAGCCACACCAGTACATATCGCCCGACGACCGGGCGTGGGGCGCGCAGATCGATGACGTCTCCAATGGTGTTGGCTTGAGCGAGCAGCGCCCAATCCTCGGGCAAGGCCTGGCTATCGGATCCGACCTTGACCTGCACACTGGTGCCGACCCCTTGGAACTGCAGGCGTACCGCGCTTACGGCGCGAGCAGAACCCAGATCGAGCACCACACCAACGCCGGGCTTGTCGCCTAGGTCTGGTGCAAAGTAGGTCTCGGTAAACCATGTGGTGACCGGATTCGCGTCGATGATCGCCTGAACACCCTCGGGGTTTTCGACCTCGTCTGATCCGAACGGATCAAAGCTAACGATTCCAATCGGGACGATTTGGCCCGGCAACACGCCCGAGGAGTAGTCGGTGATTGAACTCGGTTCAGCTTCGGCGACATAGGTGAGCACCTCAGACGGAGCACGATTGACCTCAGAGCCCCACGGGGAAGGGGCATTTGCCAATACCTGCCAACCGGCCGCACCGAGACCAACAACCAACACGATGGCGGCTGCGGTGCCCAAGGTGCGGCGGAAGGCGACCCTTGGTGATCGTTGAGGGGTTGTGGTCGTGTGGTCTACCTGGGCGCGCGGTGTACTCAGTGCCAGCCGTCGCGCCGGCTCGGCATGCTCGACCGGTGCTCCGAGGGCAGCCAGGAGTGAGTCGACATCATTAAAGGCTGGCGGTGGCGACTGTTTCGCGTGACTACCAGCGGCACCCCACACCATCGGATCGATGGCCCGTGCGCAGATGCGATCTACCCACGTAGGTATCTCGGCACGCACCTGTGAGGGCGGAATCACCGCGCCATCGTGGGTGGGTGCCTCAGGCAAGCCGTCGAGGGTGCCACCGGGCCAACGTCCGGTGACCGCGGCATAGAGCAGGCAACCGATGCCGTGTACATCTGGGTCCACCCCGGGGCTGGTCTTGGTGGGCTCCCACAGGGCCGCATCAACCTCGAGACCGCGAAGACGCACTTCACCATCACCATCGGGTGCCGTACTCCCGGTGATGAGTAGTGATCCGGGCCGGATTCGTCGGTGTCGAACCCCGGCGCCGTGTGCGGCTGACATAGCGACAGCGACCTGTCTGGCCAGGTTAAGGGCATCGGCGACGGGTAACGGCTCACCCTCGCGTTGGGCAAATACCTCGTCTAACGTTGCTCCAGAAGACCATTCGTGCACGATGACGGAGTAGTACTCCGCAGGCAGTTGGTCTCGTGCCACCGGCACCTGTTCGAGAACGTCGAGAACGGGAACAAGATGACGTTCATCAACGACGGCGGCGGCTTGAGCCGCAGTGTTCACGCGAGCGGCGCGCAGGTTCTGGGCAGACATGATGCGCAGGGCGACAGGACGATCGAGCACGGGATCATAGGCCTGCCATAACTCAACTGCGTCATCCTGATTGCGGCCGGTGTGAGAGACGAGCACGCGCAAGGTGTAGCGGTCGACAGCGTCACCCGGCTGTACCGGAAGTTGCCTCGATAGCTGCTCGCTCACCATTTAAGGTTAAGCAACATCCTGGCCGGAGTCGCGCCGGGCACTCCGAGAACCAAACCGCCGCCACACAATGGCGAGCACTTCACGGATCTCACTGATGCGGAAAAGTCGTGCTAGTCCGAGGTAGAAGAGTCCACCGAAGAGGCTGACAACTAAGACATTCACCAAGATGCCGATTCGGTCATCTGGGCCACCACCGGTCAAGAAGTTGATCAAGAAATACTGCACGCCGAAGCCTGCACCGAGAACGAGCACACCGGCGCCCATCATCCGCCCCAGGGACAGCAGTGTGCTGGCACTTTCCAGTCCACCAAGACGTCGAGCCAGGATCAGCCAGGAGGCAATAAAGGTGGCCCAAAATCCACACACATATCCAAAGGCGAGTGCAGCGATCTGAGCACCTCCGGTGACGGCATAGAAGGCCGGCACTGCGACACCGATAGCGACAACATTCATCAAGATGCTGACAAGAAATGGTGTGCGAGTGTCTTCAACGGCGTAGAAGCCGCGAAAGAGCACGTAGAACAACGTAAACGGCAAAAGACCGAGCATGAACACACTGGTAATGAGCCCGGTGAGGCTGGCCTGCTCGGGAGTTGCTGCCCCGTAACCGAAGAGCAAGACCGATATGCCTGGTGCGACCACGACCAAAACAGCGGTGACAGGAATGATCAAAGCTGCGGTCAGCTTCATTGCACCAGCAACGTCACCGCCAACTTGCCGAAGTTTGCCGGCGTGTGCGGTACGACTCAACGCTGGGAGTAGCGCGGTGACTATAGAGACAGTGATTACGCTGTGCGGCAACATAAAGATGAGATGCGCTTTTTGATAGGTCGTGAGTCCTGCGGCCACGAGTCCTTCATCGGCTGCGGTGACGTTAGCCAACGTCGCCAGTCGGGTGATGACGACATAGCCGGCTTGGTTGACCACGACGAGTCCGATGGTCCAGACGGCTAGCCGACCAGCCTTACCAAGGCCCGCATTACGCCAGTCAAATCTTGGCCGCCAGCGGTAACCGACCCGCCACATCACCGGAAGCAAGATGACAGCCTGAGTGACGACGCCCAGCGTCGTGCCAATCCCCAATAGCAGGATCTGGTCGGTTGCTAAGACTCCGTCTGCAGCGGCTGACGTACCAGCTATCACCAGGAACAAGACGAACGTCGCGATAGCGATGATGTTGTTTGCAATCGGCGCGAACATGGGCGGTCCGAACTTGCCACGTGAATTGAGCACCTGGGCGATCAATGTGTACACGCCGTAGAAAAAAATCTGGGGTAGGCACAAGCGAGCAAAAGCAGTTGCTAACTCACGCTGTTCATCACTGTAGGCAGAGGTTGCATAAAGGTCCACCAACAGTGGCGCAGCCAACACTGCGGCGACAGAGAAGAACAGCAGCGTCACGCCGGTAATGGTCAAGAGGCGATCGGCGTAGGCCGCGCCGCCGTCGGCATCCTCTTTCATCTTCCGGACAAGTTGGGGGATGAAGACTGCGTTGAGCGCTCCACCGGCAATCAAGATATAAAGCACGTTGGGCATCGTGTTGCCCAAGGAATAGGCATCAGAGACAACATAAAAGCCCAGTGCCGCGGTCATGGCGACATCGCGAAGGACGCCGGTGACGCGTGAGACCACCGTTCCGCTCGCCATGACGGCACTGGAACCGATCAGGCTTGGAGTGCTCACTGCGACATCTCGTCCCACTCGTCATCATTTGCGTGAGCGAGACGCCTGCGTTGTCGTGCTCGGCGCCAGGTGTCAGCAATGACCAGCAGGACCAACACGACTGCTGCGCCTACCGAAACCCAGAGTGCCGCACGTGAGTAGGCGGTGGTTTGCAACGTGAGTGTGCTGTTCGAGCCGAAGGGCTCACCGGCAGGAGTCAGCAGTTGGACCACCACCGGAAGCGGTTCACCGCCGACGATCCTGATCGGCACTTCCAGGCTCGCGCGCTTGCCGGCGTCAATGGACACTGTGGTCAGATCACTCGCCACGAGCCGAGCAGCGGGCTGCCCTTCAAGTCGGAGTCCGATTTTGATGGGCCGATCGAAGTCATTGGCTACCGTGATTGGCACCCGACCGGTATCGCCGCTGAATGTGACCGTGCCCTTGGACACAATGCTGACTAGCCCGATGTCCGCGTCGAGGTCGTCTTGTATTGAGGTGATGAGCTCCACCCCGTTGGTCGTACGGGTACGCCAGGCGGCTGATCCAGATCGAAGCAGGGCAGCAGCGATGGGTTCGGTGATGTCGATGGGGTTTTCCACTACCGACCGAAGTACCCCGAGGGATTCCTGGGCGGTGACAATGCGATCGACGTACGTGACCGGCAGTTCCCGGTCCTTTTGGGCGGCCGTGTACGGGCTGATTGCTCGAGACACCGAGCTGGGGGGATTGGCCAGGAAATCATCGAAACCCAATGACTCCATCCACGGACTCAGTTGAATGGATGCCAGGAGGCCGCGCAGCAATCGTGGACTACCGCGCCATTGCGGGTCTCCGGGTCCCATCACCAACGTGCGCTCCAGGGTGGGATCCTCCAGCGACACGAACGCGGTCTCGGCGACAAATCTTTGCCGGGCAAGCAGAATCTCTGCCGCATTTCCCTGGGGCATTCGCAAGGTGGCAGCCAAGCCCGAATCGATGATCGCTCCTCGAATCGGCCCGAACTGCGTATCGATATCGACCGCGCCGGTGGGGGTGAAAGGCACCGACGGCTCTGGCGGTGTGGCACCGCTGCGCAGCACAACCGTCGACACACCGGCTGAAGCCAACACGTTGAGTGCGCTGGCGTCTAATCGCCCACTCGGTGCCCAATAAATGGTGCCTAGGGAGGTCACATCACTGGCCGCTCGGGCGGTGATCGGACCGCTGGTGATGGCCCGAACGACATCTCTTTCCAGCCCTGCGCGCAGGAGCGCCTCTGCGTCGATATCGGCATAGGGCAGAGTCCACATGGGTTGAGTTCTGGCGGCTTTTTGCAGTGACTGCTGCCAACGTCGAGCCTCCGGCTCCTGAGTTCCTGGCTGGAGAACGCCAGCGTTGTCAACGATGTAGCCAGACTCCATTGCTGCCACGGTTTGCAGCAGGGCTGGGTCCAAGATCCATGAGATGGCCTTCGCGGATTGCGAACCAATGTTGAGTAGTCGATCGAGGCGTCCACCGGCGGAGATCTCGCGGGCGATGAGGTCGCCGAGGAGAACACCGTCTGGCGTTCGCCCGGGCCAGGTCGATAGTGGCCACAGCCAGACAATGTTGAGGGGGGCGTCTGGGTCATCGGGCATCCACGGAAGGAATGAGCGGTCAACCGCGAGGACCGCGTATCCGATATTGGGATCAATGCCGACGAGTTGTACTCCAACCACGTACACACCCGCCCTCGGTAGCGGTATCTGCTCCAGAGGGACGCGGAGTTCGAAGTCTCGCTGGCGCCCGGGGGCGAGCACGGCTGCCACACTGGTGGTTGTCTCGCCGAGGGCAAAGCCGTCGAAAGTATTCGCCGCTCCGGCTACCTCGTTGATCGCGGCCCGACTGGCGAGTGGCTCAGGCGAAATCGTGAGGCGCACCGATAATTCACTCAAGTTCAGTGACCCCAGGTTGGCGACTTTGCCGGAAATCGTCAGGGTGCTTCGGAGATTTGGAGCAGTCGGGGTGAGGTCGGTGATGGAGATTTGTGCGGCCGAACTGAGTGGCTCATCGTCGGCGCGGGCCGATGGTGACCAGGCCCCGGCTCCCGCGAGTGTCCACGTGAGGGCCGCAACCAGGGCCAAGGTCAGCGCCCGTATGAGCACATTGCGCTGGGTCACCCCGTATCAGCCAGCAGTTTTGGGACTTGATCGAGCAGGCGCCGCTCATCGGCATACGCCAGGCGCTTGGGTAGGTCGGAGAGGCTGACCCACGCCACTTGCTCTACTTCAGCATCGGCATCCGATAACTCACCGCCAGCAGCCTCCATCAGGTAGTGGTGGACAGTTTTGTGGATTCGACGGTTTTCGGCGATGAACCAGAAATCAATGGTGCCCAGTGGCGCCATCACCCGACCGATGATTCCAGTTTCTTCTTCAACCTCACGTAGAGCGGCATCCTGTGCGGTTTCACCGCTTTCCAGATGGCCCTTGGGAAGCGACCAGATGAGCCGTCCCCGCCGGTCATAGCGGGCAATCAGTGCGGCGCGGGGTTCGGCTTCGGACAGATCAAAGACGAGGCCACCAGCCGAGGTCTCCTCAACCTGCGGCATCGCGGCAGGGGTGCGCCGCTGCGCGGGAAGTGACGCCGGGGTAGCAGCCGGGTCGATCGGAGGGGACATGCCCTGAGGATAACCGCAGGGAATCCGACTCTCGGGTAAGGCGTGGTGTCGGCCCACGCTGATGTGAACGCCTGCCTCTAGGGTGGTGCCCCGTGTGGGAGTTGAGTAGCCGGTGAGCCATCAAGAGGCCTCCCCTGAACTCAACGCGACCACCCGAGCGCAGGGAGCCGCTCAGTTGATCGCGATCTCCGATGAGTTGGCTGAACTCGTGAGCCGATTTGTCCGCGCAGGTCATGAGATCTCCCTCGTCGGGGGGTCAGTGCGGGACACCATGATCGGACGACTCACTCAGGCCAGCGATTTAGACCTCACCACCGATGCGCATCCAGAGCAGATACTCCAGTTGGTAGATGGCTGGGCCGACTCGGTGTGGGAGGTGGGGATCCGTTTTGGGACCGTTGCAATTCGGCGTGGGGATCGAGATCTGGAGATCACGACGTATCGGGCTGAGTCCTATCAACCAGAATCCCGCAAGCCCGAGGTGACCTTCGGATCGAGCCTTGAGGGGGATCTTTCGCGCCGGGATTTCACGGTCAACGCGATGGCGGTGCGGCTGCCCAGCCTGGAGTTCGTAGACCGGCACGGTGGGATGGCCGATCTTGAACATGGGGTTCTACGCACCCCGATCACCGCGGCTGAGTCCTTCAATGATGATCCGCTACGCATGATGCGCGCGGCTCGGTTTGCCGCGCAACTAGGCATGATTGTTGATGCATCGGTGATAGACGCGATGACACAGATGGCCGAACGGATCGCGATCGTGTCACCCGAACGTGTGCGGGATGAATTCGTCAAGATCTTGCTATCACCGCGTCCACGCCTGGGTTTGGAGATTCTTTGTAATACCGGCCTGGCTGATCATGTGTTGCCCGAACTTCCGGCCTTGCGGTTGGAGGTTGATGAGCATCATCGGCACAAAGATGTTTATGAACATTCACTGATCGTTCTCGAGCAGGCCATCGCTTTGGAGCAATCGCACGTTCCCACAAGTGAGCCAGACCTGGTGCTGCGCCTGTCGGCACTCCTGCATGACATCGGCAAACCACGCACCCGCAAGTTCGAATCCAATGGTGGAGTGTCGTTTCACCATCACGAGGTAGTTGGCGCACGGATGGTGCGTAAACGGCTACAGGCTCTGCGTTTTTCGAATCAGATTGTCGATGAGGTGGCAATGCTCACCGAACTGCATCTGCGGTTCCATGGTTATGGAGCCGGGGCCTGGACTGACTCAGCTGTTCGACGCTACGTGCGTGATGCGCAAGATCAGCTCACCAGACTGCATAAACTCACTCGCGCTGATTGCACGACCCGAAATCAAAAGCGTGCCCGTTCACTCCAGCGTTCCTACGACGACCTAGAACAACGCATTGCTGAGTTGTCTGAGGCAGAGGAACTTGCAGCCATGCGCCCAGATCTCGACGGCAACCAGATCATGGAAATTCTTGGTATTGGTCCAGGGCGTGAGATAGGCGAGGCGTACCGCTTCCTACTGGAGTTGCGGCTAGACCAGGGCCCCTTGGCACCGGCTGAAGCCGCGGCCCAACTACGGGCTTGGTGGGCTGCCCGCTGACGCATCTGCGGGAGCGGGTGTAGAACCGGATTCGTCCAGGTCGGCCCGCGCACTCATGACAGCCACGATTTCTAGCAGCAGCAGTGAGATGAGCGCCGCGATAATCGTGCGCGTCACGGTCAAGTCGGCGCCGATCACGACGATCAGCACGAAAATGGCCGCGATACCGATGCGTAGCCCACGTGCGCGAGACCGCACCTTCGCTGATGCGTGAGTGATCGGACCAACTGGGAGCGCGCTGGCGGTGCGCTCGGCCAGTTTGCGATGGGTAGCGCGCAATTCAAGGGCGATTGCCGACCGGCTGAGCCACCAGCCGCACACGAAGATGATCAGACCAAGGAGGAGGGTGACCGATGCTGCATTGAGGAGGAACTTCAACAGGGTGTCGTAGAAGACCGTTGAGGCCGGACCAAGGGGCGTCGTGGCCAGAGTGTTATCAAACGTTTGTCGCCCGACATTGAGACCGATAACCAGACCGAGACCGATGATCGCGGTTGCCACACCGACCAGGGCAGTAGCTCGTGGGCGCCTGCGGGCCAATGCGACAGATAGCACGAACAACCCGATGGAGAGGAAAAGCAGATACGTCAGCACCGGTGAGGCCAACGAATAAATCGTACGCAGTTGCGCCAACTGGGGTGCTTCTAGCAGCACTATTTGCTGATCTGTCTGGGGCACATTGATATTTGCCGCGAAACCGAACCCTCGATCGACCAGGCCCTGTTTGATCGCCTCAAAGAGTGCCGAGGTATCGAGAACTATTGAGTCCCCATCCAGATTGACCGGGCCGTCGTCATCGCCCTGCAAAATAGCCATCAGTGAACGTTGGGCGGCTGTGGTGGCAAAGGACCACAGACCCTGGAATTGATCGGACTGGACGATTCGCAACGTGACCTGGTTGATGAGGGAATCAATCGCCCCAAGAATAACCGGTTCGATCAGTTTGAGTGAGGGACGCTCCTTGACCAGATCACCGAAGATTTCGTCGAGGAGTTGCTCGGGGTTGATCTGCTCTTCGATCCGGTCAGCCAAGTATGTTGCCATGGCCGTTTGAATCTCAGCGTCTTCTGACAAGGGGTCGACCGTCTCCAAGAACCGCTCGGTGTCGGTGACTGTTCGCTGAGCCCAAAACCCGGTAATACCCACGGGAAGTAGGACGACAGCGAGGGCAAAGGCAAGAATGCTTGCCACTACGCGTAGACGGGTCACGCGAAGACCCTATAGCGTCGGTAGACGACTGCGGTGGCACCCAGCGCGATTCCAACACCGATGTACACAACGGGAGCAATTCCTGAGTCGGGTGCGCTGAAGGCGACGATGGTGACGCCAGCGACGAGAGCGGCATTGACCGCTACGTCAAACAGAGCGAACACTCGGCCCAGGAAGTGATCGTCCACATGTAGTTGGACGAGCGTGTCGCTGCATACTTTGATGCCCTGGGAGGCAAACCCCAGCGAGAAGGCAGCGCAGACCAAAGGGGCAATCTGGGCCTGATAGGCGGCGAGGAAGCAACCGGTCGGCACGACAACGGCTGCCTGAATCAAGATCGCCACACTCCATCGGACGAAACCGAATTTGCGCGCTTGACCTGGGGTCACGAGGGCACCGAGTAATGCGCCCATCGCGGCACCTGCCGTAATGAGTGCGAATTGGGCTAAAGCAGCGTCTGGATCCCCGTTGGCGCCCAGTGTGTTCCGGGTGAGCAGTAATGCGATGACTGTGAGCGCGCCGAAGACGAGGCGTTGCACGACGACGACAAGCACTGCGCGCCCGGCGATGGGATGTTGACGCAAAGCTAGATATCCGTCGGCGAAGCCGCGCACGACGTCGCGGGCGCTGTCACCCACGGTGGTGCCATCAGGACCTAACCGACCGCGGGCCAGGCTGAGCATCGGTGTTGCGGCAAGCAGATAACCGGCGGTTGCGCACATTAATACGACAACGCTGCCAGTGTCTCCACCGCCGACCACCTGGCGAATACCGACACCACATAGGCCACCGATCGCGGCGGCAATGGTGCCCGAGGTCGGCGTGAGGGCATTCGCGGTAATCAGCAGCCGTCCGTCCACCACATGGGGTAACGAGGCCGATAGCCCGGCGAGTACGAAACGTCCCACTCCCAAAACGATGAGAACGACAACGGCAAGTGAGAGCCCGTCGTGACGCTGGCCTACAACGATTGCGACGACGATGACAATCACCGCTCGAATGAGGTTCGCGTAGACCAACACCTGGCGGCGGCGCCAACGGTCAAGTAGGACGCCGGCGAAGGGTCCGATCAAGGAATACGGGAGAAAAAGCACCGCGAACGCGCCGGCAACGCTTGCTGCGGTGGGCTGACGTTCGGGTGAAAAGAGCACGAAGGTTGCCAATGCTGACTGAAGCAGGCCGTCGGCACCCTGCCCGAGGAGACGCGTGGCATAAAGGCGTCGAAACGCCCGGACGCGCAAAACAGACCGAAGATTGGCCAGTGCCACGTCGTCAGCGTATCTGCACCGCGCTTGTTGAGCCCGGGGCCAACGTGGTCGGCTGATTCGGGCAGGCACGAGACCGCTTCGCCGTTACGACAAAATGTTTTTCCGGTCGAACTTCACGATGGCAACGCCGATGAGGATGGCAAAAACGCTGATGCTGTAGGCAGCGCCGATGGCCATGTCATCCCACACGATCGTGCTGCCGAGCGCATCGATCCATGAGCCGCCATAGTCGGTGGGCAGGAGTCGACGTAGGTCACCGAGGGCCTCGATAGCGTCGAGGATGTTCGCCACGATGACGATGACTACAGCGCCACCGACAGCTCCCAAGGGAACGTCGGTCGAGACGCTCAACAAGAATGCAATACCAGCTGGAACCAAGAGCGTGATGGTGATGTAAAGCGAAATCACTGCCAACCGCTGTAGGGATTCGGCGGTCGTGAATGTGCCACTCAGTGGGCTGTTGAGGTTTTGCGACCCGAAAGCAATCAGTCCGATGATGAACGAGGTGACAATGAGCGTCACCATGACCAAGAAGGTCAGGAGAAGTCCAACGATGATCTTGGCTCGCAAGAGCCTTCGTCGCGGCACGGGCGCTGCGAGTAGATAGCGCATCGTGGACCAGCTGGCCTCACTGGCCACGGTGTCGCCGAGGAACATGGCGGCCAGGATGGTGAAGAGAAACCCAGAGCCAAAAAAGAGCATCGTGAGTGTGAAATTCCAGGCCCCGAATGTGGCCAGACCCACGAGGTCAAGATCCCCGTCTCCGAAGCCCCCACCACCATTGCCGGAGGGTCCAAATTTCACGGCAGCCACCACGATGATGGGCAGGGCTATCACCAAGATGAAAGCGATCAAGGTTCGCTTGCGACGCACCTGGCGGATGAATTCCGTGGGCACCGTCAGCGTGTGGCGTGCGTTATAGGTCACCTCACCAACGTTCGAGTCGGGCGCTGACGCGTTAATGGTCATACTCCGTGCCCCTCTCCGACCAACTCGAGGAAGACATCCTCGAGGCGAAGACCGGTACGCCCTGCCAGGAGACTCACGACGGTGCCCTCCGAGATGACTTTGCCGTGGTTCATCACAACAACATGGGAGCATGTTTGTTCGACCTCGGCGAGCAGGTGAGACGAGATGATGACTGTGCGCCCGGTTGCGGCGTAGTCGTGGACCACCTGACGCATGTGTCGAATCTGTGGTGGATCAAGGCCGTTAGTCGGTTCGTCCAGCATGAGTAGGTCCGGTAATCCGAGCATGGCTTGAGCAATGCCTAGTCGCTGGCGCATCCCTTGGCTGTAGGTGCGCACTTTGCGGTCGACAGCATCGCCGAGCCCCGCGATCTGCAACACCTCGTCCAGGTGTGGATCACCAATGCGGCCACTGGCACGCCAGTAGATATCGAGGTTTGCTCGCCCCGACAGGTGGGGCAGGAAACCGGGACCTTCTACGAAGGATCCCACCCGGGCCAACACCGGCGCCCCGGCTCGTATTCGTTCTCCAAACACGTACACGGCGCCTTCGGTGGGGCGAAGCAGGCCCATCACCATCCGCATGGTGGTGGTCTTTCCAGCCCCATTGGGGCCAAGGAGTCCGAGCACCACCCCGCGCGGCACAGTAAACGTGACACCATCAACCGCGCGCAGACCGCCGGAAAATTCCTGCACTAGATCGCGCACCGCAACAGGGTCACCGACCAACTCGGGATCTGTTGTTGGAGTTGGTGTTCGGGGGCGAGCCAGTCGCACCGCAACAGCAATGATCAAGACCAGGACCAGGGCCCCGGCCACCCAGGCCCACGGTGGAATGCCGCCTGCGCTTGCTGTGGTGGAAACGTTGGGAACCTGCAGAATCGAGTTGGTGAGGGCAACCGTGTAGACGGCAGGACCAGCCGGCATTCGATATGCCTGATCGGTGGTCACCAGCGCCAAAGCCAGTCGATCACCAGCGGCCCACTCGGTCACGATGGTGGGCAGTGCGACGGTGACCTCGACCGGTTCAGGGCCGACCTGATCAATGCGAATGGGTGAAACCAGGCCCTTGGGTAGTGACTGGCGATCATTGCCCGACACGATGCGGACGCTGGCAAAGATCGTGACATCCGTGGTGACTTTGCCGGCAGAGATCTCAAAGGTTGCGGTCGGTGAGCCGATGATTCGCCCAGCAGTTTCGAGTGGTTGTGAAATAAAGGCGGCAGACTGCCGTGGTAGTGGTAAACCAAGTGCCGAACGAGCCAGTGCTCCAAATCCGCCGAGGCCCGGCAAGGCCGTTATCGCTGCAGGTACACCGCCAGCCGGAGCCAAGATCTGTTGCGGCGGGCCCATTAATGTAAAGGTTGAATTTTCATCCCCAGAGATCCCCGGATACGTCGATGCACTGAGAACCGAGACGGTCCCGGCGGCGCGGTCACTGATTGCCGAGCCCTCCACGAGAGACACTTCAAAGTCGGTGGAGACCGACGGACCGTTTGCCAGGTGGGCATCAAACCAGTTGGCTGTGAGTTCACGGAGGCGATCGGTTTCGTTAACACCGCCGTCGTGACCCTGGGCGTGCCAGACAACCTTCAAAGGCGTGTCGGGGTGTGCGGCGGAAATTTGTTCGGCGTTTGCGTTGACTTGGTCAAGGGGAAAGAGCGAATCGGATTGTCCGCCGCCCAGCAGGGTGGGTACTTGAATATTCTCGGTGATGGTCGCTGGTGATGAAGCGCGCATGAGTTCGACACCTGCGGGAGTAATGGTGCCGGTCGTGGCTGCGAGATTGTAGGCGTCGCACCAGGCTTGAGTGAAGCGGCCACAAGTGTCTACCGGGCCGGAGGTGAGGCCGGAACTGAAAAATAGCGCGGACCATAGTTGTTTGTAGACACCCGTTTCGGTGGATGTAACGCTGCTCTGGGGGAACAACGAGGATTGCAGATCGTTCCACGTGATGTCCGCTGCAATTGCATCAACGCGCAGGTCGTATCCGGCGATCATCAGCGAGAGTGCTCCGCCATAGGAGCCGCCACCAAAGCCAACCACCGGGTCACCTTGGGTTTGTTGGCTCACCTCAGGGACCCCGGCCAGGTAGGAAATGAGTTGGGCGGCGTCGGCGACCTCGAAGTCTGGCGCGTTAACTGATATTTGCCCGGTAGAGGAGCCAAATCCGCGCGCTGAATAGGTCAACACGACGAAACCACGATCCACCAGATACTGGGCGTCTTCAGCCACCGAAGTTTTGCTGCCGCCAAAGCCGTGGGCTAGTACGACGGCTGGTGCGGGAGTTCGATTGGGCACGTAGAGGTCGGCGTCTAGTCGGACCGGCGTCGCGTCGGTGGCTGACGTGGGACCACCGTCAAGAGTGATTGCGGTTGGGCTGACCTGGGCGGTGGCCACGGACGCTTGCCAAGGAGCAGCACCAGAACTGGCCAGCGGAAGGGCAAGAGCCAGAGCGGTGCTGGCGATGGCAACCGACCACCGTCCACCGATATTCATGTAAGCACCTTACGTTGAGATACCGATGACCACCGTAGGTCGTCCACTCACCGACTGCGCGGATGCACGAAGAATCGGAGTTGGCTAACGTTGAGCGGTGATGAAGCCCAGGGAAAGCGACGCGTTGGCTGCGCGACCCCTGACCACGCCGCACCCGGATCGACTGGCGCCAGACCGAGCAGACTACGAACTCATTTGCGCCCGGCATGAGGCGGCGATGGTGGCTGGATCGCCGGGATATCTTGATCCGGTGACCGGTTTCTTCGTGATGACGGCGGCCAACCACGCCAAGCGAGGATTCTGCTGTGCCAGCGGCTGCCGCCATTGCCCATATGTGTGATGACCACGATGTGTGCTTAACACGGCTCCAGTGAAGCCCGGCGCAGAGGAATTACAGTCGCCGGTATGCATCAAGAATACGTGCCTGAAGATTACGCGCATCGACTCTATACCGACCTAGCCCCATGGTGGCCGCTGATTTCACCACCAGAGGAGTACGTCGATGAGATTCCCCGTCTACGTGGTGCTCTGGGAAAGCCTGGTCGACTACTGGAGTTGGGTAGTGGTGGCGGGCATGTGGCGTCTCATCTGCACGACTATGACCGCACGCTGGTTGATCTTTCGGAATCGATGCTCGCCGTGTCGCGCGATTTGAATCCTGATTGCCGGCATGTGTGTGCCGACATGCGCTCGGTGCGGCTCGGCGAGCAGTTCGATGCGGTACTCGTGCACGATGCCATTGACTATCTGATTGATCCCGAAGACGTTGAGCGCATGTTAATCACGGCTGCCGCGCATCTTGATCCGGGCGGTGTTTTGGTCTTGGCACCCGATGGCATCCGCGACACGTTCGCACCGAGCACCACCAGTGGTGGCGTTGATGCCCCCGACGGAAGGGGCGCGCGCTTTTGCGAATGGGTGCATGAAGCCCGCGACGGCGAAAATTTTGTGCGAGTGGACTACGCATTCATGCTGCGCCACGGAGATGGTTACGTGGAGGTTGTCCACGATCGGCACGACTGTGGCTTATTTTCGGTGAGTCAATGGCAGCAAATGCTGACCGACTGGGATGACGTCGTTATTGACTCAACCGAGCAAGCGTGGGGTGAAGGTGTGCTGATTACCGCTCGACGGTCCCGGCAATGAATTCCTCCACACGCTGGCGGCACACGTCATCGGCGTACTGCTCGGGTGGGGACTTCATAAAGTAGGACGAGGCGCTCAGCAGCGGGCCACCGATACCGCGGTCAAGTGCGATTTTTGCCGCCCTAATCGCATCGATAATCACGCCGGCTGAGTTGGGTGAATCCCACACCTCGAGCTTGTATTCAAGGTTGAGGGGAACATCGCCGAAAGCTTTGCCCTCCAGTCGTACGAAGGCCCACTTGCGGTCATCGAGCCAGGCCACGTAGTCACTCGGCCCGATGTGAATATCGCGAGCGGGGATTTCACGGTCTATCTGCGAGGTAACGGACTGGGTCTTGGAGATCTTCTTTGATTCCAACCGATCACGCTCAAGCATGTTCATGAAGTCCATGTTGCCGCCCACGTTGAGTTGATAGGTGCGCTGCACCTCCACGCCGCGATCTTCGAAGAGTTTCGTCAAGACACGGTGCGTGATGGTGGCTCCCACCTGCGACTTGATGTCATCGCCCACGATGGGCAGACCAGCGTCAACGAACTTCTGGGCCCATTCTGGGGTACCGGCAATGAAGACCGGCAGCGCGTTTACGAACGCACAGCCGGCATCGATGGCGCACTGTGCGTAGAACTTTGCCGCGTCTTCGGAACCGACCGGCAAGTAACACACGACGACCTCGGCGTTGACTGCCTTGAGTGCGGCGACAATGTCCACGGGTTCAGCGTCGGATTCGGTGATGGTTTCGCGGTAGTACTTACCCAGGCCATCGAGAGTGACACCGCGCTGCACCGTGAGGTTCATAGGAGGTACATCGCAGATCTTGATGGTGTTGTTCTCACTGGCGCCGATAGCGTCGGCCAGATCGGTGCCGACCTTCTTTGCATCAACGTCGAAGGCGGCGACAAACTCAACATCACTGACGTGGTAATCGCCAAACTGGACGTGCATCAAGCCAGGCACCCGTTGGCCGGGTGTGGCATCGGCGTAGTAGTGCACGCCTTGAACGAGTGACGCTGCACAGTTGCCGACTCCAACGACGGCCACGCGTACGGATCCCATCATCTTTCCCTTTCGTTATGGCCTGTTGTCAGGCCGGTTCTCGCCGTCAATGAGTTCGTCGAGCCAGCGCACTTCACGTTCCACGCTGTCGAGCCCGTGCTGCTGTAAACGTTCGGTGTATGCGTCCATCCGCTCGCCCGCGCGCGTAAAGGAATCCCGCAGAGTGGCGAGTCGTTGTTCAAGGCGCGACCTGCGGCCTTCCAAAATACGCATGCGTACGTCGGCGGGCGTGCGTTGAAAAAATGCTAGGTGGGCGGCGAAGGGTTCGTCCTCCCACGAGTCAGGGCCGGGGGCGGCGACTAGCTGGTCGAAGTATTCCTTGCCCTCGCCGGTGAGTTCATAGACGATCCTGGCTCGCTTGGTGGTGAGCACGGGCTGGGGGTCCGGGGCGGCCTGGATGATCAGATCGCGTGCCTGAAGATCCTTCAAGGCCGGATACAAAGAGCCGTATGAAATGGCGCGAAAAGGCCCGAGAACGCCGGTGAGTCGTTTGCGGAGCTCATAACCGTGGAGAGGGGAATCGTGCAGGAGACCGAGAATCGAAAACTCCAGGACCTCGGCGCGACTGCGCATCTACCCTCCCTCGCTTAACACGGCGCTACTCCGCCATCACAAAGTTTCGATATATCAACTCAACATAGTTAACCAGATATATCGGGCTGATACGTCAGGCGGGGCCCTCGGCGCCGCAAAGTAGAATGCTGGGCGTGGGTCAGCAACCGATTCAGGTCATCGCCGATCCCACGCAACCGCGGTCGGTGATCAATTACGGCCTGCAGCGACGCAGCGTGCTTCGTTCACTCTTGCGGGGGCGGCCCTTTGATGGGGTCGATGTTTGTGATGCCGATCCGTATCTGATCAAGGCGGCGCGATTTCATGGGGTGGTCGCCGAGGATTCCTGCCCCATTTGTCGTGCCGACGCCCTGTCGCAGGTGACCTACATTTACGGAGAGCAACTAGGCCACGTGTCTGGAGCCGCGGTCCATCCCCGCAGGCTGGCCGAATTGGCCGTCAAGACCGGGGAGTTTCGGGTCTATGTCGTGGAGGTGTGCCCTGATTGCCGCTGGAACCATCTACTGACGTCGTATTTTCTCGGCGACGGAGTCACGCGCAAAGCTCCTAGGCGTCCGCGCGATCTTCTTGATTGATGCGCATCGGTTCGATGGTTGCGGGTGCATCGTCGGTGATCGCGTAGTACTCCCATGGCACCCCAGCCGGGTCGTGTAGCCAGATCTTGTCCTGTGTCGCATAGCAGCACACCGCATCGGTTTCCGCACTATCGATCAGGCCAGTGGCTTGAAGACGATCCGCGTGCTGGGCAACGGATTGTGACACTGATTCCTCGATTCCAAGGTGGTTGAGGGCACCGCTGACACCGTGTCCGCGATCATGGGCTGGCACCTCGATCAGTACCAACTTCAAGGGTGGCTCGGTGATTTCGAAGTTGGCGTAGCCAGCACGCACCTTGTGTGGTTCCGTATCGAACATCGTTCGATAGAAATCGATGGACGCGTCAAGATCAGCAACATTGAGGGCTAATTGAATCCGTGACATCACACACTCCTCGGTAGGCATCCGAGCATACATCGAAAAATATCGATATATCAAATGTCTGGTCAGCCACGGCTGGATCGTTAGTTCGTGGGAGCGGGCTCTTTGCGTCGCGTTGAGCCCCGCCCTGCGCGCTGATCCGGTGGGAGCCCGAAGGAGGAGATGAGCCCGATCAGCACCGCGAAGCCGGCAACCCCCGCCATCACCCGGACAGCCGTCGTATAGGCGTCCTTCGCTTCTTGGGCGATGTCCGCCGTCTTGGGGTCCTGGGCCAGACCTTGGATCGCCTCGCCTGAGGTATCCACGACCTCGTCGACAATCTTCGTTTGGTCAGCTTGACTCAACTGCGGTTGATTGGCTTCCAGGTTGTCGGCCAGAGATGCACCCAGTGAGACGAACAGAACCGTGCCCAGCAGTGCGCCGCCAAGGGTCGACCCCACCTGGCGAAGGGTTGAGGTCACTGAGGACGCGCCGCCTGATTTAGCCGCTGGTACGTCCGCCAGGATCACGTTGGTCAGTTGAGCGGTGTCGAAGCCTACGCCGACGCCGTAAATCACGAAGGGTATGGCCAACCACCAGGGGGAATTATCGGAACTGATGAGCAAGGCAACCCCGGCGATACCGATGATCTCTAACACCATGCCGATGCGAACCAACCGAGTCGAACCGATGGCCGCCGCCGCATGACGGGCCCCACCGCCGGCCAATACAACGCCGAGGCCAAGCACCGCCAAGAGTGCGCCGGTCTCTAGCGGTGACAGGCCGTGCACAGACTGGGCCCAGAGTGGAATCGCGAAGAGCACACCGAACTCACCCAAGGACACCAGCGTTGCCACCACGTTGCCGAAGCCATAACGTCGAATTCGAAACAAACTGAGGTCTATGAGTACGGGCTTATTCGCTCTGGCGCGGGTGCTTTGCAGCACCACAAATAACACGAGCAGCAGCGTGCCGAGCACGATCGTGATCGGCACCGGGGACAGATCACCCGGCTGCACTTGCCAGGGCCCAAGATCCCAGTTGGTAATGGCTGTCCACCAACCCACCGATTGACCCTCGATCAAGCCAAAGACCACTAGGCCCAAGCCCACCGAGGACAACACCACACCCGACCAGTCAAGTGATTTGCGGTCGGCTCCTTTTGATTCGGTGACGAAGGCCCGCACCATGATCAAGCTGAGGATGCCCAAGGGAATGTTGATGTAGAACGCCCAGCGCCACGAAGCGACATCGGTGAGCCATCCGCCCAACAACGGGCCGAACGCCGCCATGCCACCAAAGACGGCACCCCATAAACCGAAGGCGGCCGCACGCATGGGACCGCGGAAATTGACGTTGATGATGGCCATCGATGTGGGCAGCATCATGGCTCCGCCGACGGCTTCCCCTGCGCGCGCAAGGATCAACATGTTGGCGCTGGTCGACGCTCCGGCCAACAGATTGAACCCGATGAAAATCGTGGTACCGAGCATGAACATGCGTCGGCGTCCGATTCGGTCAGATAGCACGCCGAAGGTGATCAGTAGCGCGGCGAAGACCAGTGAATAAATCGAGCCGACCCACAGCACATCGGTACGGCCGATGCTCAGGTCCTGCACGATCGTAGGAATAAGGACATTGACGATGCTGCCTTCAAGGACGATCAGCGATACGCCAAGAAGTAGGGCGACAAGGGCCAGCCAGGGTTTCTTCTCGACTCCAGATGCTGATTCGGTGCTACTGGGCGCAGACATAGCCCGGACGCTAGCGGTTCTCCTGGCCGCAACGGTGATGAATTCATGGTCATCGGCGCGCCCATCCGTGGTGCGGGTGTGACGCAAGTGATTATTGGTGGGCTATGAAGGAACCCGGATGAGCAAGGCCCGTCGCACCGAACGGCCCCGACGTCGGCCCCGACGTCGGCTCGGACGTCGGCTGTTCGGCACCGTGTTGGCTTTGGGTTTACTCGTGGTGGGAGGTTTTGCGCTTGCGGTGGCTCTTACACCGCTTCCTGACCCCAACGACATCGCGGCCAATGAGGCGACAGTTGTCTACTACGCCGACGGCGTCACCGAGATCGGTCGCCTTGGCGAAGCCACTCGCCGGAGTGTTTCGATGGAGCAAATCCCAACCGAGGTCCGCTTCGCGGTATTGGCGGCTGAAGATCGGGACTTCTACAACCACAGCGGGGTATCGCCAGTAGGGATTGGCCGTGCCCTGATTAACAACGCGCGAGGCGAGGCGGTACAGGGGGCATCCACGATCACCCAGCAGTACGCCAAAAACGCCTATCTCACTTCTGATCGTTCCTGGCTACGCAAGGCGCGTGAACTGGTGCTGAGCGTCAAGCTCGAGACGATGACCTCTAAGGATGAGATTCTGCGCGACTATCTCAATACGATCTATTTTGGTCGTGGGGCCTACGGGGTCGAGGCGGCCTCAATGGCCTACTTTGGCACCTCTGTATCAGCGCTGGACTACCAGCAGGCAGCACTCTTGGGTGCCGTCATCAAGGCGCCTAGTGTGTTGGATCCCGCGGTCGAGACGAAACTTTCTCGAGCGCGTTGGGCCTACGTACTGGATGCGATGGCCGAGCAGGGCTGGATTACTCCAGCACAACGCGAGCAAGCAGCTTTTCCCGACACGATTGCGCCGCGAACCTCCAATCGACTTGGTGGCCAGGTGGGTTACCTCTTGGAAGCGGTGAAGGCTGATCTGGGCTTGCTGGGGTATTCGGCAACGGAGATCGAAGCCGCAGGACTACGCATCGTCAGCACCTTTGAGGTGGCTGCGCAATCCGCGGCGGTTGCCGCGGTGAAGGCGGTGGGCCCCACCGAGGGCACCGATGGATTGAGGATCGGTTTAGCCGCGGTGCGGCCGAGCACTGGTGAGGTGATCGCTATGTATGGCGGCCCCGACTATGTCTCCAGCCCCATCAACAACGCCACCCGATCTTTCGCACAGGCTGGTTCAACGTTCAAACCGTTTGCTCTCGCTGCCGCACTAGAGCAGGGCGTTGAGATGACGACGCAGTACAACGGTGACTCACCGGTCAGTGTGCAGGATTACACCGTGCGCAACTACGGCGATGAATCATTTGGTTCGGTGGACTTGATGACTGCCACAACCCGCAGTGTCAACACCGCATATGTTGCACTTGAGGCGCAAATTGGCGTAGATGCCGTGGCCGACACTGCGTATCGGATCGGCTTGCCGATGAGTACTCCTGGTGGTACTCCTGAATCGTTAGACCTGACTTTCGTTTTGGGTACAGCGTCACCAAGCGGGCTCGACATGGCTTCGTCTTATGGCACCTTCGCCCAGCGCGGTCAGCGCGTCGTACCGTCCACGATCACGCAGGTTCTTTCAGCCGATGGCGATGTTCAATACGAGCGATCAAGTCTGCCCGATCAAGTGATCTCCAGCGCCGTGGCTGATGGCGTGACGAGTGCGCTACAACAGGTTGTGCTTACCGGCACCGCGACGGGAGCGCAGGTGGTGGGCCGGCCAGTCGCTGGAAAAACTGGCACGAGCAACGAGAATAAATCGATGTGGTTTGTCGGGTATACCCCACAGATATCGGCGGCGGTCTTGATGGCACGTGAGGATACTGAGGGAAACCCTGTGCCCCTTGATGGCATCAGCGGTGGCTCCCCTGCGTGGGGTGGCGGATCGTATCCGGTTGCTATCTGGTCAGCTTTCATGACCGCAGCACTCGTCAATGATCCGGTGGAAGGATTCGTTCAACCGGCACCCGTGCCAACGGTGACTCCTACGCCCTCAGTCACGCTCGATCCGTCTGCTGATCCTTCGGCTGATCCGTCAATCAGCTCCATAGCAACCGCACCCGCCGATATTTCGTCACCGTCACCCCAGCAGTCATCGATCGCTCCTTCACCCGAGGCCAGCACCGATACCGGCGCACCCACGCCGCCGACCCCGAGTGCGTCGATGCCCGGACCGGTCACAACTGCGCCAAGGGAAGATCCAGATAGCGGGATCATCGGTGATCCGCAGTAGCGTGACCAACATGTCCCGCGCGGCCCCCACGCATGCTGATCCGGTCGCTCGCGGTGCAGCGGCGGTTATTGGCGGACCACTCGGCCGATTTGCCCGGGTACCGGCTAGTTCATGGTGGACGCCGGGCCGAATTCTGATCGTGATGGCGGCCCTGGCGTATTCGTTGGGCTTTCTCCTCGACGTGCCCTGCACGATGAATGGTTGGGCATCACCCGACCGCTACGAACACCTGTGTTACTCCGATATCCCCCCGCTATTTTCTTTACGCGGGTTCGCCGACGGGTTCTTTCCCTATTTGGAGACTCCCCCGGGTGGTCAGCCGCTGGAGTACCC
The DNA here is from genome assembly GCA_017857875.1 of Actinomycetota bacterium. Classification (GTDB taxonomy): domain Bacteria; phylum Actinomycetota; class Actinomycetes; order S36-B12; family S36-B12; genus M55B157. Next base: position 60,539 of record JAFMCH010000001.1, on the reverse strand, counting down.
CGTGTTGATCGGGCTGTTTATGCAGGTGGCCGCTTGGATTACCCAAGGCATCGGTGTGGTGGTGCCCGACCTCAACGCGCCATTGGCCTTTTTCGGGGTCAATGTTGTGTTGCTCTACCCCTTCTTGCTGCTGGCCGTAGTGGCCACGGCCCGCACGATGCGGGCACGTCCGTGGGATGCAGCGATGATCGCACTTGCCCCATCTGTGATTTTGGCTGCGACGATCAACTGGGACCTCATCGCAATCGGACTTGCCGCGGCAGCGATCATGCTGTGGGCTCGGAAGCAGCCCGTGGCAGCCGGGGTCCTGCTGGGGTTGGCGGTGTCGGCAAAGTTTTACCCGATTCTGTTTCTGGGACCCCTGCTCATCTTGTGTCTGCGGGCTGGGCGAATGCGGGCGTGGACGCGACTGGCGATCGCCACCATCGTTACATGGTTGGCGATCAACCTGCCCTTCGCCATCGCGAACTTTGATGGCTGGTTCTACTTCTACGACTTCTCCTCCACACGCGGCCAGGATTTCGGATCCGTTTGGTATGCGGCTTCTTTGTGGGGGATGCCCAGCATTCCGGCCGATCAGTTGAATCTGATCGCCACCGGTCTGTTTCTGGTGCTGTGCGGAGGGATTGCCTGCTTGATTTGGCTTGCCCCGCAACGACCACGTTTGGGCGGAATGCTGTTCTTGGTCGTGGCGGCGTTCGTCGTGACCAATAAGGTCTATTCGCCCCAATTTGTGTTGTGGTTGGTGCCCCTTGCCGCCTTAGCTCGACCTCGATGGCGAGATTTCTTGATTTGGCAGGCCGGTCAGGTGGCGTACTTCGTAGCTATTTGGTGGTACCTCGCCGGTGCGGGAATCGACGACGCCAAGGGTATGACCCCGGAGTGGTACGGCTTCTTCATCTTCGTTCAGGTTGGCGTCACCATCTGGTTGTGTGCGCTCATCATCCGCGATTCGCTGTATCCGGAGTGTGATCCGATTCGCACCGATGGAATACCTTGCGATGCGGATGATCCTGCCGGTGGCGTTCTCGATGGTGCGGGTGATCACCCACTTCGTGCACGTTGGCCCAGGCATGTGGCCGATGAGGCGGACTACGCAGATGATCCGTCGGAAAGATCGACCACAACTGGCGCATGATCGCTGGGCTGCTTTCCTTTGCGTTCGTCGCGGTCAACATAAGCATCTCGAACACGGTCACGAAACTTTTCGTTGGCCAGGATCAGGTCGATCCGCATACCGAAGCCCTTGTAGAACGAACCATTTCGATAGTCCCAAAAGGTGTACGGCTCACCTTTGAGGGCGCGCGGATACACCTCGGCCAGCCCGGCGTCGGTCACCGCCATGAGTGCTGCTCGCTCGGCCTGCGTGACATGGGTGGAGTCAATAAATGCCGAGATATCCCACACATCGGCATCGGTCGGGGCAACGTTGAAGTCGCCAATCACCGCATAGGGCAGACCGGGACGAGCGGCGAGTTCAGATCGCACGGTGAGTTCAAGAGCGCGGAGCCAGTTGAGCTTGTAGGCGAAGTGCGGATGATCGGGCTCACGACCATTGGGTACGTAAACACTCCACACACGTACCCCGCCGCACGTGGCTCCAATTGCGCGGGCCTCCACCGCGTTGTCATAAGCAGGTTGTCCGGGTAGATCGCGAACAACATCCTCAAAGCCGACCCGACTCACGAGGGCGACGCCGTTCCAGCGTCCTTGGCCGTGGGCGAGGGTTTCATAGCCCAATTCGCCGATGGCATTGTGCGGAAACGCTTCGGTCGTGGTTTTGAGTTCCTGCAAGGCCACGACGTCTGGCTGAGCGGAGTTCAACCAGTCGAGCACACGGGGCAGGCGGGCGGTGACGGAATTGACGTTCCAGGTGGCGATACGCACGACCATGAGGCTAGCCGCTACACTCGCACGTGCGTCAGGCTGGAGTTATCAGCCTTACCTCCTGCTCCGGATCGTCCGGGGCCGAATGAGTCCGAGGGAGGTCGGTGTTTTCATGCGCCGATATGAAGTAATGGTCATTCTTGACCCCGAGCTTGAAGAGCGCACCGTTGCGCCCAGTCTTGAGGCCTTCTTGAACGTTGTTCGCCAAGACGGTGGCACTGTGACGAAGGTGGACCTGTGGGGTCGGCGTCGGCTGGCCTATGACATCAACCACAAGTCTGAGGGCATCTATGCCGTCCTCGACGTCACCTCGACCCCGGAAGCCGTGGCCGAGCTCGATCGTCAACTTAACCTGAATGAAGCGGTGATTCGTACCAAGGTCACCCGCCCGGCCGAGGTCTGATCATGGCCGCCGGAGATATCAATGTCACGGTGGTGGGCAACCTCACTGCCGATCCTGAATTGCGTTTCACTCCAAGCGGTGCCGCTGTTGCCTCGTTCACCGTTGCTTCGAGTTCTCGTTATCTAGACAAACAGAGTAACGAGTGGAAAGACTCCGATCCGGTGTTCATGCGGTGCAGCGTGTGGCGCCAATACGCCGAGAACGTGGCGGAGTCTCTACAAAAAGGTATGCGCGTGATGGTGCAAGGCCGCCTGCGTCAGCGCTCATATGAAACACGCGAGGGTGAGAAGCGCACCGTGGTGGAGATGGAGGTCGACGATGTTGGCCCCGCTTTGCGCTATGCCACGGCCAAGGTCACTCGCATCGCACGAACCGATGGCGGTGGCGGCGGTGGGTTCGGCGGTAGCGCTCCGGCTCCCTCGGATGACCCGTGGGCTTCAGCATCCAGCGCCCCCTCAGAGGAACCACCGTTCTAGTCCGAGCGGTTCCTGTTTGTTTAACCCCTAATTTTGTTTACTTTTCTAGGTCAAGGAGATACACCACATGGGATCGCCACGGCAGTCCAATAAGCAGGTTGTTCGCAAGGTCATCAAGAAGAAGGCGTGTATTTTCTGCGCCGATGACGCAGCACCAATCGACTACAAAGAAACGTCGATGCTGCGTAAGTACATCTCTGATCGCGGCAAGATTCGCGCTCGTCGTGTGACCGGTTGCTGCACCCAACATCAACGTCAGATTGCTGCGGCCGTCAAGAACGCTCGCGAAATGGCGCTGCTCCCCTACACCGCGAACGTTCGATAGGAGTCACCATGATGAAACTCATTCTCACCAGTGAGGTCGACGGCCTCGGTGGCCCTGGAGATATCGTCGACGTGAAGCCCGGCTATGGCCGCAATTACCTGGTTCCCCGCGGATTCGCGATGCCATGGTCGAAGGGCAGCGAAAAGCAGATTGTGGCCATCAAGCGCGCACGCGATGCTCGCGAGATCCGTGATCTTGGGCATGCACGCGAGGTGCGTGATCAGCTTGAGGCGCTGACCATCACCGTTAACGCCAAAGCGGGTGAGACCGGCAAACTCTTCGGTTCGGTCACCAACGCTGACGTTGTTGTAGCTGTTCGCAAAGCGGGTGGACCACTGTTGGATAAGCGATCGATCGAGGTGCACGGCATTAAGACAATCGGCAAGCACAAGGCTGTGGTGCGCGTGCACCCGCAGGTGCAGGCCAATGTCGTCCTCGAGGTTGTCTCCGTCTAGGTAGTTCTGCCCTAGTCAATGTCGGTGGGGTCGCGCCTAGCAAGAATTCGCGCGACCACGCGAAGTTGCATTGAGGTCGAAAGCACGATGCCGACGAAACCGATCACCCGCAGATACAGGGCGACTGGATCATTGGCCAACATGCCTGCCGCGATCAGTAACAGGGCTGAGGCGACGAGGCCGACCATGCCGATCGCGGCGAACACGATGTGCGATATCCACTGGTCGAGGCGATGACCGTCGGCTCCGCTCCAGCGGTCAACACGCAGTGTGAGTCGACCCGAGCGGGCCTGCAGGGCAATGTCTTCGGTTAGCTGGGGCATGGATCGCAGGACGGGAAGTGCACGCACCAGTTCGCTCATCATTTGGTCGCGGGGGTTCAGCTCGCGGGCGATAACCAGGTCGCTCATACGGGCTGATGCAGCAGGTCCCATGCGAAAATCTGGGTCAATGATGCGCAGGGTGCCGTCGATCGTGAGCACGGCGCGGGCTAACACGGTGAGCGCCTGGGGCGCGGGAACTCCATGTCGACTCAAGACTCGGAGGACTTCTGATAGCGCGCCGGGATCAAATCCACCTCCCTGTACATCGGTGAGGACGACGCCGATATCAAACTCCATTGCGGCGATATCGATATCGTCACCTGCATGGCCGGCTAGGCGACGAACGCCGCGCGCCACCACCGATGGATCACGCATGGAAAAGCCAATGGCCAACTGCTGCAGTCCTTCGAGGGTTATGGGGTCTAGGTACCCCACGGCACCGAAGTCGATAAACCACAGCAAGCCCGAATCGTCGATGAGTACGTTCCCTGGGTGTGGGTCGGCGTGATAGACGCCATCAGCCAACACCTGGGTGAGAAAGGAATCCAGCAGATTCCCAGCGAGTTGGGATGCTGGCACCGGTGAGCGGTTGATTGCTTGCGTGTCTGACACTGGTTTACCGATGACCTCTTCCATGACCAGCACGCGACGGGTCGAAATATCGTCGAAGACTTCAGGAAATCGAACGCCTACGTCATCAACCCGCGCCAGGCGAATTGCGCGGTTATTGGCGAGCTCACGGGTGAAGTCGAGTTCGCCTTCAATGCCATGCACGAGCTCGCGAGCTAAGCCCGCTATCCCGATGCGCGCGGCAGATTCAGAGCGACGCTGGAGTTGGTCTGCGGCCCAGATAAGCACGCGACCATCTCGGCGAACTCCCTGCTCAACCCCTGGTCGCTGAATCTTGACGATCGCTCGGCGGCCATCAAGAAGTACGGCGCGATGGGTCACACCGATTGAGGCGGCGGCGAGTGGCTCTACATCAAATTCCGCGAAGTAGTCGCTGATCGGCCCACCTAGTTCGGTCTCCACGACCTCCTGGACCTGTTCATATGGCAGGCCCGGCACGTCACTGCGCAGGAGGCTTAGTTCGCTAGTGAGCACCCGTGGGAGCAGATCTTCCCTCGTCGAGGCGATTTGGCCGAACTTGACCAAAATGCCGCCCGCGTCCTCAAGGGTTCGCCGTAGTGCACGCGCCCCTTCGGGTGTCGCCAGGCCTGCTGGTGTGGCGATCTTGCGACCGACTAATCCATTGCGACGTGCGGCAAGAGCGATATCTCGAATGCGAGCCAGGATCGCAAGTCGCTCCTTGATCCAGCGAATCGGGTGCGGAAGGCGAATACGCCGACGACCCGCCCGAGGTCGGGCGATGGCATCGATGGTGACGCTCGCCAGCAAAGTAACCACGAGTACGTAGCTGAAGAATCCGATGCCCAATGCCCAGATATCGTCCACGCTATCGACGGCGATGTCACCGAATTGGAAAGCGATCAAGATGATTCCGGCGATGAACCCCACGAATCCGGCAAGCACGGCACGGGCAAAACCACGGCGCACACCCAGAATCCGCCCAGATAGCCAGCCGATGAAGACCAGCAGTACGACGATGATCCCGCTACTCCAAAGAGCGTCTAACCATGAGGTGTCCGTGGAGTCCATGCACCGATAGTGCCATGGAAGGTCAGGTTGTTAGCGGCGGACGCTTAGGGCTGACTCATTCGGTTCCAGCCACGGATCGTCAACGTCGCACCTATGGCCGTGAGCGCCGCGATCCACACCAACGACCAGCCCAGTGCGGAGGAAATCTCCGCATTGAGTGCCAGGGCGCGGGTAGCGTTGGCAAACTGCGTTACTGGGTTGACCGTGGCAATCGCGGCTAGCCAATCGGGCATCGTGTCGACGGGCACAAAGATGCTGGAGGCAAATGTGAGCGGGAAGATCCAAATGAAGCCGGCGCTTTGGGCCACCTCCGGTGACTTGACGGACACGCCAATTGCCACCGCGATCCACGCGAAGCCGAAGGCGACAAGCATCAATAGGATCCAGGCGATCAGGAGTGCCCAGGACCATTCGGGCCGGAATCCCACGATGATGCCGACGAGGAAGATCACCACAACCAGGAGGCCTGCGCGCAGAGTGTCTGCGAAGACTCGTCCGGTCAGTGGCGCCAGGCGAGCGGTCGGCAGACTTCTGAGTCGATCGGTGAACCCGTTAGCCAAATCGTCAGAGATCGCAACGCTGGCCGCAGCTGCCGAGAACACGGCATTTTGCACGACGATTCCTGGAATCAACAGGTTGACGTAGTCGACTCCGGGCGGTGTTTGGATCGCGCCACCAAACACGTATCGAAACAGCAGCACGAACATGATCGGCTGAACGATGGTGAAGACGACAGCTTGCGGATTACGCCGATACTTGACCAGGCTGCGTTGGGTCAGTGCCCATGAGTCAACAAGAAATTTCGTCATGCTGATCGCCTCCCACGCCTCGACCGCTTGGGCGGTGTCGCATCATCAGCCTCATCAACGCTGTGACCAGTGTAGGAAAGAAACACATCATCGAGACTTGCCGTGCTTGTGTTCACGTTGGCCAGTGGACCCACCGTGAGGGCTTGCTCGAGCAGTGCGTTGATGCCGTCCTTGGCCGTCGCCACCCGCACCCGATTGTCAACCACCTCACCACCAAGCAGCGCGGCTAATCGGTTCAGGGAATCGCTGCTTGCCGGCGTGATCGTCAGGATCTCCTCACCTACGGTTGCCTTCAGTTCATCGGGCGTTCCTTCGGCAACGACCCGACCGGCGTCGATGATGCTGATGCGCGAGGCGAGGGCGTCGGCTTCTTCGAGATATTGCGTGGTGAGCACGACGGTGACGCCGCGAGCGGCGATATTGCGCACCTCCTCCCACAGTGCATTGCGGGTCCGCACGTCGAGCCCGGTTGTCGGTTCATCTAGGAACAGAATCCGCGGATTGCCCATGAGTGACGCGGCCAGATCGAGTCGGCGTCTCATTCCACCGGAATAGGTGCGGGCCGGTCGCGTGGCGGCATCGGTGAGGTCGAATCGGGCCAATAGATCAGCAGCTCGGGCTCGGCGCTCGGCGCCGGGTAGGCCATAGAGCGTACCGGCCAGCAGTAGGTTTTCTTGGCCGGTAAGTACCTCATCCACGGTGGCGTACTGGCCAGCAACGCCGATGACATCGCGCACGGTGGCAGCCTCCTCGACCACGTTGAGCCCGAGGACTCGCATTTCTCCGGAACTGGGAGTCAGGAGCGTTGTGGCAACGCGAATAAATGTGGTCTTTCCCGCACCGTTGGGGCCCAAGATTGCGTGAATCACACCGGGGGCAATGGTGAGATTGAGGTGATCAAGGGCTTTGGTTTGGCCGTAGATGACACTCAGGTCGACAGCAGACACGGCCGGGGCGGATTCACCAGGAAGTAATGACACGCTGACACGGTACGCCTGCGGGTGGCACTCTTAGTCCGTGGCCAAACGAACACAGATCACTCCGCGGCGCTGGGCTCCGCAGAAGGACCTGGGACTGACCGGTTCGTTCAGTCCGACGTCAACTTTCGTGGATCTGACGATATTGCCGGTGAGCGGAATCGGCCCCGAGGATACGGCGATCGATGCACAGGGCCGAATTCTCACCGGCACCGAAGACGGTCGACTATTGCGAATGACCACCGATGGTCGTCACCTAGAGACAATCGGACACACGCTTGGACGTCCACTCGGTATTGAAGTGGCCCCAGATGGTGGAATCATTGTGTGTGACGCCGATCGAGGTTTGCTGCGCGTGACGCCAGAATCGGGCGAGGTCACCGTGCTGGCCGATTCGGTCAGTGGAGCGCCGCTTCGACTGACCAATAACGCTGCGGTAAGCCGCTCGGGAGACATCTATTTCACCGAATCAAGCACCCGCTTTCGATTGCGGGAGTTCAAGGCCGATTTGCTGGAGCATTCGTCGACCGGCCGGCTGTTGAAGTGGTCGCCCACGGCTGGTGTTGAAGTGCTGTTGACCGGGTTGGACTTCGCTAACGGGGTCGCCCTTGCCGAGGACGAGTCTTATGTGTTGGTCGCCGAAACCGGCGGTTACCGGGTTCGTCGACTTGAACTTACCGGTGAACATGCGGGAGCCTCGACGATCATCCTCCACAACATGCCAGGTCTTCCAGACAACATGTCGACAGGCAGCAATGGACTGTTTTGGATCGCGATGCCGAGTACCCGCAACCGAGTACTCGATAGGTTGCTTCCACGGCCGGGCTTTTTGCGATCGGCTGTGTGGGCGCTGCCCGATGCGTTGCAACCGGATGCTGACAAGATCACCTGGGTGTGTGCCATTGATGGCACGGGTGTGGTGGTGCACAACGTGTTTGCCCAGGGCGACCGATATCACTATGTAACCGGGGTCACTGAATTTGCCGGTGATCTCTATTTGGGCAGTCTGGTGGAATCCGCGGTGGCTAAGGCGCCGGCACCGCGCAACTAACTTCGCCGCGCAGTCGCGTGTGCAGCGCCCACGCAAGAAGTGCAATACCGGCGACGGCCAAGATGGGTTGAATGGGCGCAAACCATTGCACCGCACCTGTGGTGCCAAGAGCAATGAGCACCAACTTATTGCACACTGGGCAACCGACGGCGAAAAATGACACGATGCCGCCGATGACACCGAAGCGACCGCCGCGGTCGATCGCAGCGGTGTCGCGCTCGGGGACACCGACGTAGGTGGCGATCACGAGTCCCGCCAAAATTCCGGTGATGATCGTGACCGGCCACGACCACCATTCGGGTTCAATCGCTCGTCCAAAAATGGGGTTGGGAATCAGTGCTGCCGGGATGGCCAACGCGATCGTTGACACCAGCGCGGCGAGTGCTGCAACGTACCGTCGGCGCATCGGCCAGGCTCGCAATAGCTGCCAACTCGTCATACCCCCCAGGGTATATGTAACGGCCGGGGAATATTCGGCTGCCCCGACGGGTGTCCTCGCGTAGGTTGTGGCCATGGCGAGAGCAGCGCAGGTGGTGGTGATCGGCGCCGGTCACAACGGGCTCACCGCAGCGGCTTACCTCGCCCAAGCCGGAGTGCAGGTCACAGTGTTGGAGGCACTCGATCATGTCGGGGGAGCTGCTGTGTCGGCGGAGGTGTTTCCCGGTGTGGCTGCTCGACTGTCGCGTTACTCGTATCTGGTATCCCTCATGCCCGGCCAAATCGTTCGCGAGTTGGCGCTCCCGTTGCAGTTGCGTTCACGTTCGGTTGCGTCTTACACCCCCGTCGTGCGTGCGGGACGTTCCACCGGACTGCTGGTGGAGTCACACCCCGGTGCTGCCACGCAAGCCTCCTTTCATGAAGTGACCGGCTCTGACGGGGACTTTCAGGCTTGGCGGGATTTTTATGAACGGATGGGTGCGGCTGCTCGCGTTCTAGCACCCACGATGCTTGAGCCCCTCATGTCCGCAGATCAGGTGGCGCAGAGGGTGAGTGCCGTTGCCGGTGAGCAGACCTGGCGGCAAATCGCGCAGCAACCACTTGGCGAGACTCTCTGGGAGTCCTTTACCGACGACGATGTGCGTGGCGTTGTGGCCACCGACGGATTGATCGGAACCTTCGCATCAGTGTTCGACGAGTCACTCCTGGCGAATCGCTGCTTGCTCTATCACCTGATTGGTGATGGCACGGGTGACTGGAAGGTGCCGGTCGGTGGCATGGGTGCCGTGAGTGCCGCGCTACATGATTCTGCCCTAGCCGCTGGAGCCCAGATAGTGACCGGTGCACAGGTGATTGCTGTTCAATCTGACGGCGTAGAGGCGAGCGTTACCTATCGCGACCGTGATGGGGCAGAGCGCACGTTGTCCACTGCCTGGGTGCTATCGAATGCCGCCCCTCACACGCTTTCTCAGTTGCTGGGCAATGAGCCCCTTCGTGCACCTCAGGGCAGCCAGTTGAAGGTCAACATGGTGCTCGAGCGGCTCCCACAACTGCGCAGCGGTATTGATCCGCGTATTGCTTTCGCCGGAACGTTCCACATTAATGAGTCCTTAACAGGCCTTGAAGATAGTTACGCCGCGGCCTGTCGAGGCGAGTTTCCGGCACGTCCTCCAGGTGAAATTTACTGCCACACCATCACCGATCCGAGCATCCTTTCGCTCGAGCTGCAGGCGAAGGAGTGGCACACCATGACGCTGTTTGGCTTGCACACACCGGCCGATGCTTTTACGCAGGCTCAATCCACACAGGCCCACGATCAACGTCGACAGCAATTGCTGGATTCATACCTAGATGGCTTCGACGAATACCTGTGTGAGCCGATTCGGGAATGCTTGGCACGAGATGCAGTGGGGCAACCCTGTGTCGAGGCACGCACCCCAGCAGATCTTGAGCAATCGGTCGGACTGCCGGGTGGTCATATCTTTCACCGTGATCTGCGGTGGCCGTGGGCTCTTGCCGACAGCGGACTTCCAGACTCACAGCCGGGCGCGTGGGGTGTGGAGACAAATGACGCGAACGTGTTGGTGTGTGGGGCTGGTGCGCGGCGCGGTGGGGGAGTGAGCGGGATCCCTGGACGTGCCGCCGCGATGAAGGTCTTGGCCAGTCTGGGGAGGTAGTAGATAGCGGCTACGACGTTTCTTCTAGACTCCCGGTCGACTGAAGATCATCGGAAGCGAATGGAGTCTCATGTCCCGACGCGAAGAACCCGTAGATGTCGTAGTCGTGGGGGCAGGCGCGTCGGGTGGTGCGTTCACGTGGAGCATTGCACGGCAGGGACTGAAGGTCGTGTGCTTGGAGCAGGGGGGTTGGGTCACTCCCGAAACGATTCCGTCCTTGCTTCCCCAGTGGGAAAGGGCCCGCGCTCGCACTCATCACCCCAATCCCAATGTGCGGAAGAATGCCTGGGACTACCCCATTGATGACACAGACAGTGACATCTCGCCCATGCTTTACAACGCCGTCGGCGGATCAACGATTCACTGGGGTGCGCATTTTCCCCGCCTTAAGCCGTCGGATTTTCGGGTGCGCACTCTCGATGGTGTAGGAGTCGATTGGCCGATTGGATACAACGATCTTGCTCCATATTTTGAGATCAACGACGCCATGATGACTGTCTCGGGCCTTGCCGGGGACCCAGCGAACCCCGCGCGAGGTCCGCGCCCATGTCCGCCCGTACCACTCGGTGAAGGTGCCCGGCGCATCGCCGAGGCATATAACCGCTTGGGCTGGCATTGGTGGCCGGTGGATGCCGCCATTTTGACGAAGGATCACGGAGATCGACTGTCGTGTAACAACTGTGGACCATGTGATCTGGGCTGTCCTCGCGGTTCGCGAACGAGCACTGACCTCGCATACTGGCCCGAGGCACTCGCGGCAGGTGCAATATTGCGCACGGGTGCTCGGGTCGTAAAGGTGACCTCGACACCCGGTCGAGTTACCGGGGTGGACTTCGTTGATGAGTCGGGCGAACTGGTGCATCAACCTGCGGCGAACGTGGTTCTTGCTGGAAATGGTGTGGGCACAGCACGGCTGTTGCTGCTCAGTGCAGAAGATTGGTGTCCTTCGGGTTTAGCGAACTCCTCAGATCAGGTGGGACGCAACTTGATGTTCCATCCCACCGGGATGGTGACCGGTGTGTTCGACGAGGATTTGAGCGGATACGCGGGCCCATTTGCGGCAAGCATCGTCAGCCAGGAATTCTACGAGACCGACCGATCTCGCGGCTTTGTTCGTGGTTTCCAGGCTCAAACGATCCGCAGTGATGGTCCGTTGGGTACCGCGTTAGGTGGGTATTTGCCGAGGCTGCCCTGGGGTAACCGACATCATGAGCAATTTTCAAGTCAGTTCGGACACACAGCCAGTATTACTGTGACGACAGAGGACCTACCTGATCCGAATAATCGCGTCACGCTCGCCGATACGCTAACCGACCGTTGGGGTGTTCGCGCTCCCAAGATTTCCTACCGGGTTGAACAGCGATGTCGCGACACGATTCGCTTCGGTATCGAGCGCAACAGCGAGGTTCTTCGAGAAGCTGGGGCTCGGGAAGTCTTGTCGATCCCGCTGGTGTCCTCTGCGGGGTTCCACCTGTTAGGGACCGCTCGCATGGGTGCAGACGCCGACATGAGTGTCGTTGATGCGAACTGTCGCTCCCACGACGTTCCGAATCTATGGGTCATTGATGGATCAGTCTTCCCCACCGTTGGGGCTTTGAACCCAACGTCCACACTCCAATCGATTGCTTTGCGTGCAGCCGATGCATTGGCTGGACGGGAACTGGCAGAAGTAGGTGGAGACATTGTCTGACTTACAGAAGACCTTGCTTGATGCCCTCGTTCCAGAGCATGGTGATATCCCTGGAGCGGGTAGCCTCGGATTGCTGCCACTTGTTATGGCAGATGCCGATGATGAGCCCAAAAGTCGTGCTCTCCAGGTGATTAGTGCAGCCTTGCCCGATGACTTTGTCGACTTATCCTCATTGCAGCGGGAGTCACTACTCCTGCAGATCGAGACCGCCTACCCGAACGAGTTTTCGGTCGTCGTAAACATGGTGTTCACGGCCTACTACTGTGATCAGCGCGTGCTTGATGGGATCGCACGTCATACTGGGTACAATCCACAGCCCCCGCAGCCGAAGGGCTATCAGCTGCCTGCATTTGATGAGCAGTTATTGCAGCCGGTGAGGGAGAGTCCACCACGATGGCGCACCGTTGACTAAGGAGATCATCAACATGCACGCAACCGACTCAGCCACCGCACATGTGGGTAAGGGTGTAGTAGTTACGGGCGGTGCAAAGGGCATCGGCCTGGGCATCGCACAACGATTTGTGCGCGAGGGCGCAACAGTCATCATCGCGGATATTGACATGGACGCCGCCACCGAGGCTGTTCGTGACCTGGGCGAACGGGCGATTGCGATGGAAACCGACGTTCGCGACGAGGATTCCCTCCGATTGGCAGTTGAGGTTGCCGTCGAGAGCGCGGGGCAACTCGACGTGATGGTTAACAACGCGGGGATTATTGCGGTCGCACCTCTCATAGAAACCGATGCAGCGCAATGGATTAGGTTGTTGGATATCAATGTTGTGGGTGTCGCCATGGGTAGCAAGGTGGCTGCTAAACAAATGATCGCTCAAGGCCGCGGTGGTTGTATCGTCAACGCATCCTCTGGCGGTGGTCGGCACGGAGTGGCCAACGTGTCGCAGTATTGCGCAAGCAAGGCTGCCATCATCATGCTCAGCCAGTCGTTATCCCAAGAGTTAGCTGCTGACAAGATCCGGGTGAATTGCTACACCCCGGGTCACATCATGACGCCTCTGTGGGAAGACATCCTGTCAGGCATGGGAGAAGCCCTGGGCCGGAGTCGTGAAGAAACCCTCGAGGCATTCCTTGCGACGATTCCGTGGGGAAGGTTCGGAACACCCGAGGACGTGGCCAGCACGGTGTCGTGGCTATGCACGCCGGATGCTGAGTACATCAGTGGGCAGTGCATAGCAATGAACGGTGCCGAACTGCCCTGGTAGAGCCCTCAGTGCGGAGCAGGATTCGCAGCGGCGAATGCAGCGGCCATCTGGCGTCGGTGTATCCACCAGACATCGTCGTGGCTTTTCACGTATTCCAGAAACTTGCGTAGCGCTCCGATGCGACCTGGTCGTCCCACTATCCGCAGGTGAACTCCCAGTGACATATAGCGGAATCCTTCTCGTCGCTCGCTGTACATCTGATCGAAGCTGTCGACGAGGTAGTCGTACCAGTCCCGTGGCGTATAGCCAGTCCCTTGCCACATCTTCATGTCATTGGTGTCGATTGCGTATGGCATCACCACGATCGGTCCCGATGGCGTTGTGGCCCAGTATGGTTCGTCGCCTGAGTAGTCGTCCATATGGTAGGTAAAACCCTCCTGCACGAGAATTTCACGTGTCTTGTCAGTGAGGAGATAGCGCGACAGGTGTCCTGCTGGTGGGGTACCAATGCTGGCGGTGATGCTGTCGCGTGCGCGTTGAATGAACTCGCGTTCGGCATCCTCATCCATGCGGTATTGCTGAATCCAACGGTAACCGTGGCTGGCCACCTCGTCGTCCCGCTTTGTGATGAACTCAGCGATTTGTGGGGCGCGCTCTAGAGCGATAGCAGCTGCGGTCCAGGTCGCCGGAACACCGGTGTCGCTAAGAACCTTTGCAACTCGTGGGAATCCCTCTTTGATTCCGTAGCGGTAGTTCGACTCGTTGCCGTAGTTACGTAAACCATCTTTGAGTGCCAAACCCATCTCGTCGACCGGTTCAGGTCTGCGGTCGCCGTCGAGGATCGACATCTCTGCGCCCTCTTCGACGTTGACCACGAGGGAGAATCCCAAAGATGTTGACGAAGGTCGATCGGATTCAGGCACGACGTGCTCCTATCTGATGAGTGAAACGGGTTGGCGAAACTTTGGAGTGACTAGACTGGTAGATATGGTGAGCGCGGATTCGCAAAACGCAGGCGTGTTGGTTGAACGCCATGAACATGTTGCCCATATCAAGATCGACCGGCCGGAGAAGCGAAATGCTCTGACTCAGGCCATGTGGGCGGCGATCCCCCCGATCATTGATCAGTTGAATAGTGACCTGAGCATCCGTCTGATCGTTGTTGGGTCCTCCAGTCCCGGAGTCTTCTCTGCCGGCGCAGACATCGGTGAATATCGACACCACGTGGGAGATCTGGAATGGGGTGCCGATAGTCAACGTGTCGTGGGCGCAGCCTTGGCTGCCGTGGCACAAGCTCACGCGCCGACGTTGGCCGCAATTGACGGGCCATGTTTTGGCGGTGGCGCCGGGATCGCGGTGGCGTGTGATTTTCGCATCGCGACCAGATCGGCGACCTTTGCTATTACTCCGGCAAAACTCGGAATGGTCTACGAGTTCGGGGCATTGGTTGCGCTCGTTGATTTGGTGGGACCAGCCCATGCAAAGAAGATCTTGTTTACCGGTGAAACCTACGACGCCACGCAAGCCCAGCGCATGGGTCTCGTCGACACAGTCGTTGATGATTCTGATCTGGAGACCGCAACTGAGGCGTTTGCTGCGGGTCTGGCGAAGACCAGCGGGATGAGTGCGCGGCTCATGAAAGAGGCGATTCAACGCATCATGTCTGGTCGTCGCGAGGAGTGCGCTGAGACCGACGAGTTCGTCAATCGCGCCTTGCGTTCGGCGGATTACCACGAGGGCGTTTCCGCATTCATCGAGCGTCGACCTCCGGTGTTTGAAGGTTGACGTAGTCGTCGATTTTGGCGGCCCAGTGCAAAAGATTTCGGTCGCTACCGGGCTGGCCGACGAGTTGAACGGAAGTCCCCTGCCACGGAACCGCAACGGCTGGGAGTCCTGCAACGTTGACCCATGCGGTGAGATCGGCAGCGTGAACGGGATCGTCGCCAATTACCGGCGCTGACTGCGGCGTCGTGGGGAGAACCAGACAGTCCACGTGAGTGAGAGCGTTGCGAATTGACCGTCGGATGCCGACTAGTTCTTCCACGCTCTGCCATAGTCGTGCCGCGCTGGCCTTCCCTGCGTAGTCCAACAGGGAACGAACCGCTGCCGGCATGAGTTCTCGCTGCCATGGTTCATCGAAAACGTTACAGGCGGAGGCCTCAACGACTAGCAGGCCGTGACGACGGATGCGGTCCGGTGTGAGATCAACGCTCGTCGAGAAAGTAATGGGATCCACCGTAGTACTGCCCCAATTTTGCATGAGGTCGACAACCTCGGTAACCGCTTGACGACCCGACTCACTGGCAACGCTTGCCCAATCACACAGGGCAATGCGGGCCGGATAGTCGGTTAGCGGCGTGGCCGCAACATCGCGCGACCAGGGAAAGTCGCGATCAAAGCGAAGGATTGTGTCGGCAACGTCGAGCAAGACGCGGGGGTCTTGTGCCAGCACACCCACCGAATCCATGGATGGTGCAAGCGGCGTCATTCCTCGTGCGCTCACTGCGCCGTGGGTAGGCAACCATCCGTATACGCCGCAGTAGGCGGCTGGGATTCGAACGCTGCCCATGGTGTCTGACCCAAGGGCAAACTGCACAAGTCCCGCACCAACAACTGCGCCGGAGCCACCACTTGACCCACCAGCGTGCAGGGTTGAGTCTCGTGGGTTCACGCATGGTCCCAATGCTGCAGACTCAGTAATCGCCCCGATGGCCATGGGAGCCATCGTTGTGGTCATTGCAGCAACGGCTCCCGCGGCCTTCAAAAGCTCGACGACGAAAGCGTCGTTCGCAGCAGGAGCAGCCAGAGTGGGAATGAGACCCGAACTAGTGGGGATCCCCTCCACGTCGATATTAGATTTCACTGCAAACACTAGGCCGTCTAGCGGCCCGAGTACTTCTCCTTGAGCACGACGGGTGTCTGCGTGCGCGGCTTCTGCCAAGGCGGTCGGGATCAGTGACTCGATCGCACCCGGAGATACGGCATCTTCACGAGCACGAGCGATGCCATAGATCTGTTCCGTGGTCGTGTGTTCTTGAGTCATCGCGCATCGACAAGCCGTGTTGGTTTCTGCCTTTCGTGAACACCGGTCAGCGATGCGGTGGCGCCTGGAACGACGACCTCAACCTCGATTCCAACGCCGAGGCGATCGCCAAGAACACTGCGAATAAGTTCGGCATCGACAGCGTGAACATCGGTCATCTCGCACATGACGACCAAACGTTCTCCGTGACCGGCCTTCTCCCATCGGCATACGTATTCGCCTGTGAAACCGGGAAACTCAGCCAGCATGCCGCCCATGGCGGAGGGATACACGTTGATGCCTTTTAACTTGACCATGTTGTCACTGCGACCGAGAAGTCCATCGATTCGGCGAAACGGCAGATCGGCTGCGTTTATTCCCGGCAGCACCCGGGTGACGTCGTGGGTATTGAATCGAATCAGTGGGGCAAGGTCATCCTTCGCCAAGCAGGTCACCACCATGTTGCCCGGATTGGTGCCCGAATTTTCACCCTCGTCGCCCAGGATCTCTACGACGTTGGCGTCCTCCCACAGGTGCAGCCCATCGCGTTCTGGGCCCTCTGAGGCAAGGGCCCCGGTGTCTGCCACCCCGTACCAGTTGAAGGCCTTGGCTCCACCCCATGCTTGCTCGAGAGGTTCGCGTCCGCCAGCGAGGAGATGACCAATGATGAGCCGAACCGGGATGTCTTTACCAGGCTCGAGTCCTAGCTCTACCGCTTTATCAGCCAGTTTGCGCAGATAGTCGGCGAAGCCCAAGAGCACGGTTGCGCCGAATTGCTGCATAACAGCTATCTGGCGATCGGATCGGGTTTCGATGCCGGTACCGGCCGAAAGCAACATGGCTTCGGTGTAGCGCGTCACCGATTCACGAACGTAGTGCCCACCGTTGACGAGTCCGTGGCCGTACACGCTGTGGGCAACATCTGTTGGCTGAACACCCAGCCACCCATAAATGCGACCGAGCAGGGCGTTTTGAACCTCGCGACCCCAGGCTCCCCAGATCACCGGCTGCGGATTTCCGGTGGTGCCGCTGGTCGTCTGCAAGATAGCGGGGCCACGCGGACGATCCGTGCGCATCGCCAGGGAGCCGAATGGTGGATTTGCGTCAACATCGGCGAGAATCATGGTCTTGTCGATGATGGGTAACCGGTTGAGATCAGACAGATCACAAATATCGTGGGGTGTGATGCCGGACTCGCTCCACAGTCGTTGGTAAAACGGAGTTTTCCAGGCGCACGCCATTACTTTTGCGAATCGTTCCTGCTGTAAGTCCTCAAGTGTCGTACGAGTCATGCCCTGGTAGGTCTGGAGAAACGACGGTCCCCAGGGATACTCCCGCATTAGTCGGTTTTGATCGACTGATCCCGCGTAAGTCTGGTGCAGGCTTGACTTCTCGTGGCCACTCACAAGATCTCCCACAGTTCGGTGATGTCCTCGACCTCGTCGATGCCGTGGATATACGAGTAAAGCGCATCGGCATACTGAATTCTGCCGCCGATGGTCATAGCCAGATCAAATTTTTGCCGTGATTGTTTCGGAGTTAGTGGGTGTTCGGGGCTACCCAGGGAATAGGGCACGTCGCTGACCAACGTGCGACCATCCTTCAGCGTGACGGTGACCCGCTGCGGATTGAATGCATTGGGGTCAGGATTGGTATCCGCCGAGACATGCACTCGATCGGTCCATGCCAAGACATCGCTATTGGTAATGCGATCGGCGTGGTAGGAATCGACGCTGATTGTTCCGTCGTCAAGCAGGCACGGAACGAGGTAGGCCAGACATAATCGTGCAGCTCCGACTGGCATATCCGCGGTCGGCCGCCGACCAACAAGACCGAAAACCATGGAGGGAACCTCTATATCGACGCGGTCGACAGTGTCGCGGGTGAAGCCGTGTTCAAGCTGCAGTGCCAGCAGGCCGCCGAGGGAACCGTGTGTGGCGCGACCGCTGGGGAAGGGCTTGATGCTCGTGCGCTCGATTTCCCAGTTGGTGGAATCTACGGCGGTTAAGAGTTCGGGGTTGCCATCGGTTTCGATGAGCGTGTAGTACCCGTATTTGCCTTCGAGGACGAACCTTGGGCCCTTGAATCCTGCTTCTGCCAGGTCCATTGCATTCATGGCCGCTCGAGCGTTGAAGCCGATCTGAAGGGCGAGAACCTGCGCGCCCTCGGTGTGGGGTTGCATCGTTCCGGAAATGGCGCCGTAGGCGATTCCGAATGCCGACTCAATACGCTCCAGTGACCAGTTGGCCATGATTCCTGCGCCGACAACGGCACCCAATCCGCCGGCAGTTGCTGGACGAAAGAAGCGCAGTGGCGAGTTGGTGACAACGCCGAGCCTGGCAGCCACCTCAACCCCCGCGATGATGCCGTCGATGACCTGACGCCCCGACACAACCTCGCCCCGTGAGGTCATTGATTGAGCCCAAACCAACACTGCCGGCGTCACGACGGTCATGGCATGCACGACACCTGGCTCGTGAATGGGGTCCCATTCCAATGTGTGCACTTGATGGGCGTTGATGAAAGCTGCACCGCCCGTACTCACACTCGGGCCTCCACCCCAGATGTTCGCCTGAGGTGGGCCACCCCATTGCTCAACGACGATTCGAGCCCGCTGTGACTCGAGGGTTGATGCACCAGCGACGCCGACGGCCAGCGTGTCAGCCAGAAGCGTCACTGCTTGTTGACGCACAGCTGCCGAACAACCACCGATGAGTCGTTGCTGAACGGTGTCGATAAATTGACCTGCAAGCGGTTTCAGGTTTGCTGGTGTGTTTGATTCAGTCACATTTCCCATGGGATACCTCTTTCTGCAGGCCAAATCCGCAAAATGTAAGACATCTTTATTGATTTGTGACACCTTAACCCTTGCGCATCGAAATAGTCGGGCATTTAGATGGTGGCATCCGGTCGATCGGTTTTGCGCAGGGTCGGCACGAGTTCCTACACAACCAAAGGTGGTTCCATGAAACGAAAAGCCCTGGTCGCTTCTGCGGCCGTTGTGGCCCTCACGATTGCCGGTTGCTCCGGCGGATCAAGTGATGGGTCTTCGACCGACGGCGGTACACCCGCATCAAACCTGACCTACCTCGGCCTGGATGTTCCGGCCGGACTTGATCCCGACGGCCCGTCAGCATCGATCCCGGCCACTCAAATGGGCATCGCAAACCTGATGGAGCCACTGGTTTATTACAAGCCGGGAACCGAAAATGAGACCGGTGTCGGTCTGCTGGAGTACGGCTATGACATCGACAAGTTTGACGGCCGACTCGCCGAGAGCGTTACCTTCGACGAAGCCACGTTGACCTGGACGTTCAACCTGCGCGAGGGCGTCACAGGCTGCGATGACGCAACCTTCACGGCCGATGATGTTCTCTACACGTTTGCCCGGGCTAAGAGCGTCAGCGGCGCAGCGCCCATTGGCTGGTTCTTGTCGAACGTGGCCAACATCGGTGGCTTCACGACTGATGTGTTCTCTGAGGATCCCGCAGTAGCGGCCGAGGCGAAAGAACTTGGTGACTGGATCACTAAGACTGATGACTACACCGTCGTCATCAAGCAGGATGATGCCAACAAGCTCTTCCTCCCGGTGTTGACCATCTTCGGTTTGAACATCTATGACAAAGAAATCATGGAGGCAAATGCGACGCCGGATGATCCCTGGTCGCATGAATATGCCAACAATGTCAACGCCCCATCCTTTGGCCCGTACTGCGTTTCGTCGTGGGAGAAGAACTCCGAGATGGTCCTCGAGGCCAATCCGGATTACTACGGTGGCGCACCCGCGGTAGCGAACGTCGTGTGGCGCAAGGTTCCGCAGTCTGCCAACCGTCTCGCCTCAGTGTCGACCGGTGCAGCTCAACTGACCGACAGCCTGACCCCGCGTGAGTTTGCCAGTGTTGAAGGCAACGATGCGGTGCGAGCCTGGCGTGCAACAGGCAACCTCAACACCTTCCTGGGCATGAACTTCCAGTCTCCGCCGTTTGATAACCCGAAGGTGCGTCAGGCTTTTGCCTACGCGTTGAACTACGACAAGATCATCCAGGACGGATACTTCGGTCGAGCCGTCAAGTGGGAGGGTCAGATTCCCATGTCGTACCCGGGCTACTCCAAGCAGGACCCGCAGTTTGGCTATGACGTTGAAAAGGCTAAGCAGCTCCTCGCGGAATCCGGTTGGACCGATGACGGAAGTCTCAAGTTGACCTACGTCTCTGAATCGGAGTCGACCCTCGGCCCGATCGTCACCCAGATTAAGGCAGACCTTGCCGCAATCGGGGTTGAAATCCAGCTTGATCCGATCCCTCAGACACAGTTCGGCGACCGCGCACTCGTCAAGCGTGACCTGCCGTTCTTCATCAATGACAACGAAAAGCCCATTGGTGTTGACGCTGGCTACGCCACGTTGCTGTTCTTCGTTTCCACCGCACAGGGTGGCTTGAACAACATGGTCAACTACGAGAGCGATGTCGTCGACGGGCTCTGGGCTGAGGCCAAGAACGAGGCAAGTGTGGAGACCCGAGACGGAATCCTGGCTCAGGTACAACGCCAGTTGCAGGAAGATGTCGCCTGGGCGCCCATCGTCCAGTACGACAACCAGTGGTTGTCAGCACCAGGCCTGTCGGGCATTGTGCTGCACCCTGATAACTCGGTTCACTTCTCTGATCTGAGTTTGACCAACTAGTTCGCGTACGGGTGCCGCTCAGTTGCACGTCGACTGAGCGGCACCCGTAGCCCGGTTTGACATCGGGATCATTCATCCGCCTGTCGAGGAAGGGAACACTTCCACTGTGGGGCGTTACGTACTCAAAAGGGTGGGCATCGGCCTACTCCAGGCGATCGGCATCACTGTCGTTGTCTTCTTCGTCATTAGAGCCCTACCGGCAGACCCGGTAGCTCGACTCGTTGGTTTCAACTCTTCGCCCGAGGTTTACGCGCAAGCCCAGGCATCGCTAGGGCTCGACGCGAGCGTATGGTCGCAATTCACGACGTATGTGAGTGGGCTCGTGAGGGGTGACCTCGGCGTCTCGTGGGTGACGGGTAGCTCAATCTTGGGGGAGCTTCGCTCGGCGCTACCGATCACTTTGCAGCTGATCACCCTCGCATTCGCGCTGGCGTTGCTCGTGTCGGTGCCGGTTGGCATCGCTACGGCGAAGCGCCCAGGCGGAAAACTCGATAAAACAGTCTTCGGCTACGGCCTGTTCGCTGGTGCTCAGCCGGAGTTCTGGTGGGGCCTGCTGTTCATCTTCTTCTTTTACTACACCCTGGGAATAGCACCTGCGCCACTCGGCCAGTACGCGCCGGGTGTCACTCCACCCCCGGAAATCACGGGTATGTCCCTTGTGGATTCGCTCATCACCGGCAACATTGCTGCGTTTACCGATGCTGCCTGGCATCTGTGGCTACCGGTGATGACATTGGCATTTATCGTCTCGGGACCGATCATCAAGATGACGCGCCAGAGCATGAGTCGGGTGCTGGGCAGTGAATTCATTCTCTATCAACAGGCTTCTGGTATTCCTGCCAACAAAGTGGCACGTTCAACTATTCGTGCGAGTCTGCCCCCGGTCTTGACCTTGGCCGGAATCCTGTTCGGGTTCCTCCTTGGCGGAGCTGTGCTGATAGAGCAGGTATTCGCCTTCAACGGTCTCGGCTCGTATTCCGTTCGTGCAGTGCTGAACCTTGACTACCCGGCCATTCAAGGCACGGTCCTCATCATCACGATCGTGTCACTTGGCGTGTACTTGGTGCTGGACCTGCTCCTTGCCGTCATCGATCCGAGGGTGAAAAACTGATGACTATTCCGCAATCGCCACCGGTCAAGGGTGAGCATCCCCTGGAGAATCTCGCCGATAAGAAGATTAAGGCACGCAGGTGGTATCACGACAAGCTTCTTGTTACCGGTGCCATCATCGTCGGTATCGCGTTGTTCCTCGCTGCCTTTGGCGAAGCCATTGCTCCCTACGACCCCACGGTTCCGGTCGGCCCGCCGAGTGTGCCACCGTCGACGACCTACTGGTTCGGTACGGACACATCTGGTCTGGATGTGTTTAGTCGCGTGATCTCTGCACCGCGGATCGACGTGACGCTGGCTGTCAGTGCCGCGGTGCTCTCCGGAATCCTTGGCACGTTCATAGGTCTTATGGCTGGCTTTTACCGGGGCGTCTTCTCTGGCTTCATCATGCGCGTGTCCGATGTCTTGCAGGCCTTCCCGGTTTTCATTCTGGCCATGGTGCTCGTTGCACTGTCGGGACGAAATCTCACCAACTTGATCTTCGCGCTGACCTTCTTGTACACCCCCATCTTCATTCGTTTGACACGTGCGGAAGTACTCACCCAGCGCGAACGCGCATATGTCGAGGCGGCTCGTGCGGCGGGTAATTCTGACTTGAAGATCGCAATCAAGCATGTGTTGCCGAACTCACTCACCCCATCGCTGATTCAACTATCGGTCACGGTGGGCTTTGGCATCTTGTTGACCGCTGGGCTGTCCTTCGTTGGTGCGGGCGTACGTCCACCGAATCCTGAATGGGGATTGATGATTGCCAACAGCGCGCCACAACTCGTGCTTGGTGAATGGTGGACCTCGTTGTTCCCGGGCATCGCCGTGTCATTAACGGTGGTTGGTTTTGCCGCCTTGAGTAATGCAATCGAACGACGGGTTGCTACATCATGAATGAGCGCATTCTCGCTACCAAGGGTCTCACCGTCACTTATCCCACGGTGCAAGGTTCGTTCACAGCAGTTAATGGCGTGAATTTAGAGTTGAACTCCGGTGAGATCGTTGGCCTCATCGGTGAGAGCGGATCGGGCAAGACTTCGCTGGCTCTCGGTCTTCTTGCCCTCGCCCGTTATCCGGGCCGAGTGTCAGGGAGTATTGATTTTATGGGTCAAGAACTGTTGACGCTACCTGAGGAGAAGCTGCGTGAAATCCGTGGTCGGTCCATTGGATTGATCACGCAGAAACCTCGGCAGTCACTCAATCCCTTTCAGAATGTGGGCACGCAGATCGGGCGGGTGTATCGAGCGCATGTCGATGCTTCTAAGGCCCAGGCACAAGATCATGCGATTGAGTTATTGGAGAACGTGGGTATTAACGATCCGCAGCGTCGGATCAAGGCGTACCCGCATGAACTTTCCGGCGGTATGGCTCAACGTGCACTCATTTCCATGGCGCTGAGTGCACAGCCGCAACTCCTCGTTGCCGATGAGCCAACGAGCGGACTTGACGTGACGATTCAGGCACAGTTCCTTGATCGCATGTGGCAACGAGCCGAGGAAACGGGAACGGCTGTCTTGCTCGTCACACAGGATCTTGGCATTGTCGCCAATTATTGTGATCGCGTTCTGGTCCTAGAGAACGGCAAGCTGGTGGAAGATGCCCCCACCCGAGAGTTTTTTGCGAACCCTACTGACGCATACAGCAAAAAAGTATTGTCCCTTGCGGGTGAGCGTGCACAGGCGGAAACTGCGAGCCAGGAAGCAGGGTCCCAGACGCCACTGATTCGTCTCGAGGGTCTACGCAAGACCTTCAAACTTGACGACGGCAAGGTGCTTAGCGCGGTATCCGATGTATCGCTCACGGTCATGCAGGGGCGGTCTCTTGGTCTGGTGGGTGAGAGTGGCAGCGGCAAGACGACAGTCGGTCGACTGATTCTGCGTCTCCTTGAGGCAGATGAGGGTGACATCTGGTTCCGCGACACCGACCTTACGGCCATGAGTACGCGTGAGTTCCGCGAATTCCGGTCGAAGATTCAGGTCGTTTTTCAAGACCCGTTTGACTCGCTTAATCCGCGATGGTCGGTAGAAAAGGCGATTAGTGAACCGCTGGACCTACACACCAAGATGTCCAAGGCCGAGAAGGCTCAACGCGTCAGTGAGTTGTTGGACCAGGTTGGACTCTCTGCCGATGTCCGAGGTTCGCGTCCGTCTGGGCTGAGCGCAGGTCAGCAGCAACGCGTGTGTCTGGCTCGGGCACTGTCCACGGAACCGGATTTTCTGGTGCTCGACGAGCCCACGTCAGCGCTTCCACCAGTAGCTCGAGTCGAGATGATCGCCTTGTTGAAGGACCTGAGAGAACGCTTGGGCCTGTCGTTCATTTTCATCTCGCATGATCTCAGTACGGTTCGCGAGTTGTGTCAGGACGTCGCGGTGATGTACCTGTCGCAGATCGTCGAGATGGGTCCCACATCAAAGGTCTTCGCTCACCCCGAGCACCCCTACACTCGAGCACTTTTGGATTCCGTTCTCTTCCACGATCCACTGGATCGCCGCGTCGATAGAGAACATCTGGGTGCACTGGAAGGTGAGATCCCAAGTCCGATCGACCTGCCCAAGGGCTGCTATTTGGCTGGACGCTGCCCGTTCGCCGAGGATCGTTGTCGCGAGGAGCCTCAGTTGCTCCAGATTACTGAGCCAGATCACCTCGTCCGGTGCTGGAAGTCGGTCGAGGGGATTTTGAGCGGAGCGAGTGTTGTCGGGTGACACCCTCGGCTAAGACCCGCGTGGTCATCGTCGGCGCTGGTGCCACCGGCGCGGCTTTTGCTTGGCGGGCAGCAGCCGCTGGCATGGACGTCGTCTGTCTTGAGCGCGGCCACTGGACGCCACCGGCAAGTACGCCGAGCGCGAGGGCCGATTGGGAGGTAGAGCGTCTGACGTCTCGGTCTGCGAATCCCAATATCCGCAAAGGGGTCGCCGATTACCCCATCATGGACGACACCTCGGTGATCAAACCTGCGATTTACAATGGGGTTGGCGGTAGCACCGTGTTGTGGTCAGCACACGCACCACGTTTCCGCCCATCAGATTTCCGTGTTCATAGTCTCGATGGTGTAGGAGCCGATTGGCCGTTCACATACTGGGACATAGCCCCGTACTACGAGATGAACGATGACATCGTGGGGGTCTCAGGTCGCAGCGGTGACCCTGGAAACCCACCGAGAACACCCCGACAGACACCGCCGGTACCACTAGGTGGCGCGGGTAAGCGCGTAGCCGCAGCACTGAATCAACTCGGTTGGCACTGGTGGCCCACCGACGGTCAAATTCTTACCGAGCCGCGCAACGGTCGTCCGGCCTGCAATGGATGTGGACCGTGCGAAATGGGCTGCTTCAGCGGGGCGCGAGCTTCGGCGGACAACACGTACTGGCCATTGGCGCTGGCGCTAGGGGCGAAACTGATTACCGGTGCATCTGCTACGCGCATATCTACTGATGACCAGGGGCTAGCCAAAAGCGTTCATTGGTGTGATGAATCCGGTCATCAGCACGAGACTGCGGGTGATTACATCGTCGTGGCCTGCAATGGCATTGGTACGCCAAGGCTGCTGCTGGCAAGTGCTAACGGTGATCACTCCAACGGTCTCGCGAATTCATCCGGCCAAGTCGGCCGCAACCTCATGCTGCATCCCATCGCTGGTGTGACCGGGATTTGGGATGATCGGGTTGATGGTTGGTCCGGCAATGATGCTTTTGCGCTGCTTTCGCAGCATTTCTATGAGACCGACCCTGATCGAGGCTTCTTACGCGGCTATGAAATGCAATTGACGCGTTCGCAGGGGCCACTGCTGACCGCCCTCGGTGGGTTCGGCCTCGATATTTCCTGGGGAGCTTCGCATCACCAACGTTTTGACACCGTATTCGGACACAGCGCTACCTTGGCGGTTACCTGTGAGGATCTGCCGGTCGACCACAATTTCATTAGCCTCGACGCGTCAATAACCGATCGGTTCGGCGTGCCGGCAGCTCGCATGCATTATCAAGTTGAGGAAAATGCCGAGCGGATGCTCGACCATGGCATCGCCGCGGCACAGAAACTACTCAATCAAGCCGGCGCCCGCGAAACGGTGACCACTCGAGTGTTGCCCGGTGCGGGATTCCACTTGATGGGTACGGCGAGAATGGGAACAGATCCGAGGTCGAGCGTCGTGGATGCTGACTGTCGGTCTCATGACGTACCGAATCTGCTGATCATCGACGGATCTGTCTTTGCCAGCGCTGCGGCTGTCAATCCCACACCGACGATGCAGGCGATCGCGCTTCGTGCCGCTGATCAACTGGTTGGAGCATTGTCGTGACGCCTAGCCAACTGTGTTTCTTGGCCGGAGTTCTCCCTGGTGATGGGCAATGGCCGTGTGCTGCAGATCTTGATCTAGATGAGGCATCAATCGGTGCCAATGCATCAATGTTGCAGGCATGGGAACGCATTTCAAAGTGGGCTCTGCCGCCCAGAGAGAAAGCCGAAGCTTTGGCTGAGGCACTCACGACTTTTGAGCGCGCTCATCCGGATGATTTTGCGCAAGGGTTAGTCATGGCATACGGAATGTATTACGCACACCCGAATGTTCTGAAGGTTGTCGAGCACAGGTCGGGTTATGCGGCCAGGCCACCACAACCTCAGGGGCACCTAGTGGTGTCCGCCGACACAGGAGAACATCCCATGACTAACCCGGCCGAGGTTCTCTGGCGCAATGACGGCACGAGTCAGTCCGAACAGGTACGAATGATTCAGCAAACCGACCCCGATCGAGTATGGACAATAGAGGAGATCTCAACATGGCCCATGTCGTAGTCCTATTCAATCTGCGAGACGGAGTGAGCATTGAGGCTTATGAAGACTGGGCCCTTACGCGCGACATTCCTACCGTTCGCGATCTGCCGTCAGTCCATTCCTTTCGTGTCTTTGCCGCCTCGGGTCTTTTGGGCGGCGGTGAAAGCCCGTACGACTACATTGAAGTTATCGAGGTGACCGACATTTCGTCGCTTGGCACGGATGTTCAAAGCCCGCAGATGCAGCAGATCGCCTCTCAGTTTGCCGAGTTTGCTGAGAGTCCCTTGTTTGTGGTTACCCAAGAATTGGAAGGCTAGAGGTTATGCGCGGACTAGCAGGTAAAGCGGTCTTGATTACCGGAGCAGGCCGGCGTCGGGGACTCGGTGAGGGCATAGCGCTTCGTTTCGTGCAGGAGGGGGCGCACGTGATGATTGCGGATCTTGATCGACCCCAGGGTGATCAGTTTCCCGAGCACGGAGTGCCGGCCCAATCAGAGATGGACGCCTTGGTTGCATACCTCAATGAGTGTGGGCCCGGTTCAGCAGCGGCCATCACCTGTGATGTAAGGCAAGAGGAACAGGTGGCAGCAGCTGTTGCTGCCACTGTATCCGCCTTCGGCGGTGTCGATGTCTTGATCAATAATGCCGGTGTCGGATACTTGATGAGCCCGATCGTTGACACAGATCTTGCTGACTGGGACGTTGTGCTGGGCGTCAACCTCACCGGAACATTTCTGGCCGCAAAACATGCTGGCAAGCAGATGATTCGTCAGGGTAGAGGTGGCCGCATCATCAACATCTCTTCCCAGGGCGGCAAGTCTGGTTTTCCACATGCCGGTGCCTACGTATCCAGTAAGCACGGTGTTATCGGATTCACGCGGACCGCCGCAATTGAATTCGGTCCGCATGACATCACGGTCAATGCGGTGTGCCCCAACCATGTGACCACGGGTCTCGGGTCGTGGCAAAACGACTACTTCTCCGAGTTGCTTGGTCAGACCTTGGAGGAGTATATGGACGGAATGCTCTCGCGTATTCCTTTGGGCCGTAATGGTTTACCTGCAGATATTGCTGGTACTTGCGCGTTCTTGGCAAGTGATGACGCTGCCTATATATCTGGTGATGCTCTCAACGTGTCCGGCGGCGAAGAAACACACTGAACGTGAATGACTACAATATTTAACCACTTCAATCAAACACCCTGGAGACGAAATGTCGATTAGATCATTGCGCATTCACGAACTCGACGAAACTGTTACACCAATTGATATCGACTTTGTGCGCTGCTACAACCTAGGTTTCACGATGCGCGACACAGCAAAAATGCAGGCGCATTTGGAAGAGTGTTACAAACTCGGCGTCAAGGAACTCATCTGCGATCGTCCACCCTTGGTTATGCCCATCAGTATGTGGGCCACGTTGACTGATGATGTGATCTCGGTGCAACGACCCAAGACAAGCGGCGAGGTCGAAATCGTCACGATCCAAGATGCCGATGGCACCGTGTATGTCACGGTGGGTTCCGATCACACTGATCGCTCACTTGAGGGTCACGATATTCCCTGGGCAAAGCAGGTGACACCTAACGTGTTTTCACCCGATGCGTGGCGGTGGGAAGACGTGAAGGACCATTGGGATCAGATCTCGATGGAGTGTTGGGTTGTCGATTCTGGCGAGCGAGTTAAGTACCAGGAAGCATCTGTGTCGGAGTTTTGGGCGCCGGATGAAATGCTTCAGGGTGTGCGTGAAAGCGTTGTGCCCGTGCCGGGTGCGGTTATTTTGTTCAGCGGGACCGTGGTATCGATTGAGGAGAAGCTGCGATTCGCGCAGGAGTGGACAATTCGGATGACCGATCCCGTACTAGGTCGATCACTCGAGCACACATACCGTGTTGAACTCCTGGCTGTTGAGGTCCTCAATGATGGGTCGGCTACCGGTGACGTAGCGCGAGGTGCGGCCCTTACCGGCTGACAAATTCCTCCACCGCAAGCGCGACACGCAACAGGGTGGCTTCGTCGTGATGGCGGCCGGTGATGTGCATTCCCACCGGCGCGCCATTCACGGTGCCGACCGGCACGGTGATGGCCGGGTGTCCGGTGAGATTGGTCGGGCAGGTATTCGCGAAGTAGGCGAGGCTTTCGCTGATGACACCCGTTGCAGAGTCGGGTAGAAAACCGCTCACGCCGGCAGGTGCCGTCGTCGGATGTACGAGCACGTCGACCGTGTTGAGAGTTTCATCGTAGATTCGTCGAAGTGCCAGTACCTGGGTTGTCGCCGCTTCCAGAGACTCTCCTGCGTGTTTGTCATGAAACAGCGTGCCGGCAATTGCGAGCAGCTTCGTAGGGTCGGATGCAAGTTCTGGATAGCGGCGCAGGGCTCGATCGATACTGACGACGGGCGTGTCCCCCTGCGGTCCAAGATCGGCGCTGGCTAGGCCCCTTGATCCCCATATGTTTGTGGCTGCGGATTCGACGAGGAGTGGTCCATAAATGTGCTGAGCATCAGCGTGCATGGGCAGCGACACGTCGATGACGTCCAGCCCACAAGCTGCTAGGGCCAAAGCTCGTTGATGCACAAGGTCAGCTGCTGCAACTGACCCCGGGAATTCCGCCTCGCCGGCCCGAGTCAGATCGAAGCCTTCTTGCAGGATTCCGACGCGGAGTCCGCGAACGCTTTGATCCAGTGTGGCCAAGGCTGACGTCGGAGCGACTCCACGTGACCGACGGTCGATACCGTCATCACCGGACAGGACGTCAAGGGCTACCGCTACCTCTCGCACAGATCGAGCCATCGGCCCGACATGGTCCATGCTCCAGACAAGTCCTTGCACCCCGGTAAAGGGAATAGAGCCGAATGTTGGCTTGAGACCCACCAGCGCGCACAGTGCGGCCGGGATTCGAATCGATCCGCCCTGATCGGCTCCGAGTGCCAGGTCAACTTCGTGTTGGGCGAGAAGAACCGCGCTTCCCGATGATGATCCGCCCGCTGATCTGCCCGCAAGATGCGGGTTCTCGAGCCTGTGCGGTTTTGATGTACAGGAAGAGCCACCGATACACAGGTCTTCAGTCGTCGACTTTCCGCGGATGATGCCTCCCGCCCCCAGAAGTCGGCGAACAACGGTTGCATCCTGGCGCGCAACGTGACGTGTATCTGGCTGGTTGAGTAACTCAGAACCCATCATCGTTGGCAGACCAGCCACCGCAATCGAATCCTTAATCGCGACCGAGGTCCCCGTGAGAGGACCTGTGTCCTGCTCGTGGATGTCACAGAGCCAGGACCAAGCTTGGCTGTCATTGATATCCGGAGCCACGCCACAATCGCGTACTGAGGTTGGCTGGTCTTCGTGCGCGGATTCGTGAAGTTGTTGCAGTCGGACGTATGAACCTGAAAGTCCGGTGATGGCAGCAGCCAGTTCATCGAGTTGATCAGGCGACAGCAGCCATCCATATTGCCGTGCACAGGCTTTGATTTCGTCGTGTGTTGGAGTGGCACTGCTAGCTGATGGTGTAGTCACGCACGCCGTCCTTTCGTCGATCGTCCCAGATAGCCATGGCAACGCCAGCAATCACGAACGGGGCGTCCAGCACGCTGATCACATCGGGGAAGGCACCCAGAATCACAATAGACAGGACCATAGCGACTATCGGGTTGGTACATGCGCAAGTAGACGCGACCGGAACAGAGGCAAGCATGGTGACCCGATAGGAAAAGGATGAGCAGTGCAATTAGCACTGTGATGATTACGCGATCGAGACGTCCAAGACAAAGTAAAGTGCCACGCCACGCGGTCAGTTATCTCTGACTGGTTCATAGGAATCAGAATTGCGGGAGGTGCTGACAGTCCATGAACACCACGATACAGACGCAGCGCCGTTTCGATTCGTGTTGATTTGATCTCTACAGACGTGGCGAAACCGATCTTTAGCTAAACCTCTGATGCATGCGTACCACCTGTGCGATAGTCAGATGTCTTGTATGGGTCTATTTCCCCGTGGGACGTATCCGAAGGACGATCGAGAAGGCGATGGACTTAGTCGAATATTGTTTTGAAATGCAGTGGTCCGATGGCCTGCCGGTCGTTCCACCTACCCGACATCGGGTGGAGGAGATGTTGGGCTTCCTCTTGGATTCAAAGGACTACGTGGTTGCCACGATGCAACCGTCGGGTGCGCGTGCCACGAGAGAACTAATTGCGGCCAATGCAGTTATGGCTGGATGCACCTCTGCCTATTTCCCCGTGGTTGAAGCAGCAATTGAGGCGATTTCGGACCCAGGCTTCAACTTGGATCGAGTAGCTACGACCGCAAGCAGCCAAGTTCCGATTTTCGTTGTCAACGGCCCGCTAGCAAGTGAGGTGGGCCTCGAGGGTGCTTGGGAAGTTCTCAGCGGATCGAGCAGATCCAGCGCAACGATTGGTAGAGCAGCTATGCTTTGCCTGCGCAATATCGCGAGCCATACGTCGGGCGGCATGCCTCACTCAACTATCGGAAGCCCGATGTCGCGGGGTCTGTGTTTCACCGAAAATATCATTGATAGTCCATGGGGTTCTTGGCACATTTCAGAAGGGTTTGATGCTGAGGAATCGTGGGTGAGTGCTTTTGCGGCAGACCCGCCTGTGGTGCTCACTGAGATGGGGGACACTAGGCCGGAATCAATCGTTGAAACGGTCGCCGAGGGCATCGCTTTGGCTGGTACATATAACGCATTCTTTCGATCAGATCTTTGGCTCATCTTGTCTCCTCAGCACGCTTCAGTTTTCGATGAGGCTGGATGGAACAGGGATGACGTTGTAAGCGCCTTAGTCGAAAGCTCAGCAAGGAATCCTCAGGATTTGGTGGGTAGGGGCTTGTACGGGTACGTGGATCAACTTCGTCCTCCTGTTTGGCTCGAGCAAAGCACGCGAGTAACAATGGTTGATCGTCATGACAGGGTGAAGATCTTTGTTGCAGGCGGCCAGTTCGGCGGCTACACCGCTGTCTTCTTTGGTCAGGGTGAAACGATCACGAAAAGAGTGCAGAGAGTTCAGCCAAATGGATCCTGACGTGGAGCTGGTTAACCCGACTGCCAGGGTATTCAGTTACCGTGACCTTGCTCCCAGGGTTCTGGCACATCATCACTCGCAGATAGCGCTAGTTGATGGAACTTTGAATAAGTCGAGCTTGTGGGGCCAGGGAATGCTCGACGCGGCGGAGAACTCACTATCAAACCGCGCCCCGCTTGCTGCGTTCCGGCGAATTGACCTGAATCCACTTGACAATCCACAACCTGATCTTTGGGTAGCTGCAACGTTAGGTGGAAGCCAAATCATGATAGTGGCCGCTGGCGACTGCATAACCTGTACAACAAGAGGAGTCAGGGATGCTGTGTATGCGAATGATGTTGGGATACTCGCAGTTTGTTTAGTGACAGGGGCGGTAGCAGAGATCGCAACAGCGGTAGCAACTCGTTACGGTCTCCCAGACCTACCCGTGGTTGCTATCAGGACTAGTCTCTTCGGGAAATCACGTGAGGAGGTTTCATCGACTGCCGCGGAAGAAATTGGTTCTCTCGTTGATCAAGTTTTTATCTGAGAGTGCTCGAAAACGCCTCGAACGATGATCTCTGGGAGAACGTTTGGCCGTTGGCTTGCGACAAAGCCGATTTGCATCAAGCTCGAAGGGCGTTCTCAGCCCGACTTACCTGACCCCTGCTGGTTATCCAGTTGCTTTGCGAGTCCACGATCGCTCGGATGGGCGAGGAGGACAATATGAAGCGTAGGCATGACACCCCAGAACAGATTGTTCGCAAGTTGCGGGAAGCTGACCACCTGCTCGGTGAGGGGACGCCTTTGGTGGAGGTGTGTCAGCACCTGCAGGTCACGGAGGCCACGTGTTATCGGTGGCGTCACTAGTAGGGGGCACTACAACACCTACCGGCCCCACTCCTCCGTCGGCTACTGAACACCGAACGAGTTCACGCCAAGTTGGAACAACAACAACCCCGAACTCTCGAAGTCGTTGCTTCACTCCGCTAGGGGCAGGTCAGCCCTAAGCGAGATATCAAAAACCCGTTGACAGTGACTCGGCGCTCCGGTACTTTCGAAAAAATGTATTACGTATAACGGCAGTGCTTTTTGGTCGACAGACAACAAGAATCCAAGTGTCACGAACTCCAATACGTGACATTGGTCGATGGGAAGGTTTTCGCGAGTGAAGCGTAAAACTGGCGGTAAGTTTCGAGTAGGCGTTTCTTTGGTTTCTCTCAGCTTTCTCGTGGCGGCCTGTTCAGGCGGGTCGTCATCCGAGGAAACAACCGGAGCAGTTTCACCCACCACGGCACCCACCACGGCTCCGGAAGGTCAAACATTTGTATACGCAGCGGCAGCTGTTCCTGAGTCGTTAGACGTGTGGGGCACGTATCAAGGTGACTCAAGTCGGACACAGATGTATGAGTGGGGATCGAAATTGGTCTACTACGACGCAACTGGATTGGCTGGCAACGGATGCGAGCAATTGGCCACTACCGAAAATATTAGGGGAGGTCTTGCTGAGTCATGGGCCGTTGCGGAGGATGGGACTCTAACGTTCACCCTCCGAGAAGGAGTCACCAGCGGTGCCGGGAACGTGATGACGGCTGACGACGTGATTAAGAGTTGGAACCGAGCTGTGGAGAAGTCAGGCGTCGTCCGATTCTTGGCGAATTCCGTCGGTAAGTTTAAGGAGGAGGAAACCTTCGTCAAGGTAGATGACCAGACTGTTCAAGTTAACGTCATCCGTCCAACCGCGCTTGATGTCTCCCTCTTCTCCTACCCCATGTTCGCCGTTCTTGACTGGACCGAGATTGAAGCCCAAGCAGGCGGTGACGTAGATGCTTGGTTGACAACGAATACCGCAAACTTCGGTCCGTGGGTTCTCGAGAGTTTCGTACCGGGAGAAGAGACCGTCTACGAGGAGAATCCTAATTATTGGGATCAAGATCGTCGCGGAAACTTCGATCGAATGGTAATCCGGAATGTGTCGGAATCGTCAATTCGATCACAGTTGATTTCGACAGGCGAAGTTAACTACGCTGACCGCCTCTCGTTCCAGGAATACAGCGAGTTGCAGAGTGCTGAGAACGTCGAAGTCTACAACTGCGTGTCAGCTAACCGAGATATGCTCATGTTGAACTCGAGTTTCGAAGCGTTTGATGATCCTGAAGTACGTAGGGCCATTTCCCTGGGAATCAATCGCGAGGCTCTCGTCGAAGGTATCTATCTGGGCTTCGCCAGTCCATCGACGACCGGAATGGGTGATGTGTATCTAGAGAACTCTGACGGTCTCCTCACATTGGACTACGATCCAGAATTGGCACGCCAGATCTTGGCGGACAAAGGCCTGTCAGATCTGTCATTCACGATCACGGCTAGTCCAACCCGACCTGGTGCTCATGCCGAGTCCATTGCAATCCAGATACAGGCGTTTATGAGCGATATCGGTGTCACTACTGACGTTAATATTGTGCCCGGTAGCACGGAATTTTCGGATCTATTCTTTGCCGGTGAATACGAATCGATTGTGTATTTGGAGCCGCCGGCGCTAGCTGATCCACTGTATTCTGCGGGTCTTTACAATAATTCCGAGAGTTTCCAAAACACTCATAAATACAACAGCGCTCGATATGACGAGTTACTGTCAGAGCTTGAAGAGACTTCACCAGGGCCTGAGCGACAAGATCTGATTAGAGAGATTTCGGATTTAATCGTGACAGATATGCCGGTTGTATATCTGGTAGAGCGATCGAACGTTGTCGCACTTGGTAGTGATGTGTCTGGGTTCGCAAACACACCACACGGATCGGTCTTGGTTTTTCAACTGAGCAAATCCTGATCTTCGGAATTTCGAGTTTCGGAGGTCCAAGTAGATAGGTCGGCTGGCGAGTCACTTCGCACTATCAACAGGAAGTGAACAGATAGTGCGAAGTGACTTCGTCAGGTAGCCAAGCAACTTTCCCTCACCGTGTCTAGGCCACCCTGGGGGGACAGCGTCTTAGGATGTCTTTGCCGCAAATCAAATTGATGGCATATCAAACATGGACTCGACGGCCGAAGATGCCCGTTCGTGTAACTCTAGGTGCATTCGTACGCGAAGTTTTGGTGCAGAGCTCAAGGTAGGGCGTTGAAAGTTCACTTCATCCAGTGTCATGTTGCCTTCGGATTGACGATCATCCATTGGTGAGGCTATTGAGGAGGGTGCGCATTATGTCGAAGTCGCGTTTTCGGGAATCGACTCGGTTATCGTCGTGAAAGGTCCTGGAATCAGTGGCTTTCTGGACGCTAATGGTTTGCGGTTCCACAGTTTAGAGTGGCCTGGTACGGAACCGCTGCTGGTGCTTCTCCACCCAAATCGGGCAAATGCTCATGTGTGGGATTTCATGGTGGCAAAATCCAAACTGCAAAATCGTATTGTCGCGGTAGACCTTCGTGGCCATGGAAAATCTGAATGGCCGAATAGCGGCTACCAACTCACGGACTACACCAACGACGTAATTGCAATTATCGAGCGACTCAGCTCAAGCCCGGTAATACTTGTCGGCGGCGCCACGGGTGGAAATATTGGATTACTTGTTGCAACTGCTCGACCGGACTTGGTCTGCGGTCTAGCAGTAATTGATCCTGGATTGTCCCTGGATCCTGCCATTAACGCCCGCGTGCAGAGAGAACTTGAACACGAACACTCCTTTTCGAGCAGAGAAGAAGCACTAGCATCGATGCCGTTTAGTTCGTTGTGGAGTACCGCCCAAAAAGAGTCTTATGCTGGGCATGCTTTTCGCGAAAGTGATAGCGGAAGCTGGGAAGGAACGTATTCGAAAGCCGCTGCAGGCGAGACCGAACATGCACTAGTGCCTGCGATATGGAATGAAATTCGCGTTGAATGTCCAACCCTCGCAGTTCGAGGCGACCGATCTGCAGTTTTCGGCCGAGACAAGCTTTTCCGGTTGGGTTCAATACTAAGCGAAAGCGTCCTCGCCGAGATACCAATGGCCGACCATCGGGTTATGCAGGACAACCCGGAAACGCTCGCTTCCATGCTAGACGGTTTTGTGAACATGGTCGGGGACAGTTGAAGTATGGGAAGTGGTCAGTTCAACAGCGCTAGCGGATTCGATCGTTACACTGTCGATGTTGGGAAAGGAGCGCAATGAGTTTGTTCAAGTTGGTTGGCAAGCGCCTCCTTCTCATTCCGGTTTCTTTGTTCATTTTGGTCTCTCTGTCCTTTCTCCTATTGGAACTAATGCCAGGTAATCCAGCAATCACGATTGCGGGGGATTTCGCATCGGACGAGGAAATTGCGAAAATCGAGGCATCACTTGGTCTCAATGATCCGCTCGGTGCGCGCTATCTCTCCTACGTAGGAAGTGTGGTACGTGGCGACTTGGGGCGGTCCTTCTTCTCGAACGAGCCGGTATTGGCTGAATTGAGTGAGCGTCTACCCGCAACGATGGAGTTAGTGATCCTGGCGCTCATAGTCGCGGGAATTGTCGGTCTATTTTTGGGCGTGCTTGGTGCCTACTATCGGGGTCGAAAGGTAGATCAGATTACTCGCGGAACCGTAACTCTGTTTCAGTCGATTCCGGACTTTCTCATGGCTCTATTGCTCATTTTTTTCCTGTTCTATCTTTGGAGTGTCGCCCCAGCTCCTGTCGGGCGACTGGGATTCTCGGATGTCGCGGTCGACACGACAACAGGTTTCTTGCTCATAGATACGTTGATTGCCGGTGATGTAAACGCCTTTTTCGTGGCGGGCCAGCACTTATTCCTGCCTGTATTGGCTTTGGGAATTGTTTATGCAGCCTATTTTGGAAAGACAGCGCGGTCTACCATGGCGATAGCACTGGATTCGACGCAGGTGGAGTTCGCGAGGGCATGCGGCTTACCGGAGCGGAAAGTGGTCTATTACGCTTTTCTCCAAGCTCGTACTCCCATTCTGACCTATGGAGCGATTCTCTTCGGGGCTCTGATTGGTGGGGCTGCCATCATCGAAACGATTTTCTCTTGGCCAGGTGTAGGAAACTGGGCGTTGAGCGCCATTCTCTCTCTGGATATTCCGGTCATTCAAGGATTCATTTTGGCAGCCGGCTTCGTCACTATCACCCTCTTCTTGTTGCTGGACGTGCTTATCGTTCTACTTGACCCTCGAGTACGGTTCTAAGGAGTATTCATGGGTGAGTTACGACATAGATCTGGGGAAACGCTGAAGGCATCTTTCCGTGTGCTGCGGGACCAACCGGGGATCGGTATTGGTTTAAGTGTTGTTGTGCTCATGCTTTTGGCTGGATTCTTCTTACCGTTGCCATACAGTCCGACGCGCCCCGACCCGCTGAATGTGCTCCAGCCGCCCTCCTCTTTGCATTGGTTCGGAACGGACTCCAATGGTTTTGACGTATTCTCGCGAACCATTGCGTCAGCTGCTCGAGACCTCCCGCTAGCACTAATTGGTACGCTCTTAAGTGCTCTGGTCGGTGTGCCGCTTGGTCTGCTGGCGAGTACCAAGGGACCTTGGTCTGAACGTATTATGCGCGGGCTTGATGTCTTCCAGTCGTTTCCGCTTGTAGTCCTCGCGATTGCCATTGTGACGTTGATGGGTAATCGACTTGAGAATGTGATCATAGCTATCCTCATCGTTAACGTACCGCGCTTCATGCGTCTAGTTCGCAGCGAAGCACTCAGCCTTCGCGAAAGCCGATTCATAGAGGCCGCGAGAGCTGTCGGAGCTACACCCTTGCGAGTTATGAGGAAGCACATGTTTCCAAACGTTATCGGTGTCGTTTTATCGCAAACATCCCTTGCAGCTGCGCAAGCCATCGGAATTATTGCTGCATTGAGTTTTCTAGGTGTCGGCGTCTCCCCCCCTAATCCAAGTTGGGGATTGATGATCCAGACGGGAGTGCGTTCGATTACGTCTGGTGACTGGTGGGTCATCGTATTCCCCGGTATGGCCGTGTTAATTGCTGTTGCGGCCTTTAATTTAGTCGCAGACGGACTCCAGATGAGACAGGAGAATGAGCGCTGATGAGTACGCCTAGGTTGTTGGATGTGCGAGGCGTTGTCGCCAGTTACGACAGTGCACGTGGAATCGTAAAGGCAGTTAATGCGGTGTCGTTCAGCGCTGACCGTAGAGAGATGGTAGGTATTGTTGGCGAAAGTGGTTGTGGAAAGTCTGCCACGATACGGGCTTTATTGGGCCTGATTAGACCTCCGGGAAAAGTTGTTGCAGGCGAGGTCCTCCTCGATGGACAAGATTTACTTAAGATGACGAAAAAGGAAATCAGACAGGTTCGCGGAGACAAAATTGGTTTCGTCGCTCAGAATCCCTTTGCAGCCTTGAATCCGATCTACAAGATTCACAGGCAGTTTCACAACGTCATCAAGGCGCATGAAGGAAGAAGTTCCCGTCGGTCGACACGCAAACGCGCGGTAGAGATGCTGGAAGCCGTAGGTATTCCAGGCCCGGAGCGAATCTTGAATGGGTATGCTCACGAACTTAGCGGTGGGATGGCCCAGCGTGTGGTTATCGCTCTGGCACTGATCTTGGACCCCGAACTCATCGTGGCGGATGAACCGACAACAGCGTTGGACGTAACGATCCAACGCCAGATCTTGGACTTGTTGCGACGCAAAACCGTTGACGAGGGACGTTCTTTGCTCCTTGTCACCCACGACTTAGGTGTTGTCGCGCAATATTGCGACCGGGTTGTGGTGATGTACGCCGGAAAGGTTGTTGAGACGGGTGCTGTCAGTGAAGTCTTTGCTCGTCCAGCTCATCCGTACACACGGGGCCTCTTGCAGTCAGTTCCACGGCGGGGGACCAAAGTACAGACCCTTGAGGGTCGAGTTCCTAGTTTAATTGACTACCCACCTGGATGCGCATTTGCAGATCGATGCGTTTTTGTAATTGACCGTTGTCGCAAAGAGGTTCCGGAATTGCGACCCGCGTTTGCAGATGGTGGAAGCGTCAGAGAGGTCAGATGCCACGTTAATGAGCAGGAGGTCTGCGCTGATGCCACTGTTAACAGTTGAGGGTTTGACTAAGTCCTTCCCAAGGACCGGACGAGGCACTGTTCATGCAGTGAATGATGTGTCTTTGGAGATTGACCGTGGCGAAACATTGGCGTTAATTGGTGAGAGCGGATCAGGTAAGTCCACCATTGGCAGGCTCATCCTGCGCTTAATCGAGCCTGACGCTGGCACCATTAAAATTGACGGCACGGATCTGCTGACCTTGAGCAATTCAGAACTCCGCGCCATGCGTGCAAAGATGCAGGTCGTATTCCAAGAACCCTACGAATCACTGAATCCAAAGATGCGTGTTGGTGACATTGTTGCAGAGCCACTTGAGATTCATGAGCCTTCACTGTCGCGAGCCGATCTGCGCGACAGGGTGCGTGCAACACTTGAAGAAGTGGGACTCAATGCTGATCAGGCTGAGCGCCTACCACGAGGACTCTCCGGTGGGCAGCAACAGCGAGTGGGCATTGCCCGCGCACTAATCACGCGACCAGCCCTAGTAGTTTTGGATGAGCCCACGTCTTCACTTGACCTTTCTGTGCAAGCGCAAATCTTGGAAATTCTTCATGATCTGCAGGAGACTCATGGACTTTCCTATTTGTATATTTCGCATGATTTGTCCACGGTTTCTTATTTGGCTCATCGAGTTGCAGTGTTGTACTTGGGTCAGATTCGAGAGCAGGGGCCCCTTGAGGCAGTTGTCCAAAATCCCCAAGACCCTTACACACAGGCGCTTCTGGCCGCATTTCTTGACTCGGATGTTTCTGTTTCGCCGTCGCGACTACGAATGCTCTCAGGCGAAATTCCCGATCCCACTCAGTTGCCCGAAGGGTGTTTTCTTTACGGTCGTTGTCCCCTTCGTATGGACAAGTGTCGCTCCGATCCAAGCGTGCTTCGCGTCCTGGGCTCGAAGCACTA
Organism: Actinomycetota bacterium; assembly: GCA_017857875.1. Lineage (GTDB taxonomy): Bacteria > Actinomycetota > Actinomycetes > S36-B12 > S36-B12 > M55B157. The sequence goes on along the minus strand of JAFMCH010000001.1, from coordinate 20,703 downwards.
TGGACGTTGCATTCGCGCACCATTAAATGACGACGACTGGAACATTGTGGCCGACTCGAATCGGACCGTCGGGGATCGTCCTGGCTAAACTTGTTCTGTAAAAGGTCGAAAGGGTGAACTCGGCGCGTTTCGACCTGTCCGTGGAATTCGTACCCACTTAGGAAGGTGCGTTTCGATCGTAGGAACGTTGGCTTGGCTGGTTCTTTCTGGACTCGCATCTGTGCGCAAGATCGTAGTCAGTCTGTGTCCGATGCTCAAGCAATCCAGGATTCCCACCGGGGTTCGAGAAATCGATGATTCTGGGAAGCACGATTCGGGCGTGTCCGTCAATGTTCAAAGCGATTTCGAACTTGGTGCTGTTTCCGACATGATCGGCCCCCGTCCGCTCGCCACGCTGGCGACTGGGACTCCCATTGAGACTTGATCGAAAAAGCGCGATGCTGCCAGAAGAAAATACTGCGCGTTAACAAGAGCATAAGACTCTGGCCTGCCCATCACCGCTTGTTTTCGGATGCTGTGCGCGAAGTTAGGCCACACCAGACTTCCGTTAGCGTGCCGTCTTCGTGGGCCAATACCCATGGATCAAGACCATCCAGAACTTTTTCGAGGGACAGTTCGACGTTTACTCGTTTAATTTGACGATCGAAGGTCGAGTGGAAATGATCCAATACGTCGTCCGTTTCAAATTCATACAGTGCTTGAACATGCCAGCTGAGCGAAGACGAGGGGTCGCTAACGAGAACTCGACCATTCAGGTAGCCATCAAACGTTTCAATGACCTTCGCGACGTTACGGATGTAGTAGTCGAGAAATTGGTCACGCTGATCAAGCGCAACGCGCCAGTTGTCAATAAGACAAAAGGCTCCAGCGGTAGCGGTTAGTAGGTCACTAGACCCTGCATTACTTGTTTTCACTGCGCGACTGCCTCTCGGGATTGGTTGATACGCCGTGGTGACTGCGTGGGAACGAGGAATTCACTATTTGGATTTGAACCAACCTTTCCCTACGCCAGCTGAGTCAAGTCCGATGTGTGGGGTACCCAGCCCTCTTTCTTCATCCTTGCCGTACGTCGATGGTTGGAAGCGAAATTTGAATGAACCGTCTGCCCAAAACATCTGTGTGCAATTCCTTAACGACATCAGGGTGAAGATGGGGTTTGCCACGTTCGACCCTCACAATCTGGTCACCCACGAACGCGCGAGCAAAACCCATATATAGCATATCGGCTCTGTCGTACTCGTGAGCATGTTTCGAGCAACGCCCACCACCCGTCCCAAAGAACCTTCGGACCAGCGATTCGTCCACTGAATAGGGACCTTCTTCCGTAACGAGGTGGGCTGTTAGGTCTCCGCAGTCGAGTTGACTTCCAGGCCTCTGGGTCGCTGTTAGGCCACACGGATATACAAATTTCTTCCGAGGGATCGAAGCACGATCGCGCTTGAAAGTGAATGTATCAGAACGTCAAACGTTCATCGGTGTGTTCGCAAAGGCGGTATCCTGGCCGGAAGTTTTTGTTGCCGAAATGAATGGAGGAGTTCATGCCAGATGTCGTGGGATACCGATGCAAGATGGGCGTCATAATCCCTTCGACGAACACCGTTGTTGAACATGATTACTCTGTCATGCGCCCTCCTGGAGTCACTTTTCACTTTGGCCGCATGTATGTCGATCAGCCTAATGCTGCTGACAACGAAGCATTCGAGGATTTGATTGCACAGATTCGAGCAACCACGGAGACTGCTGTTCGCGATGTTATGACGTGCAAGCCTGATCATCTAGTAATGGGAATGTCTGCTGAAACCTTCTGGGGTGGTAGGCAAGGAAATGAAGCTTTTGTCGCCAGAGTTCGAAAGCTTTCAGATGGCCTCAATGTCACGACAGGAGCAGCGGCCTGTGGAGAGGGAGCACGCACTTTGGGGATCTCAAAGATTGCGGTGATCACTCCGTACCAACCGGTGGCGGACGAGCAGGCACGCAAGTACTTTTCCGATATTGGACTAGATGTGGTGCGGGTGCTGGGGTTGAAGTGTTCGTCTGCAACAGCTATCGCTGAGGTTGACGAGGCGCGGGTCCGTCACACACTTCAGGAGATTGATGGTCCAGACATCGAGGCAATTGTGCAGGTCGGTACCAACTTGTCGATGCTGCGATTAGCAGATGAGGCTGAGCGTTGGTTGAACAAGCCAGTCATGGCAATTAACGCGGTCACGGTGTGGCATGCTCTCCGCTCCTGCGGATTTACAGACCAGATGAATGGGTTCGGAACGTTGCTGAGGGAGTACTGATGATGAAAAACGCAATCCATCGAGACGACTGCGAAGAGATTCGAATCACCCAAGTTGAAGGCCACCCACTTAGTAGGCATGCCTTGATTCGAGTCTTGGGCGAGGGTCAAAACATGCTTATGGTTGAGGTCACCATGCCTGCTGGGCAGAGTTCGCCTCAACACGTCCACGACCACGAGAGCGTGGGGTACGTTGTGCGAGGACGAGTGAGCATGACCGTTGGTGAAGTTACGAGTCAATTGGGCCCTGGCGATGGGTTTTTGCATCCAATTGGCGTTTATCATTCGCTCAGAGCAATGGACGAAGAAGCAGTCTGGTTGGAGATTAAGTCACCACCCACTCGTACCTGGAGATAGTCCAGTCATTCGCTGCTTGGCCATCACAGATGTGACATGACAGCATCTGCAAGGACCAAGTCTCTGGGTAGCGCATAATCAATTTGGAGCAAAATCTAGGTCGGATCTCGCCACAGCGAGGCATCAACCGCAGGACTACCGGTAGATGAAGGTGAAACTGAGTTATCTATCAGTTAAGGCAAATGTTGAACAGTGACTGACGAACGAAGTACTAAGCCCACCCCGAGCAGAAGCGGAAGTGCTGCAATCATCTGGCTTGTTTCAATTCTTTCACCCAACAGCAAGAAGCCAGCTAGAGCCCCGAATACAGGCATCAGGAAAGCAGTGAGACTTGCGTGAACTGGCGAGCCGAGCCGAACGGCTGTTATCTGCAATAGGAAACTAAGCGTCTTAGCAAACACTCCCGCATACATTATTGCAAGCGCCACCGTCCAACTCCAAGCCACGTAAAGGCCGTTCGAAAGTCCACCAATTGCGAATAGCACTGGCGCGCCAATGATGAACGTCCAAGCCAGAAGTGTTGACCGCGGAGCTGTGTTTGCGGCTGCCTTCATGAGAATAAGTCCTAAGGCCCAACCAAACGCTCCAAGCAGGAGGGAAAAGATACCAAGAAGTTGAGCGTCTCCACCGATTTGTCGTTCGACTAGTGCAACTCCCGCAACGCCCAAAAAACCGATCACAACACCTGCATAGCCGTGCCAGGATCGTCGCTGGCGAAAAACGATCGTCTCCAGGACAAGCGCGATAATGGGTGTCGTGCTTATCATCAGCGCAGCAATGCCAGCACTGACCCGCTGGACGCCGAAGGCTATGCCCAGCGTTGATACCACCGTGAGTGACACCGCCATAGCGCCAGCGGCAGGCCACCATCTGCGAGCAAGGCGAATGGGTTCTTTTGCCGCTCTTGCATAAACAAGCATTCCGACTATGGCAGGAATCATTGAAAAGGCCTGAGCTGTTACGGGGTCGGAGGCCAGGATAGCGACCTTGAGCGCGACTAAATTTAGGCCTAGGATTGCTGCAATAGCGACCACGATAAGGCCGACAAGGAATCTAGCGGGCACCCTGCGCGCACTCGGAAACGCCGGCGGATTGCCTTCGGGGATCCGCGTTACCATTGGACTAACGATCCAAATGGAATTGCGCAAGGCCATCTGCCGCATTATTTCCGCACCCGAATGAGTCCCACGGCAGGAAACGAGTGTGTGAGACGCAGAAAATCGCAGGCACAAAACGTGATGCGCTCAAATTGAAACTCCCACGGCTATGGGATCTCATCGCGCATGTCTTCAGTGACAGGCAATTCTTCTCTCTTTCCCCCAATTCCACCAATATCCCCTCGAGACTCCGATCTGATGCCAGCACCTTAGGGATTTTTTGTCTGGGCAGACGGAACGCTTGACATGGCACAAGATGCCTGAACGAAGCCGGAAGCTACCAACATACGGCCCATGCCAGTCAAAACACCGATGATGGTGAAGAGTTCCACAAGTTCACTGTCGGAAAAGTGAGCAGTCAGTTCGTCATGAAGTTCTGTATCAATAGTCGTCACCGGCTGACTTGATGCTACAAGATCGGCGAATTTCATCGCTGCTTGTTCGGTGGCGCTGAGGAAATTAAGGTCTTGGCCCGGGTCCAGGAGCATTTGAATCTCATCGGGTGATACTCCATGTTTAACAGCTGAAGCGCTGTCACCTATTTGACAAAAATTACATCCTGAGTGAAGGGTGAGACGAAGCCTGACTAGTTCCTTGATTCGGACTGGCAGAATACCGCTGAAGAAGACATCTCCATAGAAATGTGTCCAGTAAAATTCAACGATGTGATTTGCATTGGCAGCAAATTGAAAGAAACTCGGATCACCGCCGAGCGCTTCAACACTCTCGACCTTTTGGCGGAAAGCGGGAGGAAGATTCTCTATGGGAATTTTCGAGAATGTCATTCGCGGGCCTCACTTTGGTCACGTGGCTAGATCGCCTTGTTCCTGGGGGACGACATTTGCTAGTAGGGGATTTCTTGATACTCGTGCCGAGGCCACAGCTATCAATAATGCCACCTGATGAAACTCTGGCTTGAGGATCAAGATTCACACTTGTTTCGCTACTACTTCAGTTGATTGTCTCTTTGCGGGTCCATGAATCCCATGCAGTGAAGCCACGCTCTCGTGTTTCGGTCCCTTCTCGCGCAACGAGCGCCTCTCCTCGCTTCATTTGATACCAAACCACCGCGGCGTATTCCATGGCAGGCGTGCCTGCCGGAAGGTTTGTCAACGAAATGGCTTCAAGTATTTCCCGCTCTGATGCCCCGTACTTGGTTGCTAGCTGGGAACTCCATTCAATGCCCTCGCGATCACCGCGAACTGCAGTCGTAATCGCGACGAGGACCAGGTAGCGAGTTTTCAGGTCAAGGGCCAGCGGGCGTTCATTAAATATCGTGTACTGAATGTAATCCTCGAAGATGGTTCTGATGTGCGGGTCTACACTTCCTAGCAAACGATTTACTGGCAGATCAAAAACGTCCCATTTTCCATCGTTACGATCGCCACTATCAGATGCAGATGTTGGCATGTCGATCCCTTTCTGTCGCACCTGAAACTGTGGGTATTAGCCTCGGCTTCGACTGCAGCGGACAACTCGGTCACTTTTTGGTCGTGAACAATTTTTCTGCGGCATGTGAATCCCTTTTTGTGTAGAGAAAATAGACGACCGTAAGCTTTGTTAAGCCCTGCCGGCATGTGAATTAAGAGCGTAGTCGTCGAAAGAGGCCACAGATTTCGATGATGATGTAACTTGGCGTGATTCGGGTCTTTGTGAAGACCAGAAACATTGTCCTTCCCAGTGCGGATCGAACGCACTTAGGTCAGGTTCACTTCACGAAGAAGCATAGCTGATGCAAAGCCATTTGGTCGGATATTTCGGTTGTGAAATGTGGTTGATCTGTTGCGCTTCTGGCGATGAGCAATGTTCAAGGATTATGGGTTCTTGTGAGTTCGTAATTCACCGGGAGAGACGATGTCCGCTGCTGAGTTGACGCGACTTTATCGATTTATCGCGTGCCTAGATTCACGATTCGGCGTGCTGAGCGGATGATGGCCTCATCGACCATGCGGCCATCGGCATCCACGAAGGCACCCCGCCCAGCCGCCGCTGCTTCATCGGCCTGGCTGATGAGCTGTCGGGCCTGCTCAAGTTCTGCGGCGGTCGGCGTGAATTCCTCATTCGCGATTGCGACCTGCGCAGGATGAATGCAGGCGCGACCCACATATCCCATTCGGGCGAGGCGTTGTGTGCCTGCCCGGAAGACATCGAGATCTCGAAACTCAACACTCACCGGTGCAATCGGAGCAGGCAAACCCAGCGCGGCGCAGACGATCACAACGCGTTGGCGGACAAGCAAGAGTTCGGACTCATCAGGTCCAAAAGTGATGTGCATGTCGGCTCTCAGGTCAGCCTCGCCCACCTGCAGATGTGTCACACCCGGTACCGAGGCGAGATCGGCAACGCTGAAGACCGCGAGGCCGGTCTCGACCAATGGCATCAAACCCAGTTCGCCTAGGCCGCTACTTCGCAGGCGTTCTGCCACTGAATTGATCAGGTCGGGTGACTCCGCTTTAGCCATGACGATTCCAGAAAGGCCCGGCCGCAATGCGGCGACCAGATCTTCCTCGAGCAATTCCGGATCGCTATTGACCCGTACCCATAGTGCCGGAACGTCGTTACCAGTCGACGTCGTCAAGAAGTCGGCGAGGTGTTCGCGAGCCTTCGACTTCGCATTGGGCGCAACGCCATCTTCGAGGTCGATGATGAGTGCATCTGCTCCCCGTCCGGCCGCCTTGGCCAGCCGGACGGGGTCGTCAGCAGGTACGTAGAGCCAACTGCGTGGGATCATCCGATCGAGTCGCGCCCAGAAACCAAGGACTTGGCGATCACCATGCGCATGATGTCGTTCGTGCCTTCACCGATAGCCATCAGCGGGGCGTCGCGATAGAGGCGCTCCACTACGTATTCAGTGGAGTAGCCGTAGCCACCGTGAATGCGCATGGCCTCGAGTGAAGCCTTAATGGCCACCTCAGAGGAGAAATACTTCGCCATGCCAGATTGCATGTCGGCGCGCTTGCCACCGGCCTGTTCGCTTGCCGCCCAGTAGGTCATCAGCCGTGCGGCCTGAAGTTCCGTGGCGATGTCGGCCAACTTCAGTTGAATAGCCTGGAAGTCTGCAATCGGCTGACCAAACGCAGTGCGCTCGCGTGCGTAGTCGAGTGCAGCGTCGAAGGATGCTTGTGCGATGCCCACTGAGCGAGCGGCGATGTTGACACGACCTGACTCCAATGCCGGCAGCGCCTGTTGCATGCCGCGACCTTCAACGCCGCCGAGCAGATTCGCCACCGGAACACGCGCGTTGGTCATCACGACCTCACAGGACTCCGGACCCTTGTAACCGAGTTTGCCGATATCCCGCAGGACTTCATAGCCGGGAGTGTCGGCATCCATCAACAAGATGCTCATGCCGCGGTGGCGAGGATCTGCCTGAGGATCAGTCTTGACCATGATGGGCAGTGGATCGGCGTGCCGGGCATTGGTGATCCAGGTCTTGCTTCCGTTGACGATGTAGTGGTCACCGTCGAGCACCGCCGTGGTGCGAATACCCTGCAGATCGGTACCCGCATCTGGCTCTGTCAGGCCAACGCCGGTGCGACGCTCGCCGGTAGCCAACTGCGGCAGGTAGCGGGCTTTTTGATCCTCGGTGCCGAAGTGGGCGATCATCCAGCACGACAACGAATGGCTGCCAAGGGTGCCTGCGATGCCCATCCACCCGCGTGCAATCTCCTCGAAGACGATCGCAAATGAGACTGGGTCAAGATCGAGGCCGCCGTACTCTTCGGGAATCGTCATGCCAAACAGCCCCATGGCCTTGAGCTTGTCGACGATCTCGGTGGGGTACTCCCCACTTCGCTCCATTTCACTGGCGACCGGCTTGATTTCCTTGTCGACGAAATCCCGCAGCGTGCTCTGAAAATCGCGCTGTTCCTCGCTGAATTCGAAATCCATGGTGGGGTTCCCTTGTTGTGTGTGGGGGCTTATGGGGTGGTGGTACCGAAAGCGGCTGACTCGTTGAGCTGTTGAACTTTGTCGGTGTCGTATCCAAGAAGTGTTGTCAAAACATCGACTCGGTGCTCATCAAGAAGTGGTGCGCGACGATGAGGCTCGTCGCGGGTTCCGACGCGCATAGCCGAGGCAACCGACCGCACATCGCCCAGAGCAGGTGTCGAGGTTTCGACGATGAGTCCACGTTCGATGGTGTGCGAGTCTGTGAGTGCCTCGCCCACGGTTTGTACGGCGCCGCAGGGCACCGACGCTTCGCGCAATTGAGTCACCCATTCGGCAACGGTTCGCGTGGCGAACACTTCATCCAAAATCGCAAGCAGTTCCTCGGAGTTGGCAAAGCGTTGACCGAACGAGTCAAACCGCGGATCAGTGGCGAGTTCTGGCATGCCGATTTCCTCAGCGAGACGCTGCCAGAACTTTTCCTTCGCGCAGCCGACAACGAACCATCCATCAGACGCGGCAAAGGCCTGGAACGGAACGATGGAGGGGTGGGCGCTGTTCTTGGTTCGTAGCGGCTCATGGCCAGCAGACATGTGCCAGGTGGCCAGGTAGCTCAGCATGCCGATGGCGGTGTCATACAGACTCAGGTCGCAGTCCATTCCGACGCCGTCTCGGCGGGCTGCAATCACGCCAGCCAGAATCGCCCCTGACGCAACGAGGCCTCCGGAGAAGTCCACCAGCGAGAGCCCGGTCTTGGTCGGTGCGCCATCTGGCTCGCCGGTGATAGACATCCACCCGCCAAGCGCTTGGAGCATGTAGTCATAGCCGGGGTCCTTGGCGCGTGGGCCAACCATCCCGTAGCCCGATAGTGACGCGCACACGATCGCCGGATTGATGGACTTCAGATCGTTGTAGGTAATGCCGATTTTTGCTGGCACGTCGCCGCGCAGGTTCGAAAACACGACATCACTGACGCGAACGAGGTCATTGAAGACCTCGCGGCCTTCGGGCGTTGCGATATCAAGGAGCATACTTTTCTTGTTGCGATTGAAGGTTTCGAAGAACAGCGAGGTGTCACCCTCGGCATACGGCGGAACGTGACGGCCGACGTCACCGCGCACGGAAGGATCTTCAATCTTGATGACCTCGGCACCAAGGTCGGCCAAATGCAGCGTGGCAAAGGGCCCCGCTCCATATTGCTCGAGCGAAATGATGCGAATGCCTTCCAGCGGTTTCAATTAATTCCTCTCGTAGAAAAGCTGCTAGAGGCAAGAATAAGTGTCCGATGTTTAATTGGCAAGCCCTGCCGGTGGGGTTTGTTCGGCCAGGTCCAGATACGCCAGATGAACGACCTGGAGATGTTCGCGCATCGCCTCTTCGGCACCCTTGGGGTCGCGCACACCAATCAGATGCGAGATCTCTGCATGTTCGCGCTCAATGCGCTGCCATTGACCGCGCTTGGCCTGGCGACGATCAAATCGAGTGCTAAGCACGTTGTAAACGGGCATGGCAAGCGCCGGCAGCAGTGGATTACCGCTGAGCCGAAGGATCGCTCGGTGCCACGCCCAGTTCATCTCATCACGGTCAGGGGCATTGGCATGAGTCTGCAAGTCAACGAGTTCCTCGATCGTGCGGGCATCACTGCGCGAAGCGGCCAGCGATGCCGCGAATGGTTCGATAAGTTGGCGCACCTCGACGAGATCACTGAGAGCGACGTCGTCTTGGGTGAGCAGTGCGCCAACGGTGGTGTCGAGGTAGGCGGCGATGCTTTCGGGGGCAACCCGTGCGATAAACGTGCCACCGGAGCGCCCACGCACAGTTTCGACGAGTCGTTGGCTGGCCAGCAGCCTGATGGCTTCGCGGACCGTGCCGCGGCTGACGTGATATTCCTCGGCCAGATCAGCTTCGATGAGTCGATCACCGGGAGCAAGGCGTCCGGACACGATGCGATCGCGCACGTCATCGGCCAGCCGCTGATACTCCGTTGTCGTTCCGCCACTGAAGTCTGTGCTCTCCCCCTCATACATGCGTGGAGGCTATCGCTCTATAGCCGTCATGGCATGACGTCGCCGCTGTTGGGGCCCAAGTTCGCACCCACATAGAGATTGCCACCCGGATCACTGGCCAGCAGCACGGCGGTGGGTGCGACTTCGTCGGGCTCACCGAAGCGCCCAAGCGGTAGCTCCTTTCGCTTGGCGATCTTCCACTCCTCGTCGATACCTTCAACCATGGGGGTGTTAATCGGGCCTGGTGAAATGGCATTGACGAGTACCCCGAGCGGGGCTACCTCGAGTGCCAATGACTTGGTGAAGCCCACGACACCCGCCTTCGCGGCGCAATAGTGGGCGAGTGAGTGGCCGCCTTTGGTGCCCAGTTGACTGGCGATGTTGATGATGCGGCCGGAACCACGGTCAATCATTTCGGGCAAGACATGGTGAGTCACAAGAAACACCCCGGAAAGGTCAACTGCGATCGTTTCCGACCACATCTGCAGACTCATATCGGCCACCGATGCCTGCGTGGCGATACCAGCGGAATTGACAAGGATCTGGATGCTGCCAAGTTCGGCTCGCGCTGCATTAACCGCGGCCTGCACCGAATCTTCATCAGTGACATCTATGTGGATCCCGGCGGTAGCGCCGATGTCTGCGGCCGCGGCGGCAGCGGCGGAGGAGTTGAAATCAGCCAGAACGACATGTGCGCCCTCGTGCACGAATGCGGCGCCGATGGCCTTTCCGATGCCGCCGGCTCCGCCAACGATAAGCGCGCTCTTGCCCTGCAATTGTCCGCTGGTTGCCATACGTGCCGTCCAATCCTGAAGTGAGATGAGTGAGCGTCTGCGTGGACAGGCGCCGCCTACACCGGCAGGCGCACCGTGTAGCCGCCGTCTACGACGATCGCCTGACCGGTGATGTACCGCGCACCTGTTGAGGCTAGGAAGTTAATGAGGGCAGCGATGTCTTCGGGGACACCGACTCGCCCCGCGGGAATCGATGCGGCAATGGCTTTCAGGCCCTCTGGGCCTAGTGAGTTAACCGGGTCAAGCGATTGTGGTGTCTCGATAATCCCCGGAACGACCGTATTTACGGTGATATCGGGTGCAAGTTCGACAGCGAGCGAACGCACAAGGCCAATCATGCCGGCTTTGGCGGTGGCGTAGTGGGCGTGGTCAGGCCAGCCGTAGACAGCGCCCGCGATAGAGGAGACGGCGATCATTGATCCCCCGGCGTTCATTCGCGGACGAGCCGACCGAAGTGTTCGCAGCACACCGGTCAGATCGACCTGCAACATTTCGTCCCACCGTTCATCGGTGAGGTCGCTTAGCGGTGAATCCCGCAGGATTCCGGCGTTTGCGACGACCACGTCAATTCCTCCGCAGCGCTCATCAGCCTCGGCCATGAGTCGATCCACCTGTGCGGAATCCCTGACGTCAACTTCGATGATGTGAGCATCGCCACCGTCGGCTGTCACAGCATCAACAGTTAGCTGTGGATCATGTGGATCACCCGGATACGTCGCAACGATGACTTCGTGCCCGCTACTTGCGAGTGCGACGCATGTGGCGCGTCCAATCCCGCTAGCCGCCCCCGTTACAACCGCTGCTCCCATTGGTCGCTCACTCCTTGATCAAGGTTTTGGGTGCGCACCAGGGCGCTCATTAATGTCCGATAATAGGCGCTACGCGGAAGATTTGTCGACGCTTTCGGAGGAAAGATCTACGCCTCGAATTCCGGTCGCACCTCCCCGGGCGGAAGGGAACTGGATGATCCAGCCAATGCGCCGACTACCCGCAACCCGTAGCCAACCGACGGACCGACCAGTAGGGCGAATAGAACCGTGCCCAAACCGACCGTGCCACCGAGCAGCCAACCGATGGAGAGCACCGCGAGTTCGAGTCCTAGTCGGACAGGAGTGAGCGGTTTTCTAAATCGCAGGTGGATCCCTGTCATGAGGCCGTCGCGAGGCCCCGGCCCTAGATTCGTGGTCAAGTACAGGCCGCTGCCGATGCCGATTAATGCGATACCTGCCAAGACGGTTGGCACCTGCCATCCCAGGGAAGTGGGCGTAGGAGAGATCAAGATCATGACCTGAAGGGATAGAGCGATCACCACGGCGTTGGCAATCGTGCCGAGTCCTGGTTTCTCCTTGAGGGGAATCCATAGCAGTAACACGACAATGCTTGTGGCGAAGTAGGTCATACCGATGGAAAATGGCGACTGAATCGCCAAACCCTCGGCGAATACCGTCCAGGGGCTCACTCCGATGCCGGCGTTTACCAGGAATGCCTCGCCGGTACCGAACAGCCATAGCCCGATAACCAAGATGATCAGGGTGCCCGGACGACCACGCCAGCGCGATCCCTCACTTCGCCAGCGCGTCAGAGGTACCGACCGTGATGGAAGAAGGCGGCTCAAACGGCCGCCGGTCACTCGATAACCGCGCGGCGCGGCCCGATGCCCCAAGCCAGGTAGTTCCAACCCCAGTCGGCGATCACACTCACTCGATTTCGCCCACCGGCCAGGTACCCGACATGCAGGCCCAGCCACGCTAGCCACGCTGCGGTGCCATGCAAGGTGATGCCCTGCGGTGTTTCGGCCACGGCTCGACGGCGCCCAATGGTGGCCATTTGACCCTTGTCGGTATAGGTGAATTCAGGCAGCGGTGCGCCAGAAATCGCTGCGGTGATGGATTTGGCAACATGGCGGCCCATCTGCATGGCAACGGGAGCGACCATAGGCAGCACCTGCCCGTCCTCGGTGAATGCGGCGGAATCACCAATGACCCAGATGTTCGTGGCACCCTGCATGCGCAAGTAGTTGTCTACGACGAGTCGGCGCCCCGGGCCGGTGACGCCGATTTCTCCCAGTTTTTCAGGGGCAGCGACTCCGGCAGCCCAGATGACTGTCCCGGCCGGCAAAATCTCACCGCTGCCAAGATGTAGATCCCGCTCGTACATGCGGTCAACGGCGGCATTGACTTTCACCTGCACACCAAGTTTTTCGAGTTCATCCTGGGCGTGACGGCTCGAGGACTCCCGGAACATTGGAAGCAGTCGGGGACCTGCTTCCACCAACGTGACCGAGGCATAGTCAGCAATCTCGGGATATTCCCGGTGCAGGCTTCGCTGCAACTCGGCCACCGCTCCGGCAACCTCGACACCGGTGGGCCCACCACCGACCACAACGACCCGAAGATTTTCCCGCGGCAACCGAGATTCCTGGACATCCTCGTATGTGCCAAAGAGTCGCTGCTTGATGGCGCGCGCCTCGTAAATGTTTTTCATTTGCAGTGCATGTTGTTCCACGCCCGGAATGCCGAAGGTGGTGCCCACACTTCCGGTCGCGATGACCAAGTGATCGAAGGAGACATCGGTGCCATCAGCCATGCGGACTGAATTCTTATCGGGCGTGATGCGCGACACCTCACCGCGAAGAAAAGAAACTCCAGGCAAGGCTGCTCGCACCGGGTAGGCAATGTCGTCTTCTGGCAAGCCCCCGGTAGCCACCTGATAGAGCAGGGGCGAAAACAACTGGTACGGGTATTTGTCGATCATCAGCACTTCGACGTCGTGGTTACGTCGAAGTGCCTTCACCGCGGCAAGTCCTGCGAATCCAGCACCAATGACGACAACTTTGATAGGCCTGCTCACCGCTGAAGTGTCTCACTATTTGCTCGATCGGGTTACCGTTGCTGAATGGACCGGCAAGCGGTAGACGATTACGAGGATCGCCTGCCGCTTTCGCCGTGGGTGGTGCGCGCCGCGGTGGCAGTGGCTATCGCCTGCCTGTGCGGGGTGGGTCTCCTCGCTTTCGCGGCCAGCCAGGGTGATGACCTAGATGCGGTGAGTGGCCTGCCGACCGTTGCTGAGGTTGTCGTTTCCCAGGCACACCGCCACGGTATTGAGTTGCCTGAACTCACTGCCGAACAGGCAGCGGCCCTCGAGGCACCCTTGGTGCCCGGAACCGATGCCTCGGTGTACGAGCAACTGAGTTCCCAACTGGGTCGCGTGGCTGAGGTGGAGGGGGTAGCGGCGGCCGTATTTCTCCTGGGCGAGGTATCAGCGACCAGCCCGGATGCGGCCGAAGTGTGCGAGTTGATTTACGCCGAACTCTCCACTAATGGTCAAGCCCCCGTTTCACCGTGTTTGGCGTTGAATGAGCGCTAGGGTTCAGGGCACTGACAACGCCCATGCACGAAGGAGTAAATGATGACCATTGCCGTCGGAGATGCAATCCCCGACGTGACCATCCGGATCGTCGATAACGGAATGCCTTCACCGACCACCAGTCGTGAGTTGCTCGGCAACGGACGCGTCGTGTTGTTTGCGGTGCCTGGAGCATTCACTCCCACCTGCTCCAAGGAGCATCTGCCTTCCTATGTCGAGACCGCAGCCGAACTCTCTTCGGCCGGTGTCGACCGGATTGTGTGCATTGCCACCAATGACCCGTTTGTGATGTCCGCCTGGGCACAGGTTGAAGGTGTCGGCGACGACATCATCATGGCCTCAGATGGCAATGGTGAATTCACCGAGGCAATCGGACAGGCGGTCGACGCAAGTGGCTTCGGCCTAGGCACCCGATCTAAGCGTTACGCCATGGTCATCGAGGACGGCATTGTCACTCAGTTCATGCCCGAAGCAGATGGCTTCTCTGCTGTAGCAAGCCTTGGCAGTTGCGTTGTCGATGCGCTGAAGAGTTAGTTACACGCTCGCATCCACGCTGCTGTTCATCATAAATCCTTCGGGTAGGGGTTCGTGGTGGACGATGATCAACCGGCGGGTGCTTCGGGTCAGTGCGACATAGAGATCACGGCCGGGCTGGGCTGATTGGGTTTCAATGTGCGCAGGCTCGCACACCACCGCTACATCGAACTCCAGGCCCTTGGCCTCCCGAGCTGACAGCACACACACGGGCGCGTCCAACCGAGTGGATCCGGTGCCGAGTAGATCTGGGTCGATCAACTCAGCGAGATGAGCGCTGCAGCCTTCGCGGTCATCAGCCGCCGTAATGACGGCGAGTCGTCCAAGATCGGCATCGGCAAGTTCGTTCAACACGGCTTTCCCGACCGCTCGTGCCCAGTCTTGTCCGGCTTCAATGATCACGGGATGCTCGCCATCGCGAATGGATTCGACCGACATCGGTGTGCGACCTGCCGCACGCAGCACTGATTGAGCCAGGTTCATAAATGGCCGCGGTGTGCGGTAGTTGATCGTCAAGCTTTCGACACGCCAACGAGTTTCCTTTTTGTGCCGTGGCTTGGCGATGCGCTGGAGTACCTGAGCCCAGTCCTGTGGCGCTGACCGCGAGCCGGCTTGATCGAGATCGCCCACCACCGTCATCGACAATGACGGACACCGACGGGCGAGCAGGCGCCACATCATTGGTGAAAGCTCCTGCGCTTCGTCCACCACGACATGACCGAAGACCCATTCACGGTCGCCGGCGGCTCGATCGGCTACTGATAGCGAACTATGGCTTTGCGAGTAACGATCAATCATCTGTTCGGCAGAGACCCCTTGGGTACCGGTCATCTCTAGCACGGAGGATGCGTACTCGGTTTCGGCCGCCCGGTCTGCCGATTGCGCAGCCTGCGCCTGCCGCTGCGCTTCATCATCGATACCGAGCAACTCCGCAGCCTCGTCTAGAAGTGGCACATCCCCCCACGCCCACGGTGCACCTGCTACGCGATGAAGCAGGTGTCGGTCGTTGGCGCTCAGTTGCGGTGCTGCTGCGGCCAAGACGTCCGGTCGGGTCCATAGATCGGTGATGACTTGCTCGGGTGTGAGGGGCATCCAGGCCAGATTTACCTCCCGACGCACGTCGGGGGAGTCGCGGAGGTCTTCGACGAGTTCATCCCGGCGGGAGGTGATGTCAACGCCTTGGGCCTCGGCGAGGCTTTCGGCGAGTTGCGACAGCATCGTCAATGCGAAGGTGCGCCTGCTCACGTTGTGTGGCCGGTGACCGCTTCGTGCTCGGTCGATGGCGTGGGCAAACATTTTCGTCGTGGCGATGATTGGTGTACGACCCACCATGAGCGTGCGGTCTGAATCTGGTATCCGCTGACGATTCTTCACTGCTCGGGCAACCACATCAGCCATTAACAGTTGTCCCTTGATTGCGGTAATTTCGTCGGGCTCAGTGTTGCCCGCATCAATACCCGGAAAGACCGTTCCCGGCGTGGCCAGGACCGCTGATGTTTCGCCAAGGGCTGGTAACACTTGCTCGATGTACCGCAGAAAGAGCGGGTTGGGCCCGATGATCAGAACCCCACTGCGGGCGAGTCGATCGCGATGGGTATAGAGCAAGTAGGCAGCCCGATGAAGTGCCACAACGGTTTTGCCGCACCCGGGTCCGCCCTCAACCACGACGATGCCCGATATGGGGGAACGCACAATCACATCTTGCTCGGCCTGCAACGTTGCCACGATGTCCTGCATTCGCCCAGTGCGCTTACGCGCAAGGGCCGCCATGAGCACGCCGCCGCCCTGCACGTCATCGACGTGAATACCACCGACACCGCTGGCGATGGCATCAAGGTTCAGCACATCATCTTCAATCGAGGCAACTGTTCGCCCCTGGGTAACGAGGTGTCGGCGCCGGATGACATCCCCCGGGTTGGCGGCGGTGGCCTGATAAAAGGCTTCTGCAGCCGGGGCCCGCCAGTCGGTGAGCAGCGGTGATTGATGGTCGTCCGTGAGGCCGATGCGGCCGATATAGCGCGGTTGATCGGCAAGGAGGTCAAGCCGCCCGAAGCACAGCCGTTCCTCGGCGGCATTGAGGGCGGTGAGCCGCTGTGCGTACAGGCGCACGAAAGCTTCTTGCTCAGTTCGGGCTCCCGGCGTCCCGACGGTTTGACCGTGTCGGGCTTGATCGAGGTCAGTTTCGGTATACGCACGAACCTGATCAAGTCGCTCGTAGAACGCATCCAGCCGCTCTTGCTCGCTAGCTAGATCATCGTTCATA
The DNA here is from genome assembly GCA_017857875.1 of Actinomycetota bacterium. Lineage (GTDB taxonomy): Bacteria > Actinomycetota > Actinomycetes > S36-B12 > S36-B12 > M55B157. Next base: position 4,054 of record JAFMCH010000001.1, on the reverse strand, counting down.
TCGGCTCCGTAGCCCTTTCCTGCAGCGCCTTGGCTCCGGGTCGTGGTGTGACGAAGCCAGGCCCCCGCAAAATGCGAGTGTTAGATCATCTCGCATCAGTGCTCGAAGCGCCTATTAGGGGAGTGCGGCGGCCCCGTCTTTCCACCCTCGCCAGCCGATATTCCATACGGCGCCAGGGCCCTCCCACCAGTCCACGTCGTAGCCCGTGCCTTTGGTGATGACCGGGTCGCCTTCGAGGGCATGTTCATAGAACCACTGGCCGTCCTCGTAAGACATGTTGGTGCAGCCGTGCGAGGTGGGTGCCACGCCGAGGTTGTACTCGTTCCACGGCGCTGCATGAAGGTATTCACCACTGGGGGTGATGCGCAGCGCGAAGGGCACCTGCACGTCGTAAGGCTCGCGCGGACCTGGATTGACCATGCGTTTCATCGCATATCGCTCCATGATGGTCTTGATGCCGGATGCGGTTTCCCAGGTGGGCTTGCCGAGGGAAACTGGAACCTCGCGGATCATCTCGCCATCGCGGTACAACTTGCCCATTTGAGTGGCCTGGCGGATCGTAAGAATCTGTTCGCGTGCAATACGAATGCGGCGGTCCGGGTCGTAGTCAGCGAGTCCATCTTCGACCCAGGTCGTGCGGAACTTGATCAGTGTGCGGGCCGGCCAGAACTCACGTGGGCGGTAGACCATGGTGTAGTCGTCAGGCCAACTCCATGCGGCAAGGCCGATCGGATTATTCGCGTCGATGACGGCTGTGCGTTCAAGTAGCTCGCGAAGTTCTTCAGGTACGGGGGCACCGAACGTGATGCGCAGTACGATTCCCACGCCGTAGCGCACCTGGCCGCCAGCGGGATAGACGCTGGTTATGTACGCCGGTGACATACCCGCGGGAAGTTCGGTGCTCACGGGCGTCTGCGTCGGCTCTGGTTCGGCAGTGACTGCTGGGGCAGGGGCTGCTGGTTCGTCGTTGCTTTCCTGCGCGGCGAGCGACGCTGCTGGGGCGATGGGTTCATTAATCCACTGGGTCATCGCCGGTGTGGCGGCTAGTGCAACTCCGGCTACGGCGCTCGTTGCGCCGAGGGCAGCAATGCCAGTCCAGACGGCGCCCACCCGTAGCCAGCCTTTGCGGCGCTCGCCCTTAGATGGCGCGCGCCTATGCAGTCCACCATTCACGTCACTTGTGTACCGCGTGTCACAGGGCTACGTCACTTCAACACGGACCGTTTGACCACAAACTTCATCATCGTTACACGTTCGTGATCGCCGAGTGAGCAGCCATGCGTTCAGCGACGACGGACACGAAGTGAGTGACATCGGCCTCGCTGGTGTCCCAGGCACACATCAATCGCACCTCGCCGATGTGATGATTCCAGGTGTAGAAGGTGAACTCGCGTTGAAGATGTTCGGTGATTTCGCTGGGCAAGATAGCGAACACGGCGTTGGCTTGAACGGGCTGCGTGATGAGGACCTGATCAATGGCGGACAGGCCCGCCGCCAACTGTTGTGCCATGGCATTTGCGTGCTGAGCGCTGCGCTGCCATAGATCCGACTCATATAAGGCGAGCAACTGGGCGCTAATAAACCGCATCTTGCTGGGCAGTTGCATGAAGGTTTTGCGGACAAACGGCACGGCTTCGCTAACAGCGGGGTTGAGCACGACAACGGCCTCAGCCGCCATCGCTCCATTCTTGGTGCCACCCAACGACACGACATCAACACCTATGTCGGTGGTGAACTCACGCAACGATGCCCCGAGGCTCACTGCCGCATTGCTAATGCGGGCACCGTCGAGGTGCACGAGCAGGCCGAGTCGGTGTGCATGATCAACGAGCGCGGCGAGCGAATCAATGGAATACACGGTGCCGAGTTCTGTGGACTGCGTGATGCTCACAACTCGCGGTTGGGCTCGGTGTACCACCCCGAATCCCCACGCCTGCTGATCAAGAAGCTCCGGGGTGAGTTGAGCATTGGGCGTGGGGACAGTCCACAATTTCAAACCAGCGACCCGCTCGGGGGCGCCACCTTCATCGGCATCGATATGGGCTGACTCAGCACAGATCACTGCTTCCCAAGGTCGGCACATGCTTTGCAGAGCAACGACATTTGCCCCGGTGCCATTGAACACTCCGAATGTTTCAGCACTGGCACCGAAGTGCTCGCGCATTACATCGGTGAGTCGGGCAGAGAAGTCATCGTCGCCGTAAGCGATCTGATGCCCGTTGTTGCACGATGTCAGTGCCGTCAGAATCTCCGGGTGCACGCCAGCATAATTATCGCTGGCGAAGCCACGCCACGGAGCGTTGGAACGTGTCATGCGTCATCCTCCGATGGGCGCAGCGAAAAGCGACGAGGCAAGACCAAGGCTGGCACGTCGCTATTGCGCAGAATTCTGTGGGTCATATCGCCGAGGACGACGCGGTGCAGCGGACCTTCAGTGCTTGACGCCAGGACGAACACATCATCATCACCCCAGTCGAAACGTGCCAGGGCGCGGTCGGTCGTGTCACCCTCGACCACCTTGCCGGTGAGATCGCTGCGGTTCGTCGACTCGATGAAATCTGCCTGGGCATGACGTTCTCGTTCCAGGAGCAATTCCATGATGGCGCGTTCAGTCTCGCGTGGGATACGTGTGCCAAAAATGCGCGTGGACCGCAACACGAGAGTGAGCAACTCGACCCTGAGGTGATGAGGTTGAGCGAGGCGCAGCGCTGTGGCTACCGCCAGGTCAGATTCGTCGTTGCCACGAAATCCAACGACGAGGCGCCGCAGGTGATCTGGGGCAGTGTCTCGATAACCTTCTGGCGCAAGGGCCACGGCTGCGGCACTGTTGTGGAGCAACCGATCGGCGATGGAGCCGAGGCTGAGCGCCCCTTTGGGGCCTGAGGGTGCCGGGCCGATAACGATAATGCGGGCATCGGTGTCAACCTGAGCGGCTAGTAGCCCTCGCCCCCGTGACGTATGCGCTCGGATATCTGACTCGACGTTGGTGATCGCCCAGTCGCGTGCCAACAATGCCTTGGCATCGTCAACGGCTGCTTGAGCCCTTTGCTCAACGAACGCGCGCCATTGCGCATCAACACTGGTCAGGCTCGGAAACTCAAATGGCTGTGGATGCACATGACACAGCACGATTGACGCATCGGTGAGTCGAGCAAGAACGGCGGCAAGGGCAAGGCCGTCCTCACCGGCGTCATCGGGGCGAACGCCCACCAAGATCTTCACGAGAGTCTCCTTCGCTCACTAGCACCTGCCCCAAGTCCTGCCCGCCGCCAACACTACGGGCACTGAGGGCGTCGTTCCCACCAAGTGGCCAAGCTGACCGCTAGCGTTCGGTCCGTGATGTTCCTCATGTTCTTTTTCTGGGGCGCGGCCTACGTTGGGGTGTTCTTGCACAAACGCTGGACCATCCCGGTTGCTCTCGTGGCGTTGGCCTACACGCTCGCGATGCTGCGCGTGCACATGACCGACACGATCCCGCTCAACTTCTAGCGGTCAGGAGAACGCATGACGGCCACCACCGATTTTGGTCCTGATACCGATCCGAAGGATCTGCGCTTGGTGCAGATCATGCGATTGATCAACATCGTCGCCTTGTTGGCGCTGCTAGGTGTACTTGCCGGGTCGCTATTTCTACAGTTTGGCGTGGGCGAGCAGCCCTGCCCACTGTGTTTGGTGCAGCGATCAGGCATGGTCGGGTTGGCGCTCGGCCCGATCATGAACCTGCTGTGGGGTCTTAAACCCTCGCACTATGCGATCAGCATTCTTGCGGCTTTGGTGGGTGCCGCCGGATCGACTCGACAGATTCTGATTCACATCGCTGACCCGAACGACGCGGGGTACGGACCAGCCGTTCTGGGTTGGCACTTGTACACCTGGGCCTTGGTGACCTTCGTCATCGCGATTGCGGGAATCAGCATTTTGATGTTGTTTCCCCGACAGTTCAGTGTCGGCGATCAGGGCATTATTCGCACGCCGGGAGGCCTTAGGCGCTGGGTCATTGCGATTGCTTTAGGCATCATCCTCTGGATGACCGTTGATGCCACGATCATCGGGA
>JAFMCH010000035.1 GCA_017857875.1 Actinomycetota bacterium | reverse complement strand
GCTATTCGCCGGACGATTTCGCGAGTGTGCCGCTCGTGCGCTGCTCCTCCCCCGCCGTTCACCCGGCAAACGAAGCCCGCTGTGGCAGCAGCGTCAGCGATCGGCGCACCTGCTGAGTGTGGCCGCCCGTTATCCCGATTTCCCCATTGTGTTGGAGACGGTTCGCGAATGCCTGCAGGACGTTTTCGACCTTCCCGGACTGCGCACGATTCTCACGCGGATTGCACAACGCGAGATTCGCATCAAAGACGTGCAAACGCCGCGACCGTCGCCTTTTGCCCAGTCGTTGCTTTTTGGGTACGTTGCGGAGTTTCTTTATGACGGTGACGCCCCACTAGCCGAGCGACGAGCTGCTGCCCTCACCCTCGACACCGGCCTACTGGCTGAACTCATGGGTCAGTCTGAGTTGCGCGATCTGCTGGATGCCGATGTCATCGTGCAGGTCATAGGTCGTGTTGGGCGTTTTACCCAAGCACCGCGCGATAGTGAAGATGTTGCAGATCTGCTGCGGGTGGTAGGACCATTAAGCGTCTCCGCTATCACCGATCGCGGCATTCCTCAACAATGGTGTGACGCGCTCGTCGCCGCCAGGCGCGCTATTCGCGTGCGCATCGGCGCCGTCGAGCACTGGGCTGCCATCGAGGATGCAGCAAAGCTTAGAGATGGCCTGGGCACGGCCCTTCCCAGCGGTATACCTGAGGTCTTCCTTGACGCCACCCCGACACCCATGCACGACCTACTGCTTCGCTTTGCGCGCACCAACGGACCCTTCACCTCAGCGGATGCGGCATCAGCGTTTGGGCTTGGGGTATCTGTCGTAGACGAAACTCTGCGAACCCTGGTGGGTCGAGGTCGACTGGTCGACGGGAGTTTCACGCCCGGTCGCCAAGGCAATGAATGGTGCGACGTAGAAGTGCTGCGCTTGATCCGACGCGGCACCGTCGCCGCGTTGCGCAGCGAGGCTGAACCGGTGTCAACACACATGTATGCGAACTTTCTGCCTGAATGGCATGGGCTATCAACGCCCACGGCGGGCCACGAGGTGATTATGCGCGCCGTAGACATGCTTGCTGGCGCCCAATTGCCTGCACAGCAACTGGAGTCACTGATCCTCCCCGCGCGTATCAAGGGTTACCGAACCGGCGATCTCGATGCACTGATTGCGCGCGGGGACATCGTCTGGTGGGGACTGGGTGCACTGCCCGGTGGCGACGGATGGATCAGCCTGGCACCTGCCGATCTTGCGGCCGCACTCCTGCCCGACCCCGATGAGCAGCACGGTGTTAATGGCTTGGTGTTGGAGATTCTGGCGTCATCAGGGGCACTGTTCTTTCGGCCCTTATGCGACCGAGTCTCAGCCCAGACACCCGTCACCGACATGGCCGTTGAGCAAGCGCTCTGGAGTCTGGTGTGGGCTGGGCTCATCACCAACGACTCCCTTGCCCCCCTACGGGCGCATCTTCGCGCACCGTCGCGCACAACCAAATCCTCGTTGCAGCCCGACGCCGGAACAGGTGCGCCACGGCAAAGCCAACCAGCCCTCAACACTCGACGGCGCCTACCCCGTGGCACCCGGGCCCGCTCGCCACGGGGGTTGACTGCAACGGGACCTCCGTCTGTGGCGGGTCGATGGTCTGTTCTCGATCGCACCACTCAAGACGGCACCTTCGGGTTGCTGGTCCACTGTGAAAGCCTCCTGGAACGATACGGCGTCGTCACCCGCAGTGCGGTCGCTGCCGAAGGCTTACCGGGCGGATTCGCGGCGGCATATCGAGTGCTCTCTACGATGGAGGAGGCCCAAGTCATTCGCCGTACTTACGCGATTGAAGGTCTGGGTGCCGCGCAATTCGCACTCCCCGGCGCCGTTGATCGGCTGCGCAGCCTCACGCAGTCTGCAGCGCGTGAACTAACACCAACAGTTTGGACACTCGCCGCGTCAGACCCGGCCCAGGCCTACGGTTCGGTGATCGGGTGGCCACCCACGCCCACACAGCGGTCTCGACCATCGCGTGCCGCCGGCGCCATGGTGACGCTGGTCGAAGGCATGCCGGTCTGGCACCTTGAACGCGGACTACGCACCCTGACAACGTGGCCGAATGAGGCTGATGTCTTTGATCTGGCCGCACAATCACTGGTTTCCACACTCAAGACCTCTGGTCAACGTTGTGTACTGCAGCGAATTGACGGCCAACCGATTGCACAAAGCGGCGACCACCGCGCATTGCTTGCGTTGCAGGAAGCAGGATTCACTGCCACTCCGCGGGGGCTCACCCTCTACCGATAGCCCCAGACCCCATGTTAGGCGGCGCGAACAACCTCAACCCGGCCACGTTCGGCCATGGCCACGTCGTGGGCCAGGCAGGCCAGAACCTCAGATAGATCGACATTCAAAGCCAGGCAAATGGCACCGAGCAATTCTGATGAAGCTTCCTTCTGCCCACGCTCAATCTCAGACAGGTAACCCAGCGAAACCTGAGCGTCAGCAGACACGTCACGAAGCGTCCGACCCAAGGAGAGCCGACGAGAGCGTAAATGCACACCCAGGGCGTCGCGAAACAAGATCACCTGGCCACCATACCCCCGTGTCCGGCGTTACGCCTCGTTCAACGCGTTAAGTCGAACAACTTCGTCCAGGACTAATAGGGCCCGCTGAACGCTCCGACGACGAATCTCATCGCGCAAGCCGGTGAGGTACAGCTGCTCAACGCGGCACTGCCCGAGACCAAAGACGGCGATGAAGACGACCCCGGGCTGTTGGGGTCCGCTCTTGCGTCCTCCGGCGGCGGCGTCTGGACCGGCGGCCCCGGTGGTCGCCACGGCGAAGTCACTGCCTAGTAACTGCGCGACGTTCGTGGCCATCGACTCGGCCACTTCAGCGTTCACCGCTCCGAGGTCGCTGAGTAGCTCCCCGTTCACACCCAGAATCGTCTCTTTCGCCCGCTCTGTGTAGGCGACGACGCCGCCACGAAAGACGATCGAGGCACCCGGAATGGCCGTTATCTCGGCACTGACCAGACCGCCGGTAATCGATTCAGCAGTCGCCAACGTCAAACCTTGCTCGGTCAGTCGCTGCACGACCAATCGGGCCAGTGTTGCCGTTGCCGCATCACTCATGCTGGTCATCCCCCGATGATCGTCGTGCACTCTGTCGTAGTCGCCAGGCACGAGCGAGGTAGTCGATGCCGGTCACGATGGTCAAGACGACAGCAATGGTCATTGCACCGATCCGAATCGGCTCGGCGTCGGTGGTGAAGGGGGCCAGGTATAGCGAAATGGCAATGATCTGGGCCACTGTCTTAGCCTTACCGCCGCGCGAGGCTGGAATAACGCCGTGGCGTATCACGCTCAATCGCACGATGGTCACACCCACCTCGCGCCCCAGGATCAATAGCGTTACCCACCAGGGCAGGTCTCCGGCCCAGGACAATCCGATCAGCGCAACACCCGTAATTGCCTTATCCGCAATAGGATCGGCAATTTTTCCGACCGTTGTGACTGAGTTTCGCGATCGAGCGATGGCACCATCGGCAAAGTCAGTCAAAGCCGCGACAATGAAAACGGTCATCGCCCACAGGCGTTGTGACTGGTCGGTGGGGTCGCCGGCGAATAACAACCACGCCAACACGGGAACGAGAAGTAACCGCAAGCCGGTCAGAGCATTGGGTACGGTCCACAGTCTGTGCGCACCCACCGGGTCAGCCACGTGATCGGGCACCTCGAACGGGCGGCTCATAGCACGTTTGCCACCAGGTCGGGGCCGTCGGTGTGTGTCACGACAGCGACCACCGTGTCGCCGATACCGATCTGTGTGCCAGCGCCAAGGCCTTGCACGATCGTTACGGAATCCTCTGGACCCTGGTGCTCTGCTCGTCCGACGATGCCCTCGTCGATTGATTCGATGAGAACGCGAATCTGTTCACCCACTCGATCCTCCGCACGCTGTAGTACGCACTCATCGACCAGGGCCGAAATATGATGAACACGATCGGCAATTTCGTTTTCGGACAGGTGATCGGGCAGGTTGACCGCCTCGGTGCCTTCTTCATCGGAATATCCAAAGACGCCGATAGCGTCTAGCCCGGCCTCTGCGATGAAGTCAGCCAGGATGTCCAGGTCGCTTTGTGTCTCACCGGGGAAGCCCACAATGACGTTGCTGCGCGCACCGGCCAGCGGATTGAGAAGGCGAATTCGCTGCAGTAGCGCGAGGAAATCGTCGATACCGCCAAATCGCCGCATCCTGCGAAGCACCCTGGGCTCGGCATGTTGAAAGGACAGATCAAAGTACGGCGCGATACCGGGAGTTTGTGCAATCACCTGCTCCAAACTTGGGCGCATTTCAGCCGGCTGCAGGTAGTTCACCCGCGCTCGCACCAGGCCAGGGGTTTGACCGATCTCAGACAGGAGCGTCTCGAGCAGTCGGAGATCACCGAGGTCTTTGCCGTAGCTGGTCGAATTTTCGCTGACTAACAGGACTTCCTTTGCTCCCTGCGCGACAACTTGACGCACCTCATGAAGCACATCGGACGGTCGACGTGAACTAAACGCCCCTCGAAAGCTCGGTATCGCGCAAAAACTGCATCGCCGATCACAACCCGAAGCCAATTTGACCGCGACGAGCGGACCATCAACCGTTCGAGCCAACCCAGCCGTGCCTGGTGTGCCATCAATGGATCGATCCACCGGAGTCAGCGGCAGCAGCAATCTGCGATCGCTGGGGGTGTGCGACTCGATCACCTGTCCATCGAGGACTCCGGACACGATCTGCGACACGCGCTCATAGGCATCGAACCCGATGACCGCAGCCGCCTCAGGCAGCTCGGCGGCCAGATCAGCCCCGTACCGCTCGGCCATACACCCCGCAACGATTACCGGAGCATGATCGGCGGCCTGCAAGACGGTATCGATGGAATCCTTCTTAGCGCTGGCCACGAACCCGCACGTATTGACCACCACCACATCTGCGGCGGTTTCATCGTCGGTAACTGTCCACCCCTCGGCCACCAGCCGTGCCCGAAGTTCGTCACTATCGACATCATTGCGCGCACATCCCAACGTCGTGAGCGCAACGGTGCCCTTCGAGTCGGTGGGCACTTGGGGCACAACGGTCATGTGCACAGCCTAGGCGTCGCCGGATCGCAGCCTTTGCAGTAGTTCATCCACCCCATCAGGGGCAACGAGAACCTCACGGGCCTTGGAGCCTTCGCTGGGACCAACGACCCCACGTGACTCGAGCAGATCCATCAGGCGCCCTGCCTTGGCGAACCCGACGCGCAATTTACGTTGAAGCATCGAAGTGGACCCAAATTGCGTGGTCACGATCAGTTCAGCCGCCTGGCACATTAGGTCCATGTCATCACCCACTTCAGCATCGACTACCCGACTGGCAGCCGGTGCCACGGTCACGTCTGACCGGTAGTCAGGATCGGCCTGCTCTCGTGTGTGTCGGACCAAGGCGCGAATTTCGGCCTCAGACACGAAGGCGCCCTGAATGCGAACCGGTTTACTCGAACCCATCGGCAAGAACAACCCATCGCCCTGACCGACGAGCTTTTCGGCACCGGGCTGATCCAAGATCACCCGACTGTCAGACAGCGAGGAGGTCGAAAAGGCAAGACGACTGGGCACGTTGGCCTTGATCAAGCCCGTGACTACGTCAACGCTGGGCCGCTGTGTGGCGAGCACGAGGTGAATGCCCGCTGCTCGCGCCAATTGGGTGATGCGCACGACTGCATCTTCAACATCGCGCGGCGCCACCATCATCAGGTCGGCCAATTCGTCCACGATCACTAGTAAGTACGGATAGGGCCGCAAAACCCGCTCACTGCCCGGCTCAGGCTTAAGTCGCCCGCTGCGGACTGCGTTATTGAAATCATCTATATGGCGGAACCCGAAATGGGCGAGATCGTCGTAGCGAGCATCCATTTCCTTTACCACCCAGGCCAGCGCATCGGCCGCCTTCTTGGGATGGGTGATGATCGGCGTAATCAGGTGCGGAATGCCCTCATAGGCGGTCAGTTCAACCCGCTTGGGATCGACCAGAATCATGCGCACCTCGTCAGGAGTGGCTCTCATCAGAATCGAGGTAATCAACGCGTTGATACAACTAGATTTGCCCGCACCGGTGGCCCCCGCGACAAGTAGATGGGGCATCTTGGCAAGGTTGGCGACTACGAAACCGCCCTCAACGTCCTTGCCTAGTCCGACAATGAGTGGGTGATGTTCTGCCGTTGCGACCGGTGAGCGAAGTAGGTCGCCCAAACTCACCAGTTCGCGATCGGTGTTGGGGATCTCGATTCCAATCGCGCTCTTACCCGGAATCGGGCTCAGGATGCGCACCTCAGGGCTGGCCACCGCGTAAGCAATGTTCTTACTCAACGCCGTCACCCGCTCGACCTTGACGCTCGGGCCCAACTCGATCTCATAGCGAGTCACCGTGGGACCTCGCGTGAATCCGGTCACGCTTGCGTCAATAGAGAACTCATTGAGCACCCCGGTGAGCGCCGCCACCATCGCGTCATTGGCCTTCGTCCGTGCCTTCGCCACCGGACCACCCTTGAGCAAAGCCGCATCCGGCAATGCATAGTGCGACTCCGGGCTCAACGGCAGTTGGACGGGGTCGCCATCAAGCGGTTCGATAATGACCGGAAGCGCCGCGGTGTCGTCCAGCGAAGTTTCCGCGACCAGACTCTCGGCGCCACACACCTCGTCGGTATGCGTCTGGGCGACTAGTTGCTCGTCTTGATACTGCTCCTCCTCATACACCTCGTCCTCTCGGGCGACGGGCGTAATGAACGGATGATTGCCATCGAAATCAAGGTCGTCGACCGCCTCGCTGTCTGGATCTTTGATGACGAAGGCCTCCGGAGCTGTCGACTTACGTCGCATGCCCCCGCTGACCTGTCGCAGCAGACGAGTCGCCGTCCGAGGAATAGCCGCCAACGGTGTGCCGGTAACGACCAGGAGTCCGAAGATCATCAACAGCACCAGAATTATGGCCGTAACGACTGAACCAAGTGCCGCCGAAATCGGCGCCGTCACGATCCAACCGATAATCCCGGCTCCGCTGGCCAGCGCGTCATACCCGTCACTGGGCGTCGGTAATCCCTGCCGGATTTGCCACAGCCCCGCAACCGACACAACGATGGCTATTCCACCAATGAGGAGGCGGCCGTTGGTGTGGACATCATCGGGATGGCGAAGTGTGCGCCAAGCCACAGCCAGAAGCAGAACCGGAACCGCAATGTCAAGTGCGCCCAATAGGTAGGCAGCGACAACCCCAAGCCCGGCGGTAAACCAACCATCCACACCAAACCACACAGCGGCGGCAACGACGACCGCTAGGGCAACCAGCAGTAACCCAAGCCCGTCGCGGCGATGCACAGCGTCTAGATCACGAGCGCCATGTCCGACCCGGCGAGCAGAGGAGCCGACAACCGATGCCAAGCCAACCCAGATGCCACGCGCGGCGCGCCCGCCGGCCACAACGATGCGAGTGGGTAGTCCGGTGCGCGACTTCTTGGGGCGAGTGCGCGCGGGGGCAGCCTTAGCTGCCGAGGGGCGCGGACGCGACCTGGGAGTACGGCGGGTCGGCGCACCGGTCGAAGAAGGCATACCGGGAGGGTACCCGTTTTGCCCCATGCGTCACGTGTGTCACACGCGTCACGCGTGTCGGAATGTGACCGAGCCCAGCCTGGACTGGATCTCGGCTACACCTCCACCACGACGGGCACGATCATCGGCCGGCGCCGATGGGTCGCACTCACCCATTTGCCAACCACGCGGCGGGTGCGCTGCTGCAAATCACGCACGTCGGTAATTCCATCGAGCAAGGCGCTTTCTAGGACCTGGCGAACCTGGTCTCGTACCGGGTCCAAGGCCTTGGGATCCTCGTGAAAGCCGCGGGCTTCGATTTCCGGGCCCGCCACGACCTTCGCGGCGTTGATGTCCACGACGGCGAATACCGAAATGAACCCCTCATCGCCCAAAACTCGGCGATCGGTCAGCGAAGCCTCAGTGATGTCGCCCACGCTGGCCCCATCAACGTAGACGTAGCCCACCGGCACGGCCCCGACGATGCTGGCTATGCCATCGAGCAAATCGATCACTACGCCGTCATCAGCTAGCAAAATGCGATCAACAGGGATGCCGGTTTGGGCGGCCAAGGCGGCGTTGGCGCGCAGGTGTCGCCATTCGCCATGGACGGGCAACACATTGCGAGGCTTGACAATGTTGTACAGGTAGAGCAATTCCCCCGCGGAGGCGTGCCCGGATACGTGCACTCGAGCATTGCCTTTGTGAATGACGTCGGCGCCAAGTTGGGACAGGCCGTTGATCACGCGGTAAACAGCATTCTCGTTCCCGGGGATCAGCGATGACGCCAACACGATCGTGTCACCGGGGCCGACGCTGATGGCGTGGTCACGATTAGCAATCCGTGACAGCACGGCCATGGGTTCACCCTGTGAGCCCGTGCAAATCAACACCGACTCATCATCAGGAAGGTCGTTGAGTTCATCAAGACTGACCAGCATGCCCTCGGGTATGCGTAGGTAGCCAAGGTCGTTCGCCAGCCCCATGTTGCGGACCATCGATCGCCCCACGAAGGCGATCTTGCGTCCGTGCAAGGCAGCCGTATCGATAATTTGCTGAATGCGGTGCACGTGGGAGGCGAAGGAGGCAACGATCACTCGACCGCTGGCCTTGAGAAATACCGAATCCAGCACGGGCATGATCTCACGTTCGCTGGGCACGAACCCGGGCACATCGGCATTGGTCGAATCGACCAGGAATAGGTCGACGCCTTCATCGCCCAATCGCGCAAACCCATTCAGATCGGTGACTCTGCCGTCAAGGGGCAGCTGATCGAGCTTGATGTCTCCGGTGTGCAACACAACACCGGCCGGCGTGCGGATAACCACGGCGAGAGCGTCAGGAATCGAATGGTTGACCGCAAGGAAGCCCACCGCAAATGGCCCCAGGTCAAGATGGTCACCCTCAGTCACCAACGTGGTGGTGGCCTTGATCCGATGCTCGCGAAGCTTGGATTCGATGAACGCAAGGGTGAGTTTGGAGCCCACGAGCGGAATATCGTTGCGCTGGCGCAGTAGGTAGGGCACCGCCCCTATGTGGTCCTCATGTCCATGGGTAAGCACGATGGCCACCACATCATCGAGGCGATCTTCAATCGGTCCAAAATCAGGGAGAATGAGATCGACTCCAGGCTGCGAATCTTCCGGAAACAGAACCCCGCAATCGACGATGAGCAACGACCCGTCGAATTCAAAGACCGTCATGTTGCGCCCGATCTCACCGAGCCCGCCGAGGGCGAAGATGCGCATCACCCCAGGCTTGAGGGCGGGAGGAGCGGGCAACTTCGGCTGCGGACTCACGCGTTGCTCGAGACGAAACCGGTGACCTGCCCGGCATTCAAATCCGCCCGCAACTGCGCGCGCTGACCGGCGGTCGCATTGACCAGCGGGGATCGAACCGGTCCGGATGGCAGGTCAAGATCGGCTAGTGCCGCCTTCACCAGAATTACCCCTTGGGTTCGAAAGCATCCGGTGTAGACCGGCAATAGGTCGCGATTCATTCGCATAGCGATGTCAACATCTCCTGCAAGGTAGTGATGGGCGAGCTGGGCCAAGCGATCCCCCACGAGGTGCCCCACGACTGAAATGAACCCGCAGGCGCCAATCGATAGCAGGGGCAGATTCAGGGCATCGTCACCGGAGTACCAGGCTAGATCGCAGCGCGCGAGGGTTCGTTGAGCGGCCTCTAGATCACCCTTGGCGTCCTTATTTGCCACGATGCGCGGATGCTCGGCCAGACGGCACAGTGTGTCCGGCTCGATGCTGACCCCGGTGCGCTTGGGGATGTCGTAGGTGATGACCGGCAGGTCGGTGGCATCAGCGATGCCGATGAAGTACTCCAGGAGTCCTTCCTGGGGTGGGCGGTTGTAGTACGGAGAAACAGCCACCAGGCCTTGCGCTCCGGCCTGCGCTGCTGCCCGCGACAAACTCAAGGCGTGCTCGGTGTTGTAACTGCCTACCCCGGCCAACACGACGGCCCGATCACCGATGGCATCGATCACCGCCCGCAAGAGCGCATCCTTTTCGTCATCAGACGTGGTCGGCGCCTCCCCGGTTGTCCCATTGACCAAGACGCCGTCGTGACCTCGGTCATCAACCAAATGAGCCGCTAATCGCTGGGCCCCAGCCAGGTCAATTGACCCGTCAGCATGCATGGGGGTGATGAGTGCGGTAAGCATCCGACCGAAGGGGGCAGGACGCTGTGACGCGTTCACCTCAGCATCCATGCGCCAACACACCTTCCATGGCCGACCAGGCTAGCGGTTGAGTGATCACTCAACGCCTAAGGGGATACCCGCCCGTGTTCATTGAATGCGGCATACGTGATGGGCATGAGGTCGGCCCACAGCTCCTCCATGAGTTCGGCCACCATTTCGATCTCGCGTTGCGGATATGAAGGAAAGTGTGTACCCGGTCGAGTCGTGCGCAGGGATAGGAAGTTCATCAAGGCCCGGGCGTTCATGGTCACGTACATCGATGAATACGTGCCCACCGGCAAGACCGTTCGCGCAACCTCGCGCGCGATCCCCTCATCGAGCATGTGCTGATATGCCTGGGCGGCCACCTCGCACGCCCGCGTGATGTCGGCCACGGCCGTTTCGTGCTGTGCTTGCGTTCCTGGCACAAACTCATAGGCGCCGGGTTTGCCCTGCTGGATCAGGTTGCGATCGACGGCCGGGAGATAGAACACCGGTCGAAGTTCGCGATAGCGGGCGCTCTCTTCATTGTAGGAAGCAATGCGGTGACGCATGAACTCCCGAAACACGAAGATCGGCGCGCTAACGAAATAGGTCAGCGATGTGTGTTCAAAAGGTGTGCCATGCCGGTCCCGCATCAGATAGTTGATCAGGCCCCGAGCACGCTCCGGATCGGCATCGATATCCGCCAGCGAGGACTCCCCCTTCGTCGACACGCGGGCCGCCCAGATGACGTCACTGTCACTGGCTGAAGATTTGACCAGCTCAACGGTCATGTCGCTTCGAAATTCGACTCCACCGGCGTCGTTCGTCGTTGACATGTACCGGACCCTACCCAGCCATGGGTTGCCTGGAAGTGATAGGCACAGGGTATGCCCGTTCCCAACAGCGTGCGGCTCGCTCGCGCGACCGACGTCGATGCCATCGCAACGGTTCAACGACGAGCCTGGCGTCAGTCCTACGCTGCGATCCTCCCGGCGGAAGCGCTGACAGAGCTTGACGATGCAGACCTCGCGTGGGAATGGGGACGAGCAATTTTGGCCGCCGGCGATCACCGTGTGTTCGTCGCCTTGAACGAAGGTGAGGGCGACGTTGTGGGCGTGGCCTCGGTTGGTCCGACCGCCGACCCGGATATCTCGCCTGAGACATCCGGTGAAATCGGCGTACTGCTCGTCGACCCGGATTATCAACGAGCAGGCCACGGTTCACGACTGATGGCCGCATGCATCGACATGATGCGCGCGGCGGATAAAAGTGACTGCGCCACCTGGATTCCGCTGGATGATCAAGCCCGCCGTGTTTTTTTTACCTCGGCCGGTTGGGGCCCCGATAGTGCCTACCGCGACTTGGAATTCACTCCGGGAGTAACTGTGCGCGAGGTTCGACTGGTTACTTCGTGGGTACCTGAGGAGCCCGGGGCGGAATAAGCACGCCGGGATTGCAGATACCGCGTGGATCTAGTTGATCAGCAACAGCCTGCAAGACATCGAGCCCAATTTCCCCCACCTGCGACGCCAGCCACGGAGCATGATCGCGACCGACGGCGTGATGATGCGTCAGCGCACCACCGGAATTGATGATGCAGTCAGTAACGTCCTGCTTTGCCCGGGCCCACTGCGAGACGGGACTGCTCTGATCGGCGACGGCAAGAACCGTTGTGTACAGCGAGGCGCCCGTCTCGTAGACGTGGGAGATGTGTGTCATGACATAGGGAGTCGTGGTGGCATCGCTCAGTGAATGGACGAGTGCTGCATGGATGCTGTCCCTGATCGGAAGTAGTTGCGACCAGGTACCGGCGGTTTCGAGTGTTTCCACGAGGTAGCCGTGGTCAAGCAACGCATCACGCAGGTATGGAGCCTGGAAACGATTGCGCCGCCATGATTCACCGGCATTTCGACCGAGACTCACCGCACCGAATCCGCGCAGTACGTCCCAAGCCGCATTACGTCGCGACCCAAGAAGCGTTCGGCGGGTAGATTCCCAGCCCAAGATCGCCAAACAACCGTGCCGTTCGGTGATGCCACGGCTGCGTAAATAGGTGGCAAAGGCCTGCCCGAGAGCTCCCGTGGGTGCCGATTGCCGTAACGCAGTTGCCGTCTCCGCCGCATCAGAAAGTCGCATGACGTCGGCGCTAATGCCGGTTTGCGCCATCTCACGAAAAGCGGCAATGCCCGCGGCCATCGTCGGAAATGCCATGGCTTCGTACCGTTGATGCGTCGGTCTGCGACGGAGCCGAAGTGTCACCTCTGTGATCACACCCAAGCGACCCTCACTGCCAATCATGAGTCTGGTGAGATCTGGTCCATCTGCGCTTGCTGGTGCCCGACCGATTGACCACTCACCGCGCGGTGTAGCGACACGCAGCCCGGCCACCATGTCTTCGGCCCGCCCAAATCCGGTGGAGGCCTGACCTGCTGATCTAGTGGCTACGTAGCCACCGATCGTCGCCTGCTCCCACGATTGCGGGTAGTGACCGAGCGTGAATCCGCGAGGGGCAAGCAATGCCTCTAACCGGGGCCCGGTCATGCCCGCGCCCACGGTCACCAACCCCGCCTGTGAGTCAAGGTCGAACATGTCCTGCATTCGGTCGGTGCGAAGAGCAATTCGTGGACCGGTCAGCCTCAGACCACCCACCACCGATGTGCCGCCCCCCCAGGGGACCACCACAATTCGCGTCGCATCGGCAGCCTCGATGAGTTGCTGAGCCTGCTGATGATCAGCCGGACTGATGACCGCATCGGGTAGATCGACCTGAGCCCCGCTGCGTAGGTTTGCGTAGTCGGTGTAGGAACCACCCGTTGTCGCACGCAACCGAAGCTGCGGATCAAGATGCACATGACCTGCTCCCACGATCTCGCGGGCACGGGCGATGAGGTCGACGAGCGACGCCGAGACAGGCCCTGTGCGCTGATCTAAATGCGTGACCGAGGCTGACTCCACCCACGGTTGCGCGACCCCGACTTCATGGGCCAGGAATTCGGCCATGTCGGCACTTATCGCCGGCGCCTCCCCGTGGCGTCCCCATCGTCCCGCGCTCTTGGCCGAGTGAGCCGACGTGGATGCGGTGGCGTGTGGGTCCTGAATGTCGGGCATCAGCCCAGTATGGCAACCTGCGCCTATGGCGGTGGGCGTTCGGCAGGCACAACGCGATCACACCGCATCTGCAGATCTCAGCCGCGCCCGACGCCAACGCGAGCTCAGTGTGTCAGCGGAGTCGCCCAGCGACGTACTCATCATCGGCGGCGGCATTACCGGTGTCGGAATTGCTCTCGATGCTGCGTCGCGAGGTCTCACCACCACACTGATTGAGTCACATGATCTGGCCTACGGAACATCGCGCTGGTCAAGCAAACTCATTCACGGAGGATTGCGATATCTCGCGCACGGAGACTTCGGCGTTGCCTGGGAAAGCGCTCGGGAGCGAGCGTTGCTGATGTCGCACATCGCACCGCATCTCATTCGCCCACTCCCACACGTACTGCCCACGTTGCACCAAGAATCGAGATCCCAAGAGCACCTGGTTCGGGTGGGACTTCGCGCTGCCGACGTCCTAAAAGTAGCGGCCCGGACCCCACACGGATTGCTCGGCAATTCCCGAAAACTTACGCCGAATCAGGCGGTCCAAGCGATCAGCGCATTGAATCCTGGAGCCATCCGTGCGGCGTCAGGCTTCTGGGATGGCCAACTCATCGACGACGCCCGTCTTGTGATGGCGGTGGCTCGAACCGCGGCAGCGTTCGGAGCGAGAATCCTGACGCGCGTACGTGCGCTGACGGCGGGTCCGACCGGGGTTGCCATCCACGATGAACTCACCGGAGAACACGGATTCATTCCCGCGGGGCAGGTGATCGTGGCCGCAGGTGTCTGGTCAGGTGCCTGGGATCCCGATCTGGCCATTCGTCTGTCGCGCGGAACCCATGTGGTGCTTCCGGCCCACGTCATGGGCAATCCCCGAGCCGCACTCACCGTTGCCGTACCAGGTGAGAAAAGTCGATATGTCTTCGCGTTACCCACCGTGGATGGACCCGTCATCGCCGGTATTACCGACGTTGAGGCCGTTGATCAATCACCCGATGACGTGGTCCCTCCTATCGCCGAGCAGCAATGGGTTCTCGATCATCTTTCGACAGCCTTGACCACACCGATCACGCTCGCCGACGTAGCGGGTGCCTACAGCGGGTATCGACCGCTCGTTGCATCACCCGATGTCACCGCCAGCACCGCGGATATTTCGCGTAAGCACCTGGTCCATCGACGCTCTGACGGCGTGGTGGTGGTGACCGGAGGAAAACTCACGACCTACCGCACCATGGCCGCTGATGCTCTTGCCGCCACGGAGATCGCTCGCGAAAGACCGTGCAGAACATCCGCGCTACCCCTCATTGGGTCACGTGGAAGTCATCGGTCAGCCCAACCGCCTGGACGCCTCAGCGCTCACTACGGAACCGAGGCTCAGCGCATTCACGACATGGCTGATGACTGGCCGCAGATGGCCGGTGCACTCGAAGGTGCTCCTGAAATTCATCGAGCGGAGATTGCGCACGCCATCTGCCATGAAGGCGCCCTCACCGTCGACGACATCATTGCCCGCCGGACACGTTTGTCATTGCAGCCGCAAGTTGCCCAGGCCGTACGCGCTGAGATCAGCGCCTTGGCTGTGAGCATCGATGACCAGATCGACTTGACACCGGAAACCGCATGACCGAACGCGCCACAATAATTCGTGACTCCGTGGCCGTGGGGGCCGCCACCGCTGCCTACGGGATTTCCTTTGGGGCGGTCGCGATCGCTTCCGGTTTGAGTCCGTTTCAAGCTCAAGCACTGTCTGGACTCATGTTTACCGGGGCATCACAGTTCGCCCTCATCGGCGTTATCGGGACCGGCGGCGGGGTCTTAGCGGCTGTTGCCGCGGCAGCGTTTCTGGGTGTACGTAACAGCCTGTACGGCTTTCACATGGCCACGATCTTGCACGTGCGCGGAGCTCAGCGTCTTGCCGCAGCGCAGGTAACCATCGATGAGTCAACCGGTATGGCCATGGGCCATGAGGACTCGCCAGCCAACGCGCGAACCGCGTTTTGGGCGACGGGAATCTCGGTGTTTGTTTTATGGAACGCCGGCACGCTACTGGGATCCCTGGGAGCCGGACTCCTCGGAGATCCGGCTCGATGGGGCCTGGATGCGGCAATCCCCGCCGCATTTCTGGCCCTCTTGTGGCCGCGACTGTCCAATGCAACTGCTCGATTCACCGCTGTGATAGCGATAATCCTGGCCATCATCGCTACCCCGCTGCTCCCGCCGGGGGTGCCGATTTTGGTCGCTGGTGGATGTGCTGTTGGCCTCGGGATCGCATTCGAACATCGCCGTAACCGCGGCCCTCACTCAACGCAGGTCAACGAATGATCTGGGTTGCGGTCCTGGGTGGATCAATCTCGTGCTTTGCACTGAAGCTCCTGGGTTACGTCATTCCCGAGCGATTCTTGGCCCATCCCAACATCATGCGCGTCACCGCACTGATCCCGGTTGCCTTCCTGGCCGCGTTGATGCCAGTGCAGACCTTGATAGGCGGGGACGGGCAACTGGTCATTGATGCTCGCCTAGCCGGAATGCTGGTGGCTCTGATCGCGCTAATCCTGCGCGTTCCGTTTCTGGGTGTCATCGTCCTTGCATCAGTGACCGCCGCGCTCACGCGAGCCACGGGCCTGATGCCATGAGCTCACCACAGCGCAAACCCATCTTCGGCTTCATCTTCAGCCCGCGACCCGATCGCGCAGGAGCAGGGCAATTGCGTTGGATCCGTATTCCCGCCCGCGGCCCTGCTCGCCTGGTGCTGCTGCTAGCCGCGACGCTCACCGCTGCGAGTGTGGCGGGAGCCGTGTTGTTTGCCCTCGCATCGGTGCGCAGTCTCACCGGTCTTGCACTTGGAACTTTGGTAATCGTCAGTTCCCTGCCACTCGTCGCCCTGCTGGTACGCGGTTGGGTGGTGGGAACCTACGTCAACGACGGCGGCGTCAAGATTTGTCGTTGGTGGTCGACCACCCATGTTCCCTGGCTGAGCGTGAACTCAATCGACTCTCAATTCACATTTGCCGGAGAAAGATTGTTGCTAGACACAGATTTCGGCCCCGTCGCAACGACGATGTCATCACGGTCACCTGACGTGTGGGGGCGCGGAGAGACATGGCTTATCGCGCGTGATCGACTACGGCAGTGGTGGCGAGAGACCCGTCCAATGCACTAGTGCAAGGGTTGGCCTGGCATTTTGGCCAAGCGGATCGCCTCGCGCATCGCCTCCCTGGCTCGAGTCCGGTCTCGCGCCGCGTCATAGGCAAGACCCAGCCGGTACCATCCGGCCCAGTCCTCAGGGTCGGCTTCCACGCGCACCTTCTCTAACTCGAACCACTCCTGGGCCGCAACGAGTTCCACCCGACCCGAGGGTGTGCGCGGGAAGTCGTCGACCGGCAGGTCGCCTCGGTCACCCAAAATTCCCCCTAGTTTCTGCAACTGTCGACCAAAGGCCACCTCGCGCCAGACCAACCACGCGCCCACAGCAGGCACCACGAGCACGCTGACTCCCAGCATCGCGCCGACCACCGTGCCACTGTCTAAGAAGGCCCAACCTCGAACACCAGCAAGCACGATGTAGGAGCCCACCGCCGCCACCAGAATGACGACCCAGACGCGAGCGTTCACAAGGGCAGCAGCGGATCGAGGCCGATCGTGAGTCCAGGGCGTTCAGCAACTTCACGAATGGCCAACAGAACTCCGGGCATAAAGGACGCTCGGTCTAATGAGTCGTGCCGAATCGACAGCAATTCACCAACGTTGCCCAGCAGCACCTCTTGATGTGCTGTAAGCCCGCGCAGTCGGACCGAATGAACGCTCACGTCACCGATCTTGCTCCCCCGGGCGGCCATATCGTGGGCCACGGTTGCGTCATTTCCTGCAGCGACCCCGGCCTCGCGCCGCGCTTCGGTGATGAGGTCGGCGGTGAGCCTTGCGGTGCCGCTGGGTGCATCCAATTTTTCGGGATGATGCATCTCAATGACTTCAACCGACTCAAAATAAGGCGCCGCCTGCTTTGCGAAACGCATCATCAGTACCGCACCAATACTGAAATTAGGCACGATCATCACGCCGATGCCGGGACTTTTGCTGAACATCTGGCGGACTTCGGCTAAACGCTCATCGGTGAAACCCGTGGTGCCGATCACCGCGTGCACGCCTGCGTTCATATAGTGATGCAACCGATCTAGCGCGGTATCAGGGGTAGCGAAATCGACCACAACATCGGCCGATGCCACGGTGTCCAGTGAATCGTCTAGGTCAACGGTTGCCACCAGGCTGAGATCCTGGGTCGCGCCGACCGCAGCGCAGACCTCAGCGCCCATGCGCCCTGCGCTGCCTACGACTGCCACCTTGATCATGGTTGCTAGCGTATCGGCCCCGTGTCTTGCCGCCACGTATTCGTCACAGCGCCGCAGCGAGGGAATCTGAGGCGGCCGGGTTCATTGGTCCAATCACCGCGAGAGTCGGGCGCCCCGACAGTACGGTTGCGGCCACTTCACTAATGTCGTCGAAGGTGACGGCGTCGATGTGCGCCAGAATTTGCGAGATCGACGGCACGTGACCAAAGTGCAATTCCGATCTGCCGATTCGGGACATCCGCGCCCCGGTGTCTTCCTGGCTGAGGATCAAACCGCCAGCCACCTGTCCGCGACCACGTTCGAGTTCTGCAGCACTGACGCCCTGGCTGGCGATATCGGCCAATACATCGCGGCTGATGGACACCACATCGTGCACCTTGGAGGGCAAGCAGCCCGCATACACACCCACAAGCCCGGTATCAAGAAACTGCGATGAAAATGAATACACCGAGTACGCGAGTCCGCGCTGCTCACGGATGGACTGGAATAGTCGGCTCGACATGCCACCACCGAGTACCGCGTTCAACACCGCAAGTGCGTATCGCCGATCGTCGCTTCGGGAGATACCCGTGAAACCCAGAACCACGTTCGCCTGCTCGATCGGTCGCTCAAGTATTCCCACTGATCCGGCAAGCTTATTTGCCCGCGCCCGGGTCGCAGGCCAAGCGATGGGTAGGGCTTCATCGCGGTCGGCAAAATTGCTCAGGCACTTGCGCACCTGACGGACAACATCGGCATGATCAATGTTGCCAGCCACAGAGATCACCATGTTGTCTGGCGTGTACCGATCTTGATAGAAGGATCGAATACCTCGCGGGGATAACTTCTTGATCGACGCGATCGTGCCAAGAATCGGGCGACCCAGTGGTGTGTTACCGAAGTGCGTGGCCATCGCCAGATCGTGCACGCCGTCAGCTGGATCGTCCTCGGTCATGGCGATTTCTTCCAAAATCACCCCGCGTTCACTCTCAATATCCGCCGCCGCCAGTAAGCCATCGCTGACCAGGTCGCCCACGACGTCGATTGCCATCGGCAAGTCGCGGTCGAGCACACGGGCGTAAAAGCAGGTGTACTCCTTGGTGGTGAATGCATTCATCTCACCCCCGACCGCTTCAATCTCTGCCGAAATCTGCCAGGCGGAGCGGCGACGCGTGCCCTTGAAAAGCAGATGCTCCAAGAAATGCGCTGCTCCTAGTTGGCGGGCATTCTCATCGCGCGATCCCACTCCGATCCACGCACCAACCGCTGCGCTGCGCACACCGGGAATGAACTCGGTGACGATTCGAAGTCCGTTGGGTAAAGTCGTGCGGCGTACTACCGCCCCGTCTCCATCATTGTGGAGGGTGGAAGTGGCAGCACGCCGCGTCACGACTATCGGTGTTCTTTCTATTCGGCAGACTCGGTGATCACGGGAGCCAAACTGAGTTTGCCTCGGGGATCGATCTCCTTGATCTCCACCTGCACCTTGTCGCCCACCTTCAGAACCTCTTCGACGTTGTCGATGCGCTTCTTGCCGGGGGCTAACTTCTTGATCTCTGAGATATGCAGGAGTCCATCGCGTCCAGGAACCAAGGACACAAACGCACCGAAGGTGGTGGTCTTGACGACCGTACCCAGGTAGCGCTCGCCGACCTCTGGCATCGTTGGGTTGGCAATCGCGTTGATTTTCGAGCGAGCAGCCTCGGCCGCATCGCCATCGGTGGCACCAATGTGAATCGTGCCATCGTCTTCAATAGAGACCGTGGCTCCGGTGTCTTCTTGGATCTGATTGATGATCTTGCCCTTGGGCCCGATGACCTCACCAATTTTATCGACTGGAATCTTGATCGAGATGATGCGTGGAGCGAAAGGCGACATCTCATCAGGCACATCGATCGCTTCATTCATGACTTCGAGGATCGTCATGCGGGCATCGTGGGCCTGACTTAACGCTCCGGCCAGAACCGATGCCGGGATACCGTCAAGCTTGGTGTCCAGCTGTAGAGCGGTAACAAATTCGCGTGTGCCGGCAACCTTGAAGTCCATATCGCCGTATGCATCTTCGGCGCCAAGGATGTCGGTCAGGGCGACGTACTCGGTCGCTCCATCAACCTCACCACTGACAAGACCCATGGCGATTCCTGCGACGGGTGCACGCAGCGGTACACCAGCATTCAACAGTGACATTGTCGACGCACACACAGAACCCATCGAGGTGGAACCATTGGAGCCCAACGCTTCTGATACCTGACGAATCGCGTATGGGAAATCTTCACGACTCGGTAGGACCGGAACGAGGGCGCGTTCTGCGAGCGCACCATGGCCGATTTCGCGCCGCTTGGGGCTACCGACGCGGCCGGTCTCACCCGTTGAGTACGGCGGGAAGTTGTAATTGTGCATGTAGCGCTTACGGGTTTCGGGATTCAGCGTGTCCAACTGCTGCTCCATGCGCAACATGTTCAAGGTGGTGACGCCCAGGATCTGCGTTTCGCCACGCTCGAACAGCGCTGAACCGTGAACTCGAGGCAAGACCTCAACCTCGGCGGAAAGGGTCCGAATATCTGTAGGTCCGCGTCCATCAATCCGGACCTTGTCGCGCAGCACGCGCTCACGGACCGATGCCTTCGTCACCGCACGCACCGCCGCGCTGATTTCTTTCTCGCGACCTTCGAAGTCGCCCGACAGCGCACCGACCACATCGGCCTTAATGCCATCGAGAGCATCCTCACGCTCAGCCTTGGACACGATCGTCATGGCCTCATCGACACGAGCCTTGGCTGCCTTGGCAACCGCCGCGTAAACGTCATCTTGGTACTCCAAGAACACCGGGAAGTCCTGCACCGGGCGAGCCGCTGTTGCGGCCAGGTCCTGCTGGGCCTTGCACAGCGCAGCAATGAAAACCTTGGCGGCCTCGAGGCCCGCGGCTACGACATCCTCGGTCGGTGCCGTGGCGCCACCCTGCACGAGCTCAATCGTGGCCTCGGTGGCCTCTGCTTCGACCATCATGATGGCCACGTCATCGCCTACTACGCGACCAGCAACGACCATGTCGAATACGGCTCGCTCCAGATCCGAATGACGTGGAAATGCCACCCACTGCCCATCGATGAGGGCCACTCGCACGCCACCGATTGGACCGCTGAAAGGCAGCCCCGATAACTGGGTGGATGCGGAAGCGGCATTGATAGCCAGCACGTCGTACAGGTCATCTGGGTTGAGAGCCATCACCGTGATGACTACCTGAACCTCATTACGCAGACCCTTTTTGAAGGTCGGACGCAGCGGACGGTCAATCAGTCGACAGGTCAAGATGGCATCTTCGCTGGGACGCCCCTCGCGACGGAAGAACGACCCGGGGATGCGACCCGCGGCATACATGCGTTCTTCGACGTCAACGGTTAGGGGGAAGAAGTCGAAGTGCTCCTTGGGCGACTTCGATGCGGTAGTGGTGCTGAGCAACATGGTGTCGTCGTCGAGGAACGCGGTAACTGCGCCACCAGCTTGGCGGGCTAAGCGACCGGTCTCAAATCGAACCGTGCGAGATCCAAAGGATCCGTTGTCGAGCACTGCCTGGGTGGCAGTAATGGAAGAACCCTCCATGGGTTGACTCCTTCATAAGAAGGCGAGGCGCTTCTTCGCTCACGACAGTCGTCGACGGTCTTCGATCGAGGCTGTCGGGTCTTTCGCCCGGCAACCACTACCGAGGACCGGCGCTGCGTACTGCGCAGGTGTCCTCGCGTGGTGTTGTGTTCAGTTGTCGCGGGGCATCGTGCCCCGGCAACTAGCGGCGTAGTCCGAGCTTTTCGATCAACGCCCGATAGCGGGTGATGTCAGTGGCGGCTACATACTTCAGTAGCCGACGGCGCTGGCCCACCAAAAGCAGGAGGCCGCGGCGCGAGTGGTGATCATGCTTGTGGGTCTTGAGGTGCTCGGTCAGATCTGTGATCCGCCGGCTCAACATGGCAACCTGAACCTCAGGGCTCCCGGTGTCTTGGGGGGATGAACCGAATTCATTGATGA
>JAFMCH010000101.1 GCA_017857875.1 Actinomycetota bacterium | reverse complement strand
TCATGCCATCTGTCACGGATGCAGTCTGTCTGCCCACCAACCAACCGGGCAAGGTGCTTGGATGCATCCATGACCACCTTCGAATCTCGTAACCCGGCCCATTTCGATCAAGTCGTTACTCGGGTTCCTCTGGCCACGGCCACACAGTTCGCTGATGCTTGCCGCAGCGCGAAGGATGCGCAGCTTCAGTGGGCGGCCGTGCCAGCTCCGGCGCGGGGGCGCGTGATCGCTCAGGTGGGTCGGCTCATGGAGGCGAATAAGGACGCACTGTCGCGTCTGGTCACTCAAGAGGTCGGCAAGGTGTTCGCTGAGGCATTGGGTGAGGTACAAGAGGTCATCGACACCTGTGACTTCTTCATCGGCGAGGGTCGCAGACTCTATGGCCAAACGGTGCCCAGCGAGATGCCCGACAAGCAACTGTTTACTTTTCGCGTACCGGTGGGAACCGCGGCCATCGTGACTGCCGCAAATTTCCCGGCCGCGGTTCCCTCCTGGTACCTGGTACCCGCCTTGGTAGCAGGCAATACCGTCGTGTGGAAACCGGCCGAGCACGCTGCTGGAATTGCATTAGCGATGGCTGAACTGTTCTACGCCGGAGGCGTTCCTCGCGATGTCTTGCAGGTGGTTGTCGCCGATGGACCCACGACCTTTGAGGGACTGGACGACGCGCTGACCCAGGGCTGGGTAAACAAGGTTGGCTTCACCGGCTCCACCGAGGTTGGTCGCAAGCTCGGGGAACTCACCGGTCGTCACCTGCAATCTGCATGCCTAGAACTCGGAGGCAAGAACCCGATGGTGGTGATGCCTGATGCCAACCTCGACCTGGTGATTGAAGGAGCGTTGTTCTCTGGCTTTGGCTCAGCGGGCCAACGCTGCACATCATTAGGCACTATGTGGGTGCACGACGATATCTACAACACTGTGCGCGACCGATTTATCGCCGCCACAGAAGTTGCCGCAGTGGGTGACCCTTTTGCTGATGTGCTCTTCGGACCACTCATCGATGAAAAATACCTGACCAGTCATGAGAAGAACCTGTCAATGATCACCAATAATCACCGGGTGGCTGGGTCTACCGGCATCGGGCGCATAACGTCGAGTAATCCGCGTGCGGGGTTCATCGGAGACCCAGATTCCGGTTGGTTTGCCCACCCTACGATCGTGGAAGGTATCCGCCCTGGTGATGGGCTCTATGACACTGAGACGTTCGGCCCACTCGTGGGCCTGGGTCGCTTCAGCACTCTGGATGAAGCAATCGACCTCGCAAACGGGCACGGCTACGGTCTATCGAGTGCGATTTACACTAACGATCCGCAAGCCGTATGGCGTTTCCGCGAGCGCATTTCCGCGGGCATGATGTCGGTGAATAACACCACCTCGGGGGCCGAAGCGCATCTGCCCTTCGGTGGTAATGGCAAGAGCGGCAATGGTTCCCGCCAAAGCGGTGTGTGGGTGCTCGACCAGTTCACCCGCTGGCAATCGATGAACTGGGATTACAGCGGCTCTTTGCAAAAGGCGCAGATGGATCTGATCGAGCTGCCATTTGACCTGGATTTCCGTCTGTGAGATCGGCACTGCCCAGCCACGCTGACGTGGTGGTGGTCGGTGGCGGGGTGATGGGCACCTCAGCCGCCTTCCATCTGGCCGAGTCCGGTGCAGGCGTCGCGTTGATCGAACGCGGCGATCTTGCCGGTGGTTCCACCTCGCGCGCAGCGGGAGGAGTGCGAGCGAACTTCTCCGATGAACTCAATATCTCCCTCGGTCTGCGCTCCCTGGAGTTGTTCGAGAAGTTTGAACAGCGCCCTGGGCAGTGCATCGACCTGCACCGCAGCGGTTATCTGTTTGTGCTCACCGCATCCGATGAGGTCGAGACATTCACTGCCACCGTGGCGTTGCAAAACTCACTCGGTGTCGAGTCCTACCTCATCGATGTGGAGCAAGCTTGCCGGCTGTCACCTTTGCTCTCACCAGCAGGCGTGCTGGCTGCGGCCTGGACACCACGCGATGGCCACTGCACCCCAGAGTCGGTGGTGCTGGGCTACGCCAGCGGTGCCCGCCGCCACGGGGCCACAATTCATACCGGGGTGGAACTCACCGGTATTCGTGCCAGCGGAGGCGAAATCACCTCGGTGACCACAACCGCAGGTGCGATTTCCACCAACTGCGTCATTGATTGCGCCGGCGCATGGTCGCCCCAGGTTGCCGCCCTCGTCGGCGTTGACCTACCCGTGACCCCGTACCGTCGTGAATTGCTAATCACAGAATCTATGCGGGAGCCGATCAACATGGCTTTCACCATCGAATACGGCACGAGCCTGTATTGGCATCGAGAAGGCCGGGGCATTCTTACGGGGTTCTCAGACCCCACTGCCCCTGCAGGATTCGATCTCACGCGCGACCCAGACTTCGCCGAAAAACTTGCAGGCCTCGCCCAGAGTCGTGCGCCGGGACTGCTTGATCTGGGCGTTCAATCGGGCTGGTCAGGACTTTACGAGGTGACGCCCGATCACAATGCGCTGCTCGGCCAAGCACAGGAGGTGTCACGGTTTCTCTACGCCACCGGCTTCTCCGGTCACGGGTTCTTGCAGGGCCCAGCCATTGGTGAGGTGCTGCGAGATCTCTACCTTGGAATGGACCCGTTCATTGATGTCTCGCCACTAGACGCTCAGCGGTTTGTGACCGGTCAATTACGCCCCGAACTCAACATTGTGTAACGGGGCTAGGATCTCCTTACACACGTTGAAAGGACACATCATGTCTTTGCACCTTGGCGATGAAGCTCCGAACTTCACGGCGATGACCACCGACGGGGAGATCGACTTCCACGACTGGAAGAAAGGCCAGTGGACGGTGTTCTTCTCCCACCCTGCCGACTACACGCCGGTGTGCACCACCGAGTTGAGTGCCACGGCCAAGTTAAATGATGAGTTTGGCAAACGCGGGGTCAAGACCATCGCTATTTCTGTCGACCCCATTGAAGACCACCACGGATGGGCAAGCGATATCGGCGATGTCGGCGGCACCGACCTCAATTTTCCGATCATTGCCGATCCTGATCGCACCGTGTCGAATCTTTACGACATGATTCACCCCGGAGAGGGCGACACATCGTCGGTGCGGTCGGTATTCATCATCGATCCTTCGAACAAGATCCGTCTCACCCTCACCTACCCCAAGTCGGTGGGTCGCAACTTCAATGAGATCTTGCGTGTCGTAGATGCCCTGCAACTGACCGATCTGGCACCGATCTCGACCCCGGCCGACTGGGTCCCGGGCGATCGCGTCATCGTGTCACCGATGATGTCGACCGATGATGCCCGCGCCAAGTTTGGTGAGGTTGAGGAAATCAAGCCATACCTGCGCTGGACTCCGCAGCCCAAGGTGTAGCCGATTTGGCACGTCACTGTGCCAGACTCAACCATGACCACTTTGAGTATTGCGCCAGCCACGGCCCAGCGCCTGCGCACCATGAACATCATTGCCGGGTTCGCCCATCTCATTCAAATGGTCTTGATCTTGGTGCTGGCCACCGATTTCACCCTCCCGGTCACCGCCACCTATGTCGAGGGCCCACCAGGCACGGCCGCCTCACCCAGCGTCTTGTTGTTCAATCTCTCAATTGCATGGGGTGTGGCGGCCTTCTTCGGGCTGTCCGCCCTCTTCCACTTCATCGTGGCAGCACCCGGCACTAACGCCCGGTATCTGCGCGGCTTGACCCAGCGGCACAACTATTTCCGCTGGGTTGAATACTCCTTGAGCTCCTCGGTCATGATCGTGCTCATCGCCATGATTGTCGGGCTCAGCGATTTCGCCGCGCTCCTGGCGATCTTCGGCGTCAACGCCTCAATGATTCTCTTTGGCTGGCTCCAAGAAAAGTACGAGAACCCCGGTGGCGGCCTGCTACCGTTCTTCTTTGGCTGCCTGGCCGGCATCGTGCCATGGATCATTATCGTGATTTACACCCTGAGCCCGAACTCTCAAGGGACCAATGAGATCCCCGCCTTCGTGATCGGCATCTTGATCTCACTGTTCCTCTTGTTCAATTCTTTCGCCCTTATTCAGTGGCTGCAGTACAAGCCGGTGGGTAAGTGGAGTGACTACCTGCGTGGCGAGCGGGCGTACATCATTTTGAGCCTGGTCGCCAAGTCGGCACTGGCCTGGCAGGTCTTTGCCGGCACCCTGGTGCCCCCTGCCTAAGATCCACCCACGCCAAAATTCACCAACGACCGGGGAAATGTCGCAAGAAGATCTCATTACGGTCACATAACGGTCA
>JAFMCH010000034.1 GCA_017857875.1 Actinomycetota bacterium | reverse complement strand
CCACGGCCGCCGCTCCATCGCTGACGCCACAGGCATTTGCCGCAGAGATGGAGCCCCCTTCAGCAAATGCGCCGGGCATGCGAGCCATGACTTCAGGCTTCAGCTCTCGGGGGCGGCTATCGCGCACGATGCCGTCAATCGCCGCGATTTCGTCGTCGAAGACACCGTTGTCTGCCGCCGACATCGCCCGATTGTGTGACTGCCGCGCGTATGCATCCTGCCGGGGTCGCTCAATGCCCCGTTGATCTGCCAGGTACTGGGCGGCGACACCCATGTCCGGGTCGGGGAATCCTTCGGGAGCGAATGCGGATCGGCCGGTGGGGCCGGTGCTGGCGCTTTCGGCGCCACCGGCGATGACACATGAAGCACCGAAGGACACATGCCCGGCAGCGATGGCGATGGCATCTAGACCACTGCCGCACTGTCGATCCACGGTGGCGCCGGGAATGGATTGATCAAGGCCCGCGGCCAGAATTGCTCGGCGCGCGGGATTGCCGCCGCGATCGCGCGCGACGCCGATTATCACGTCGTTGATCTCAACATCAGACAGTCCGAGGTGAATAAGATCTTGATGTAACCGTGCGAGTACCGGCGCCGTGAGGTGCTCGATGTCGTGGCTTCGAAGTTGATGTCCGGCGCTGGTGATCGGGGTGCGACGTGCACCCACGATGACGGCGGCAGAAGAAGTCATAGCTCCTGCCTTTCGTCGCTGTCGTTGGAGTGCTGCTGCTCAGTAAGCAGTCGTTGAACGGCTGCGCGATCGATTTTGCCACCGTTGGTGCGCGTGATGACAGACACCTGGTGCCAGCGACGTGGTCGCATCGGCGGACTCCAAGAACTGACCGCCCGGGTGAGGGCGGTTTTCGTTGTGTCGCCAGACCATACGCACGCGACCTGCTGGCCAAGCCGAGCATGGGGAATTCCGACCACCGCAACGTCAACGACCCCGGGTAGTTCGCGGAGTCCCACTTCGATTTCCTCGACAGTCACCGTGTGTCCGCCGGTGGTGATGGCGCCGTCGCCGCGTCCTTGGATGTGCCATCCACTCTCAGCCGTGATAGCGCGGTCACCGACGCTCGCCCAATCATCGTGCATCTGCCAGGATCCCCGTTGATCTAAGGGCTCTCGTGCCAGATAGGGCGAACGCACCCACATCTGTTTGGCATGCACGCGCGTCTGGACGCCCGGGAAATCAACAAAAGGCCCGGGTTCACCTCGCCAACCGACAAAGGAAAGTTCGGCGGCACCGTAGTAGTCGACGACTCGTATGCCCAGCTCAGCGAAATCCATCAAGACATGATCGGGCAGTCGATCTCCTGCCGTGACCACGCAACGTAAGTGGGGTGCCCGTCCTTGCCGGATGTACTCCAGCCATCCGGCAGCACTCGCGCCCAGTACATGGAGCACCGTCGCATCCGTCACGCGCTGGGGAGAACTATGTGTGGAGACACGGCAGCCGAGGTGTCGGGCGTGAAAGTGCGCGTAGAGGTTCATAGTGCCGATCACTGATCCGGGGATCAACATGTGGTCGTCTGCGGACGCTTCGATGATCTGCGTCAGCGGCTCGAGGCTCGCACGCCATGAGGTGAGTGTGCGGATCACACCCCGGGGGTGACCGGTGCTGCCCGAGGAAAACACAACGAGATCGCCCGCACCGAGTCGACGCTCGCCGATGGCGAGGCTTATCGACTCTGCGGCGCGCTGATGTTGGTCGGGGGTCCAAGGGTGATGCGTGATCGCAATGGGTCGGTGGGCTGAAGCATCAAGGGCAGCTAACACGGGTGCGATCTGCGCCGTGGATACGACGAGCACGTCGGAAGGCCGCAATGGTGAGGTCACGTCGACTGTGACCGCACCTGGGGAGTTAACAGTTGTGGATATGCCCGATGCACCCCAGCGGCGATGACCGTGGCCAGGATCACCTTGATGGCATCGCCGGGCAGATACACGGCCGCCGCGACCATCGTTGCTACCAGGCCCGAAGTTCCGGTGATGAGTGCCTGGATCGGAATACCGATGGCATAGATGACACCGATGCCACCCACGACATTGGCCACACCAAACCACCAGGTAGGTACTCGAGGTAGCCGTCGCTCGACCAGCCAACCGATGACACCGGCACCGAGCACCCACCCGATGAGGTATCCGGCGCTTGGTCCGACGAAGACTGCCAGGCCACCCCGACCGCCGGCCAGCAGCGGCAGACCGACTGCAACGAGCACGAGGAAGGTGATGACCGCCAGGGCGCCGCGACGCCAACCCAGCACGCTCCCGGCCAACATGACACCCAGGGTCTGCAAGGTAACCGGAACGCTGCCGCCCACGCTGAGGGCGCCGGGCAGCCCGAGCGCGGCAATCAAGGCAGCGAAGGAGGCGATGAGGGCAAGGTCTCGGGCATTCAGGCGCGCAGCGGTCATGAGAAGTCCGATTCGCGGGACTTGGCGAATGTGGAAGATGGGGCTGGTGGGAACGGAGATGATGGAGTTACACTAGGTCCAGACCCGCCCATGGGGTTGAGCGCGCAGGGGAAGGCGACTCTCAACAATCCTGGGAGGTGGGTATGTCGTCGCACCATGGTGTGAACGCCGTTCGCGGTGTGTTGTTTTGCCATGCCGTCCCGCGGCCAATTGTGCCCCACGCTGTGTGGGCGGTCCGGGACATCCTCGGACCTGACACACGGCTGGATTTCGCCCCGGCTCCGGTTGCTCGTGGTTGCGAGCGCGCGGTGCTGTCGTGGTCGAACCG
Organism: Actinomycetota bacterium; assembly: GCA_017857875.1. Classification (GTDB taxonomy): domain Bacteria; phylum Actinomycetota; class Actinomycetes; order S36-B12; family S36-B12; genus M55B157. The sequence continues at coordinate 19,605 of JAFMCH010000034.1, read as the reverse complement.
GCCGGGTACGGCTGCACGCTTGGTCAGCGCCTTGCGTGTCATGCCGGGAATCGTGTTTGAGGTCACCGAGGAGCCCGCGGTAGATCGAGAGGGCGAGCGATACTCCTATACGCCCACGTTGGGTCTGCATCGAGCGACCATTGGTGTGCATGGCGATGTCTTCGTGCACGAGGATCGACTGCGCTCGGCCGTGGCGGCTGCTGCTGAACACGGAGTCGATCTGGCCGAGGGCATCAGCCATTTGCTGGGTCAGCCGTGGGACATCGAACTCGAGCCCTACCGGGTCGCCACCAGCGATACGCCCGTGCGCGTACTGCACCACGTTGGCTAAGCACAACCGTCGACGCATCGAGCCCTACAGCGGAATATTGCCGTGAGCGCCACGGACTCCGGGGGTATCAAGTAGCACCTCGGCAATGCGCCGACGCGTCGCTGCCGGTTCAACGATCTCATCAACAACGCCCATGTCTAGGGCGCGCGATATGCCACCGGAGATTACATCGTGTTCGGCCGCAAGTTCGAGTTCGAGTTCCGCTCGCATCAGCTCATCGCTGGCTTCAGCGAGTTTGCGACGATGCAAGATCCTTACGGCTGCAACGGATCCCATGACAGCAACCTCAGCCTGCGGCCACGCAAAGACCCGGGTCGCCCCTAGTGATGAGGAGTTCATTGCGACGTAGGCACCCCCATATGCCTTGCGGGTAACGACGGTCACTCGGGGTACGACGCATTCGGCAAAGGCATGCAGCAACTTGGCTCCGCGCCGCACCACGCCGTCCCACTCTTGGCCAACGCCGGGAAGATAACCGGGCACGTCCACCAGCACAATGAGGGGCACTGCTAACGCATCGCACATTCGCACAAAGCGGGCAGCCTTTTCGGCACTCGTAGAGTCCAAGCAGCCCCCGAGGCGCAGGGGATTATTGGCCACGACGCCCACTGTCCGACCACCGAGGCGGCCGAGGGCCACCACGATGTTCGGCGCCCATCGGGCATGGAGTTCAATCATGGAGTCGGCGTCGAGCACACCCTCGATCAGGGGGTGCACGTCGTAGGCGCGACGACTGGATTCGGGCAGCAGGCCAGCGAGGTCAACGTCGTCAACATCGGCGAGGTTGAGAGATCCCTGGCCACCGAGGAGTCGAGCGACCTTGCGTCCTTGTTCCAAAGCCGCCTGCTCTGTGTCGGTCACCACGTGCACGACACCACTTCGTCTCCCGTGCGGGTCGGGTCCGCCAAGACGCAGCATGTCGACCTGTTCGCCGGTGACCGATCGAATGACCTCGGGACCGGTAACGAAGATGCGTCCCTCCGGACCGAGAATGACCACATCGGTCAGGGCCGGTCCATAGGCCGCCCCACCGGCCGCGGGGCCGAGCACGATGGAGATCTGGGCGACCTTGCCCGAGATGCGGGTCATGGCCGCGAACACCCGGCCGACGCCATCCAGGCTCGCGACACCCTCTCGTAGACGGGCCCCACCCGAGTGCCAGATACCGACGATCGGGCAGGAATCTGCAAAGGCGCGGTCATAGGCGGTCACGATCGCTCGACAGCCCTCCTCGCCCATGGCCCCGCCTTGCACGGTGGGATCGGTGGCGAAAGCAACAACGGGCGCACCCTCGACATGGCCGGTAGCGACCACTACACCGCGGTCATCCTCGGGGGTAATGATTGACATCGTGCCGTCATCAAAGAACGCGGTCATACGAGCACGCGGGGAACGCGGATCGAGACTGGCGGGGGCCGGGTCGGTCAGGGTCATGCGTAACTTCCAAACGCTATGGCCACATCGTGACCGCCGAATCCGAATGAGTTATTGAGCGCAACGAGATCGCCGTCGGGTAGCGGCATTGCTTTCCCGGCCACGACGTTCAATTCGATCTGCGGATCGAGGTTGTCGAGGTTGATCGTGGGTGGGGCGATTCGGTGGTGAAGGGCAAGCACGGTGAACATCGCTTCGACGCTCCCGGCGGCCCCGAGCATGTGGCCGGTCATCGACTTGGTGCCGGAAACCCACGCATTGGTTTCGAGTCCGAGCGCTGCACGAATAGCTGCTGCCTCAGCGATGTCGCCCTGCGGGGTGGAGGTGGCGTGGGCGTTGACGTGGATGACCTCACTTGCGTTAACACCGGCCTCGACGACTGCGGCGGCCATTGCCCGAGCCGCACCCGCTCCGGTGGGGTCTGGCTGGGCGATGTGGTGGGCATCGGCGGTCATCCCGGCTCCTAGATAGCGAGCGTAGATGCGAGCGCCCCGGGCACGTGCGTGGTCTTCGCGCTCCAGAACCAGCATGCCAGCGCCTTCGCCCATCACGAACCCATCGCGGGCCAGGTCGTAGGGGCGTGAGGCTGCGGCCGGGTCATCGTTTCGCGGCGACAGCGCGCGCATCGAAGCAAAGCCAGCGATCGTGAGTGCGTGCAGGGGTGCCTCGGTGCCGCCGGCCATAACGACGTCGGCGCGATCGTCGCGAATCATGCGAGCCGCCCACGCGAGTGCTTCGGCACCGGACGCGCACGCGCTCACCGGGCTATGCACACCGGCGGCGGCGTGATGTTCGAGTCCGACAACGGCGGCGGGACCATTAGGCATCAGCATCGGAACCGTGTGCGGGGAGATGCGTGATGGGCCCCGCTCCTTGAGCACGTCGTAGGCATCGAGAAGTGTGATGACCCCGCCGATGCCGGTACCCACGACCGTGCCCATGCGCTCTGGTTCGACTGTGGGAGCGCCAGCATCGGCCCATGCTTCTCGTGACGCGATCAGGGCCGATTGCTGGGAGCGATCGAGTCGACGTGCTTCGACTCGATCAAGAACGTCGCCGGGATCGACGGCCAGCACTCCGCCAAAACGCACGGGCAGGTCATCGGCCCAGGCGTAGGGCAGTGTGGCGATGCCACTGTGCCCGGCGATGACCGCGTTCCAGGTGCTTGCGGCATCGCCGCCGACCGGGGTCGTTGCTCCGATTCCCGTTACGACGATGCCGCCCGCATAAGACATGATCAGGCCGTGGCTTTTTCGATGAACGCCACGGCGTCACCGACCGTGCGCAAATTCTTGACCTCGCTGTCGGGAATTTTGACATCCCACTTATCTTCGGCGGCCATAACAACCTCCACCATGGACAGTGAGTCGATATCGAGATCATCGATGAACGCCTTATCGGGCTGGACGTCAGCGACGGGGACGCCGGCAACCTCGTTGACGATCGCGGCGAGGCCGTCGAGGATTTCAGTGCTCATGGTGTTCTGCCTTCCGTACGGGATGGGTGATGGTGGTGGTTCACGTGCAGTGGTGCGTAGAGGACCAATCTAGGGCAGGTGAACGACCTGACCTGCATAGGTCAGCCCGGCACCGAAACCAATGATCAACGCGGTCCCGCCGTGGGCTACCTCGCCGCTGCTGAGCATGCGATCCATGGCCAGTGGAATGGACGCAGCAGAGGTGTTTCCGGTCGTGGCGATATCGCGAGCCACGGGTATGTGTGCGGGCAACCCCAGGGTTCGGATCATCGCATCGGTAATGCGCATGTTGGCCTGATGGGGGATAAAGGCATCAAGGTCATCGGCTGAGACCCCGGCCTTCTCGAGGGCTGCTTGCGCTGCGATGGCGATTTGAGACACCGCCCATCGGAATACTGTCTGGCCTTGCATCGACAAAGTGGGAAAGCGTTCGCCGCCATTCTCCCGGTAGTCGATCAGGGATTGGGTCATCGAGATCGCGGCGTACTGCTCACCGTCTGATCCCCACACGACGGGCCCGATCGCAGGTTCAGCCGATGGTCCGATCACGACGGCTCCGGCGCCATCAGCAAAGATGAAGGCCGTCGATCGGTCGTCGAGGTCAATCCAATCGGTGAGTTTTTCAACGCCCACGACCACGACGTACTTCGCGCTTCCGCCGCGGATGAGGTCTTGGGCCATGGCCACCCCGTAGCAAAAGCCGGCGCAGGCGGCACTGATATCGAAGGCTGCGGCACCTGCCGTGCCGAGTCGAAATGCAACCTCCGCGGCCGCCGATGGCGTCGGGTACGGATGGGTGACGGTCGCCAAAATGACGGTATCGACCTCGGCGGGGGAGATGCCGGCTCGCTCGACGGCCACAACGGCAGCGGCCAAAGCCATGTCGCACACCGACTCGTCCGCACGCGCATAGCGGCGCTCGCGAATTCCGGAGCGTTCTTGGATCCACTGGTCGGTGGAGTCAATGCGCTTACACACCTCCGCATTCGACACGACCCGCTCCGGACGGTAGCTCCCCACCGACATGATTCGGGCGAATTCTGTCGACGGTGATACGCGGATCGGTGCGCTCATACGGATGCCTCCTGGCGGTGCGTATCGGTCGGGCCGCGCTCATCGTCGGACACCGGATGTAGCCGAACAATCGGCTGACCGGGGGCGACCGGGTCGTCGTCCTCGACAACCCATTCCACAATGATGCCGCCGTGTTCGGCGGTGATGGGGTAGGAGTCGCGCAGCGTGGTGATGGTTCCGATCACGGTGCCCGGCGGCACAACATCGCCTACTGATTCATCGGCTGATCGGTTGAAAGTGCCCTTTGCTGGAGCCACAACCAGTCGCCAGGTGGGTGAGTGGGAGAGGCTCTCAAGTCCGGCTGGGCTGCCGTGTCGGGCAATAAGATCCCAGGCTGCGGGCAGGTCATCTGGAGTGTTGACCGCGAGTGTCTCGACGCCGGGCAGCGCGCGCTTGGCTAGGCCGGTGAGTGTGCCAGCCGGTGGGATTTCGATCATGGCGGTGACCCCGAGATCGGCCATGGTCTGCATGCATAGATCCCATCGCACCGGTTTACTGACCTGGCGCACGAGTCGACCGAGCACCTCGCGTCCGTTGTGCACTACCTGGCCGTCGGCGTTGCTCAGCAGTCGCAACCGCGGGTCGTGGGTGGAGATGGCCTGAGCGTACCCGGCCAGAACATCGGTGGCGGGTGCCATGTGTGAGGTGTGGAAGGCCCCGGCAACCTGTAGCGGTCGCACTCGGGCGCGAGGTGGCGGATCAGCGGCAAATGCGGCCAGTTGGTCTAGCGTGCCGGCGACCACAATCTGACCGGCGCCGTTGATATTTGCGCAAATCAAACCGTGTTGTTCCGCGGCACGTTCGACCTCGCCTTGATCGCCACCTAGCACGGCACTCATGCCGGTGGGGGTGACTTCGGCCGCTTTGGCCATCGCACGCCCCCGTTCGCGGACGAACACCATGGCCTGCTCCGCGCTCAACACCCCGGCAGCAGCCGCAGCGGTGATTTCACCCACGCTATGGCCGGCGCCGATACCCACCCGCGCGAACGCCTCGGTGGGATGGGGAAAGAGAGCAAGCAGGGTGACCAAGCCAGCACCAACCAGCAATGGCTGCGCGATGGCGGTGTCTTTGATGGTGTCAGCATCGGAGTTGGTCCCGTGCTCGAGCAGATCTACGCCGCTGACGGCAGAAAGCCATTGCAGTCGCTCGGTAACCCCCTCAACCTCGAGCCAAGGGGTGAGGAATCCGGGAGTTTGGGCGCCCTGTCCGGGCGCGGCAACAACGAGCACGCGGTATACCTTTCCGCCAGTGAGGCAGTATCGACGACACCAACTCCGCCAATGTCTGTGGCCGGAGATTGTAGGTAACCTACAACGAGGGCTCGAGGCGGGCCCAGATGAGTGCCAGGCGCAGCGCGAGTCCGTCTCGTGGGTCATGGGGGGAGCGTCCGGTGATTTGCTCGATCCGGCGAAGGCGATGGCGGACAGTATTGGGATGCACGAACAGTAGGCGCGCCGTTTCCTCCATACTGCCGGCCTGTTCGAGGTATGTGGCCAATGTGGAGATAAGCGCTGCGTCTGCCTGTGCCAGGGGTGCGTGGATCTGTTCGACCAAGGCAATCTGCGCTGCGCGTTCGCCGAGCAACCCGCGTTCGGGAAGTAACTCACGCGCATCGACCGGTCGTGGCGCATGTTGCCAGCCGGCGGCGGCGCGCAAACCGATCAATGCCTCGCGTGCTCGCTGCGACACATCGGCCAGCGCATTCGCCGCGGTGCTCACGACAACGGGACCTTCGCCAAAGTGTGGCGTGAACAGGCGCGCACTTCGCGTGTCATCGCCGCGCCGACCGAGCAGCGCTACCAAGACATCGCCGTGTAGACCCGTCAGCGCATCGACCCCGTGATGGTGGGCAGACCTGCGGATGAGATCTAGCGTGTGCTCGACGTCGACGCCAGCCGGTGGGTGGCCGACCATCACCAAAGCTCCCGCCGTCGGCAACCAGCCCAGGGCCGCTGCTCGACCAGACAGGGCAGGGTCGATTTCGCCACGCAAGAGGCCCTCCAGCACCAAGGCTTCGAGTCGGGCATCCCAAGCTCCGCGGGCTTCTGCGGCGCGCGCATACACCTCCGCAGCAGCAAACGCTACTTCGCGGGCGTACACGAGAGCCGCATGCTGAACTTCATCGGCAGCTTGGGCGCCGGCCAGGGAGGGCAACTGCTCTTCGATCAGATCAACGGTGCACCGCACCATGGCAACGGTTTGCTCCAGCGAAATGGCTCGCGCCAGGTCGCGAGGAGCGGTATCAAACACATCGACCGTGACATCCGGGCGCGGATTGGGATGACCGAACCACTCGACGAATGCGCTGATGCCGACCTGGGCAACCAGGCTCACCCATGCGCGCTCATCGGCGGGAAGGCGTCGAAACCACGGAAATAGTTCATCCATGCGAGTGGTGGCGGCTGTCGCTAGGGCGCCCGAAGCTCGTTCGAGCTTGCGAGCCGCTGTTTCACGCTCAGTCTGGCTAGTTGTCACCTCGTGACCATGGTCAGCCCAAGGACGAGGCGTCAAGACCGGTGAGAGAGCCGATGATTCGTCCGACAAAGAATGTGACACCGGCGGCGAGGCTACCCACCAGGAGTTGACGCATCGCTCCGAAGACCATGCCGCGTCCGGAGTAGCGTCCGACGGCGCCGCCAACTACCAGCATGGCGATACCGGACAGGGCCACTGCGATCACGAGCGCGATCGTGCCACCGGTGAACAAGTAGGGCAAGACGACCACGAACGCACCGATCGCGAAAGCGACAAAGCTTGATGCCGCTGCCTTAGTGGGCGAACCAAGATCATCTGGATTGAGCCCGAGTTCTTCGCGAACAAGTGTGTCAAGTGCAGTGTCGGGATTACTCATGATTCGCGCGGCGGTGTCGCGTGCGGTTTGTCTGTCTAGGCCCTTGGCGCGGTAGATCAACTCGAGTTCGCGCTGCTCCTCTTCGGGCTTTTCGCGAAGTTCAGCTGCCTCGAGAGCAATTTCACGTTGGTAGAGATCACGCTGGCTGGCCACGCTTACGTATTCGCCTGCGGCCATCGAGAACGCTCCGGCCAGGAGCCCGGCAATGCCGGCGAACAATACGACGCTGCGGTCAATGCCGGAACCGGCAAAGCCCATGACGAGTGCGGTATTGGACACTAGACCATCGCTGATACCGAAAATGGCAGCGCGGACGGTGCCGGAGGTGTCTACGCGATGCCACGGTTCGGCAATGTCGGAGATGTCGGGGGTGCTGTCGTTGCTGGTGGCCGTGCCGGGTGATGAACGAAGTCGAGCAAATGTGCGGGCGTGATCACGCTCATCGGCGGGCATGTTGGGCAGCGATTCAGGTTCGTCGTCGTACATGCCAGCGTCAGCTGTCTCTGCCTCTTCTAACCGCATGAGGACGTCGTCCATACCGGCTGCTCGCGCCCGCGCCACCAGTGCGGCATCAGATGAGTCCAGCTGAGTCGGCGTCGGAGGTATCTCGACGCCAGCCTCGCGGAGCTTAAGTTCCCAATGCTCGGCGTGGTCATCTTCCATCGCGGCCAGTTCGAGCAGGGCCTCTCGTCGCTCACCGCCGGTGACCTCGGCTAATGACCGATAGAGCAGGGCAGCGCTTCGTTCGGCGGAGAGGTACCGCAGAAAACGTCGCGGGTCGTCCTTTTTCATCCAGATCCCTCCGTATTGCCGGCCTCCGCGGCGCTTGGATCGTGGAGGCGGTACTTGGCAATTGCCTGAGTAACGACATTCTTATCGATATCGCCGCGATCGGCCAGTGTGGCGAGGGTGCGTACGACGATGGATTCTGCGTCGACGAGGAAGTGACGGCGCAGCGCACCTCGGGTGTCAGACATACCCCAACCGTCGGTACCCAAGGACACCAGGCCACCGGGAACCCAGTCGCTGATCTGATCAGCAACTGCTCGCATCCAGTCTGACACCGCGATGATGGGCCCCTGCGTGTTGCTGAGCTTCTTCGTGACATAGGCCGGGGGCGGATCATCCTGGGGGTTCAACAAAGCCACGCGGTCACGGGCTAAACCATCCCGACGCAGTTCATTCCACGAGGTGACCGACCATACGTCGGCACTGACCCCCCAGTCCTGCGCCAGCAATTGACTGGCCTTGAGGGCCCAGTTCACGGCTACGCCGGAAGCGAGCAGGGTTGCTTGATGCCTGGTGCCAGCAGGATCGGCCACGTGAATACGGTGCAGACCGCGCAGGATTCCTTCAACATCAACGTCGGCAGGTTCGACCGGTTGCGGGTACGGCTCGTTGTACAAGGTGAGGTAGTAGAAAATATCTTCTGGGTCTTCGCCGTACATGCGAGTGAGTCCATCGGCCACGATGTGCCCGATCTCGTAGGAGTAGGCGGGGTCGTAGGCGATGACGGCGGGGTTGGTTGCAGCCAGTAGCAACGACTGTCCATCTTCGTGCTGCAGGCCCTCGCCATTGAGTGTGGTGCGCCCGGCTGTCGCCCCCAGCACGAAGCCACGAGTCATTTGGTCCATGGCGGCCCAGAAGCCATCTCCGGTGCGTTGGAAACCAAACATTGAATAGAAGATGTAGATAGGAATCATCGGCTCGCCATGTGTGGCATAGGCCGAACCGGCAGCGGTGAACGAGGCAACCGAGCCTGCCTCGTTAATGCCCTCGTGCAAGATCTGACCGACTTCGCTTTCGATGTAACTGAGCATGAGGTCTCGGTCTACCGACAGGTATTGCTGTCCTTGCGGTGAATAGATCTTCGCCGTTGGAAACAGTGAATCCATGCCGAAAGTGCGCGCCTCATCGGGGATGATCGGCACGAAGCGAGCCCCGATGTTTGGATCCCGCAAGAGGTCGCGCAACAGCCGCACGAAGGCCATGGTCGTAGCGACCGCCTGATTGCCAGAGCCGCGTCGCATGACCTCATATGCCTTCTCGTCCGGTAACGCAAGCGCCTTAGCCCGCACTCTGCGTTCGGGCACCGAACCGCCGAGACGACGACGACGGTCGAGCATGTATCGGGTGATTTCGGAATCTGGACCGGGGTGGTAATAGGGCGGAAGTACCCCATCACCGAGTTGTTCGTCCGTGATCGGAATCTGCAGGCGGTCGCGGAAGATCTTGAGGTCATCGAGGGTGAGTTTCTTCATTTGGTGCGTCGCATTTCGAGCCTCGAAATGCGAACCCAGGGTGTAGCCCTTGATGGTCTTGGCCAAGATCACGGTTGGCTGCCCGGTGGTTTCGACAGCCGCCTTGTATGCCGCAAACACCTTGCGGTAATCGTGTCCACCGCGTTGCAGTGACCACACCTCTTCGTCGCTCCAGCCCTCAACCATTTTCAGGGCGCGCGGATCACGGCCGAAGAAGTGCTCTCGCACGAACGCTCCGTCTTCTGCCTTGTAGGTCTGGAAATCTCCATCGGGGGTGGAGTTCATGATGTTGACGAGAGCGCCGTCGCGATCTTGAGCGAGTAGCTCATCCCACTTGCGTCCCCAAATCACCTTGATGACGTTCCAGCCGGCACCACGAAAAAGTGATTCAAGTTCTTGAATGATCTTGCCGTTTCCGCGCACCGGTCCGTCCAGCCGCTGCAGATTCGCGTTGACAACAAAGACGAGGTTGTCCAATTCCTCGCGCGCGGCCAAACCAATCGCGCCCACGGATTCCACCTCGTCCATCTCGCCATCGCCTAAGAACGCCCAGACGCGTTGCTGGGATGTGTCTTTGATGCCGCGATGGTGGAGGTACTTGTTAAAACGCGCCTGATAGATCGCGTTGAGTGGACCAAGGCCCATCGAGACGGTCGGGAACTGCCAGAACCAGGGCATGAGTCGCGGATGCGGATAGGAGGGCAGGCCGCCACCGGGATGGGACAACTCCTGGCGGAATCCGTCCATCTGGCCCTCGGTGAGGCGACCCTCCAAATATGCGCGAGCGTAAATGCCCGGTGAGGCGTGGCCTTGGAAGTACACCTGATCGCCGCCGCCAGGATGATCGGGGCCGCGGAAGAAATGATTGAAGCCCACTTCATACAGCGAGGCTGATGAGGCATACGTGGAGATGTGCCCACCGACACCGATGCCGGGCCGCTGCGCTCGGTGGACCATGACCGCTGCATTCCAGCGCACGTGGCGTCTAATCGTGCGCTCCACGGCCTCATCGCCGGGGAACCACGGCTCCATTTCGGGGGAGATCGTGTTGATGTAATCGGTAGATCGAAGGCTTGGTACACCCACGTTGCGTTCGGCGGCGCGCCGTAGCAGGGCGAGCATCAGGTAGCGAGCTCGGTAAGGACCGGCAGCGTCAATGACCTGGTCGAGTGAAGCGGTCCACTCAGAGGTTTCATCCGGGTCAGCGTCAACGTACTGAGTGGGGAGTCCGCCGGCCAGTAACGGCTGTGTGCGGGCGAATGGATCCAGGGTCATGGTGTCGTCCCTTTGTCGAAAGTGCGGCCCGGGTGAGGGTTGGCATCTCATCTTCTCGCACAAGTCCGGTCGGTGCCGATTCAGGTCATTTCGGCGAGTTGGTAGACGGTCCCTCAGTGAGGTATTCCGATGCAATCCGGTCAACCCGCTTGCGCTGGGGGCCTGAGTCCGGTGGACTACGCCTACCGTCAGATTTGACGGAGCAGGTCGATATGGAGGTTTCGGGTGTCCGCGGAAGGCGCGGCCGTGTTGTCGATGCTTGGTGTGCAGTCTGGCCAATTGGTCTGGGAGGTCGGCTCCGATACAGACTCCGACACCAGTCTCCGCGAAGCCATTGACCTTGCACCGGGTGTGGACGTGGTCGATGACGATTATGTCGATGATGTAGTTGATGTGGTTCTGTTGTGGTGGCGTGAAGATGACGGCGATCTTGTTGACGCGCTAGTTGATGCGATCGGCCCGCTCGCCGATCACGGCGTGATTTGGTTGATGACGCCCAAGCCGGGGCGTTTAGGCCACGTGAGTGCCGTGGACATTGCCGATGCGGCACCCACCGCAGGCTTGCAGCAGACATCAACGGTGAGTGCAGCAGCAGACTGGCAAGGCACCCGATTGGTGGCCCCGCGGGCGCGCCGCTAACGCTTGAAAGTGTTTTTGAGAAACGAGCCGATACCGCGAGCTCCCTGGGCCGTGGCGAGGGCTGCACGCAGCGCATCGCCACCGGGTAGATCTGGCGTCGTCGATAAGGCTGTGGCAACACTCAGGAGTCCCGAGGGGTCGGTGAAAGAAATCTCGCGCCGGGCAGCTGCGGTGATGGGTGATTTCCGACCGGCGGCGATGTCGATCATCACACCGGCATCTGCATCAATCTGTGGACCGGAGTCGGTCCCAGTGTTGGCCGCGGGATCAGGTAAAACCGCGGTCCGCCAGGCACCTGCTGTCGCGCCGAAACCCACGCGGATCGTCGAAGTCATGATGCGCAGGGTGAGCAGATCCTCCGTCGGGTGCTCCCGTGTGTAGCGAGCACTCATGGCCCCGGCGCTATCAATGAGAGCGTGTAGGCCAAACCGGTGGAGGCGCAGGAGGTCATCGACATCGACGGGTGCGTCGGTCGATTGACTAGTTGGGGTGATTCCTGCGTCGCGTAGGGCGACAACCAATTGGAACGCACTGGCGCCGACCAGGGTAGCGAGCGGGACGACGCCCAGCGGCCCACCGACCGGCAGTAGTGCCTGCTGGGCCGCATTGCCCGTTGATTGCCACTGTTCGATATCGGTGGAGCAACGCGACCAAGCAGCGCGAATATCGTCCAGATCGGCGTGGGCATGATCGCGTCGGATCTGCGTGTCGATGAGTGATCGTGGCGGCGCTGATGTTTCACCGGCGGTGGCCGCGCCCACCATCTGAGCCAACGAGTAGCTCTCTGGCCAGGTGCCTACCGTGAGCAGGACGTCGCGTACCGAACGCCCGCGTACGCGAGAGGGGAGATCTAAATCGATTGAGGAAATGGCAGCCAGCCCGATGGCCCAGGCGCGGCAGGTATCACCCAGCAGATTGTCCAGGTGGTGCGAAGCGCGTCCTTGTTCATCGGGCCTAGGCACGAGCAAAGCGGTCACCGCTGGTCTCCATCTGCACCGGTGCCCTGCGGCCTCCGGACTGGTCTAGGTCGTGGCCGCCAGCGTCTCGGGTCGCTTACGGCCACGACAACGTCTACTACACACCGAACCGTTGGATCCTGCGCGTTGAAAACATTCGCGCCCGAAATCATCAGGTCACAGACTCAGCGCTTGCGTGGGCCCGGCCGGGCTCGAACCGGCGACCCCGTCCTTGTAAGGGACGTGCTCTAGCCAACTGAGCTACAGGCCCATTGGGCGTGATGCCCACTGAGCAGGGTAGCGGCGCTAGTCTGCCCAAATGCCAGCACCCACGTTTCGACAGTTGACCGGCGTGGTCGAAACCATCTACCCCAGCGACGCGGCGGAATCGTGGGATGCCGTGGGCCCCGTGTGTGGAGACCTCGACGCACCCGTAGCTCGTGTGTTGATGTGTGTGGATCCCCATCCGCTCGTCGTGCAACAAGCCATTGACCTTCGGGTCGACGTCATCATCGCGCATCATCCACTGTTGCTCACCCCTGTCCATGGCGTTGCGACGAACACGCCGGCCGGCCAGGTGATCCAGCAATTAGTCAGCCATGGCATTGGTTTGTTGACCGCTCACACCAACGCGGATGTGGCGATCGATGGGGTGAGCGATGCCCTATCCGCGGCTCTCGGCGTGGTCGATGCTCAGCCGTTGACCGAGTCTGGCCTGGGCCGTATCGGTCTCCTGAGATCGGCGACCACATTGGCGGCTTTTGCAGATGAAGTGGCCCGCTCGCTGCCCTCAACCGCGCATGGCGTTCGCGTTGCAGGTGACCCACGGCGGGTGATCACGCGGGTTGCTGTGTGCGGTGGTTCGGGCGATTCGCTGTTGCCCGAGGCAGCCAAGCGGGGCGCCGACGTTTTCGTGACATCTGATCTCAAACACCATCGCCTGTTGGATCATCAACTCGTAAGTGACTGTGCGGTAGTCGATGTGGCGCACTGGGCCGGCGAATGGCCGTGGCTGGCCTGGGCGGCAGGACGGTTATCAGCGGCCTTGGCCGACCAGGGCGCTACGGTTGAGTTCGTCGTATCGAACCTCGTCACTGATCCGTGGACATTTCACGTGCCATGCCTAGAAGCGACCACCGAAACCGCCGAGGAGGCATTATGAAAGCCCAGCCCGACGCGCAACTGCTGGTCTTGCAACTACAGGCGTTAGACACCGAACTCGATCAGCTGCGGCATCGTCGCGACCACATGCCACAGGCGGCACTGGTGGCGGAATTGACGACCTCGGCGCGGGTCATGGCTGATCGTTTGACCGCGATCGCCGTTGAAATTGGTGATCTGGAGCGGGAGCAGCGGCGGGCTGAAAATGACGTCGAGGTGGTGCGGCTTCGCTCGAGCAAGGATGCCGAACTGCTCGACTCAGGCAGCATCTTAGACCCCAAACAATTACAGAGCCTGCAGGCTGAAATCGCCTCCCTTGCCCGTCGGCAAGGTGATTTAGAGGACGTCGAACTTGAGGTGCTCGAACGTCTTGAGGAAGCCCAGAAAGTGCAACGTCAATTACGCGATCAAGAAGCAACGCTGCGACAGCAGGTCATCGACGCCACAGTTGAACGCGACACCGCAACGGCCGAGATTCAGGCCGAAGAGGACAGTGTTTCCGCTGATCGGGCAAGGCTGCGCACTCGTATTCCTGCGGACTTCCTCGCACTGTACGAGAAGTTGCGGGCAGATAAGGAAGGTGTGGGGGCGGCCGCACTGCATCGGGGCCGATGCGAGGGCTGTCGGATTGAACTAACGCCGGTCGATATCAGTCGCCTACGCGACGCACCCGCCGATGACGTCATGCGTTGTGAGGAATGCCGTCGAATCTTGATACGCACCGATGAGTCCGGATTGTGACGCGAAGACTCATCGTTGAAGCCGATGGCGGATCCCGTGGAAACCCCGGCCCAGCGGCATATGGCGCCTTGGTGAGAGATGGCGACACCGGCACCATTTTGATCGAGGTTGCCGAATACATCGGTGAAGCCACCAATAACGTCGCCGAGTATCAAGGGGTACTCGCCGGTGTCCGGGCGGCACTGGAGATTCAGCCAGATGCGCACATAGAGGCTCGGCTTGATTCGAAACTTGTGGTCGAACAGATGAGCGGGCGCTGGAGCATCAAAAACGCTGCACTGCAAGTCATTGCACGCACACTTCGAGATACCTGTTCGACCGTTGCCTACACGTGGGTGCCACGTGCCGAAAATGCTGCGGCAGATCGATTAGCCAATGAGGCCCTCGATGCCGCCGCTGCTGGCCGCACGACGCGTATCGTGCGCCGCGGTGGTGGCGTTGAGCACGTTGTGCTGTTAGACGAAGAAGCCGATGATGTCATTGGTCAAGCAGGTCAAAAACGACCCCGAGCGGTCATCGGCTGGGCCAAAGACCTCGGTGACCCCACGGTCACGCTGCTAGGTCGCCACGGGGCCAGCCCCTTCAGCCTCGAGAAGCGATTTAGTGGACGGGGTGGGAAAGATGTCGGCCTAGCGCCGGTGGGTGAGGTGCAGGCGCAGGGACTTGCGCGAGCCATTTATGCGCGAGGTCCCGTTGATCGAATCATCTGCTCGCCACTGTTGCGAACGCGGCAAACCGCCGCGGAGGTAGCTCGCGCAACAGGGGCGTCGGTTGAGGAGCATGAAGGTTTCGCGGAATGCGGCTTCGGCGAGTGGGACGGCCACACCTACGCTGAGGTTCAAGATCGATGGCCGAACGAACTGGCCGCATGGTTGGCCGATACGCAGGTGGCGCCACCGGGTGGGGAGTCCTTTGCCGACTGTCGCACCCGGGTTGAGCGCGCGCTTGAAGATGTATTGAGTCGACATCGCGGATCCAACATCGCCATCATCGCGCACGTGTCACCCATCAAATTGCTCGTGGGCAAGTGCCTGGATGCTCCGCTGGACAGCCTTTTCCGCATGGAGTTGGCTCCGGGGTCATTGACGACGATCGCTTGGTTCCCGGACGGAAACTCCTCGCTGTTCGGCTTCGCCGATGCCGCGCACTTACCGGCGGATAACTAGGTTGGCCTATTCGCGCGTAATGATGTCTAGCCCCCATGACGGCCCGGCCTTTGCGGGCGGCGTCAGTTCGACGGTGTATCCGATCGTGTTGAGTGCCTGAGCAAGTTCTTGCGTACTGCGAGGAATATCAATGTCGATCAGATCGCGGGCGAGTTGGCCTTTGGTCGCCTTATTGTGATGGCTTACCACAACCCGTTTCTTGCCCCGCTGAGCGAGCACGCGCACGGAGACCGTTCGCTCGGACAGTGTTGGGGGGATCGGAGCAAGTTTGACGTATGCGGCGGAACGTAAATCCACGATGATCTGGTTTCGGCGCAATGTCGTGCAGATGTTGGCGATACCGTCTTGCCAGATCGAGGCCAGCCCCGGAAGGTCGGGCATCCTTGTTCCGGCCGAGAGTCGATAAGCGGGAATGAGATCGAGCGGACGTAGAAGACCGAACAGGGCAGAGGAAATGGCCAGCCGACGCTGACCTCGTCGTCGCTGCGCAGCGGTGGTTGTTGGCCACGACAGTGCTTCGTACAACACTCCGGTGTAAACCCCCGCGGCTGGCGCACACGGGCTCGTGGCGAGAGCTTGGTTGCGCTCAACCTCGCCGAGTTGTCGATCAGACAGGCCTAGTGCTCGTTGTACATCCTTGGGTGAATCGGTGGACCACGAGATGAGTTGGCGGACAATCTCCTCTCGTGCAGGGTTGAGGTCGGGGAAGCTCAAAGAAGCGATCTCAAGGCGAGGTCCTCGAGACGGTGTGGTCTTGCCTTCACTTGGTGGCAGCAATACGAGCACCCGATGAACTCTAGCCGCGAGACGCCACGAGCCCCGTAGCAAGTACGCTGCTCGTACGGCGGACGAGTCGTCTGGGTGATCGCGGCGCTAATGCGCAAGTGTTGGCGTCGAGGAAAGTCCGGGCTCCACAGGGCAAGGTGGTGGGTAACGCCCACCCGGGGAAACCCGCGGGACAGTGCCACAGAAAACAAACCGCCCGGTGCTAGTGATGCGGTGCATCGCTGGTGGCGGGTAAGGGTGAAACGGTGGTGTAAGAGACCACCAGCGTCGTGGGTGACCACGGCGGCTAGGTAAACCCCACCTGGAGCAAGGTCAGGAGGATTGGGAAACCGATCTGCGTGAACGAGCGGCCCGCTCAATGTTCGCGGGTAGACCGCACCAGGTCACTGGCAACAGTGATCGCAGATGGATGATCACCACCCGCTTTGGCGGGAACAGAACCCGGCTTACAGGGCGACTCGTCCGCCGCCTATCCCGAATCAGAAGTTAGACCGGTTAACCGCCGAGCTATCACTGCCTACGGGTGCACGGACCGGCGTAGCGTGAGCAACTATGACCAATTCGCCTCCCGAGCCCCAGCACGGTGGCCTGAGCGCGGCACTTCCGCAGATCCTTGGCTGGGTGGGAGCGGCGCTCGTTGCCAGCGCAGCTTTGAATCTCGTCGGCCAATCCTGGGAGGACTGGTCGGCTCGCACTCGCCTCATCGTTCTGCTCAGCGCTCTGCTCGTTCTTGTTGGGCCTGCTCTCGGCATCACCGTGACTTCAGGTGGGCGGGAACGCCTTGGCTCCCAGGACACTCGTCGGCGGATCGTTGCCGTACTGCTGGCTTTGAGCGCTCCGCTGGTCGCCGCTACTGCCTATCAAGCACTAGAACTCATCGGTATCGATGAGTTCGCGCCGGGTCAGCGAGCCTGGGCGCTTGTGCCCGCGATCACGGGCCTTCTCGCTGCGGTCACCGGTGCCTGGATCACGCGCGGGGTGATGACCACGCTCGCGGTGGCGGCGATGTGGGGATTTTTCGGCGTGACTCTGCTGCGGATCTTCGGCGAAGTCCCCGCTTGGGTTTTCCCGGTCATAATCGCCTTGATCGGCGCGGTGTGGCTGTCCGTGGCTCCCCGCATCCTCACGCCTATTCCGCTCGTTGAGGCGCTCGGGGTGGCTTGGCTGATCGCGTTGCTGGCCCCTGTCTCGTTGATGGAGACCTGGGAGGCATCTGAAGTGGGGGAGGCACTGGCGACCGAGGAATTCGTCGCAGCCTGGACTGCCCGAGCTCTCCTCATTACCTTCGCTGCCGTCTGCTTCCTCGTCTTCTCCCGGTCTGGCGGGTGGTCCTGGGCCACCGGCGGTGTCATCGCCGCGGCTTTGGCCGCTTTGGCCATCGCTGGATCAGCACTGGGCTGGATCACCGGAATGCTCGTGGCCGGAGTAGTGCTACTGGGTGTCAGCGGGCTGTTGCTCCTGTTCCGTCGAAGTCGCCAGTCGAGCCCGAATACATCTGCTCCGGTGGGCTGACTGCGCTTAGGTCAAGTCCATTCGCCGCTTACTCGGGTGTTGCATTCAAACGATTGGCGATCGTTGTGCAGATTGTGCCTAGCTGCTCTAGTTCTAGCGGTGTCAACAGGTCAACCAGGTGCCGACGCACGCTGTCGACGTGATCGGGGGCGGCGTTGATCAGTACCGACCAACCCTTTGTTGTCAGGGTGGCCAAGGATCCGCGCCCATCACTTGGACACGGCCGCCGCGCGACCAGACCATCGCGTTCCATGCGATCAATTTGATGAGACAGTCGGCTGCGCGAGGATGTCGTGCGCTGGGCCAGGTCACTCATGCGCATTTCATGATTGACCGATTCAGACAGCCACACCAGGATTTCATAGTCGGCGAGGGCAAGTCCGTGGTCGTTTTGGAGATCCCGGTTGAGTTGCTCAGGGAGTTTGAGGGCGACCGTCAGCCATGCGCGCCAGGCATTCTGTTCGGCGAGGCTCAACCACCCGCCAGCAGGGGAGCGTGGCTCGCTCGTCACCGGTTGGCCCTGATCGGTGCCTGTGCTCGCGGTCATGGGAGTGTCAGAATTTCGCTGCCGGTGTCCGTCACCACCAGTGTGTGTTCAAACTGGGCGGTCCAACTTCGATCTTTGGTCACCACCGTCCAGCCGTCATCCCACATGTCGTAGTCATAGCTACCCAACGTCAGCATGGGTTCGATAGTGAAGGTCATGCCCGTTTCCAAAACAGTGTCGAGGCGTGGGTCGTCGTAGTGCGGCACCACAAGGCCTGAATGAAAAGCCGTGCCGATTCCGTGCCCGGTAAAGTCTCGAACAACCCCGTAGCCAAAGCGCTTTGCGTAACTTTCGATAACTCGACCGATCACGTTGAGCGATCGGCCGGGACTGACCGCGTTGATGGCTCGCATTGTCGCCTCATGCGTGCGTTCGACAAGTAGCGCCACCTCCGGGGCGACAGAGCCGACGAAAAAGGTTGCGTTGGTATCTCCGTGGACACCTCCGATGAATGCGGTGATATCGATATTGCAAATGTCACCGTCTACCAAAACCGTCGAATCAGGAATGCCATGGCAGATAACCTCATTGAGCGATGCGCATAAGGACTTTGGATAACCGCGGTATCCCAGTGTCGAGGGGTAAGCGTCGTGATCGAGGAGAAACTCGTGGCCGATGCGGTCGAGTTCATCGGTCGTGATTCCTGGCGTTATGTGCCTCCCCACTTCGGCCAGGGCCTGAGCGGCTATTCGCCCAGCGATCCGCATACGTTCGAGAGTGTCTTGATCCTTTATCTCTGATCCGGTGAACGGGGTTGGCGCGGGTTTGCCGACATACTCCGGTCGGGTGATGTGTGCCGGAACGGTGCGCAGTGTCGACTGTCGACCAGGAACAAGGTGTGCTCGGCTGGCCGTAGTGGCGGTCATTTCGTGGCTTAACATAACCGCGAGTCTACGCGCGGGTGGCCAGTTTGGTTTGGGCGCAACTAGGTAGGGTGTTGATGTTGACAAGAGTCGTCGAGGCAAAGGACAGCAGCAATGGATCTGGGTGTGGAAGGCAATGATCAGTGGTGGTTCAATCTGCGCACCTTGACCGTCGAGAAGGGGCCGGGCGACGCGAACGCCGAACGCATGGGTCCTTATGCGAGTGAGGGTGAGGCGCAAACAGCCTTGGAGCGTGCTCGCGAACGAACCGAGGCTTGGGACGCAGACGACTAGCGCACAGGTTCTGCGCAAGAAATAGTGAGGGCCCCACCGATGGTGGGGCCCTCACTATTTAGGTGGTGATGACTAGCGGCGACGAGCGGTCGTCTTGCGAGCCGGTGCCTTGCGGGCAGTCGTCTTGCGAGCGGTCGTCTTGCGAGCAGTGGTCTTCTTTGCCGCTGTCTTGCGAGCCGGTGCCTTGCGGGCAGTGGTCTTGCGAGCAGTGGTCTTCTTTGCCGCTGTCTTGCG
>JAFMCH010000033.1 GCA_017857875.1 Actinomycetota bacterium | reverse complement strand
GCACTGATTCACCGCACTGATTCACCGCACTGATTGTGCGCCTAGAGCCTTGCCAACTCCCTTAGTTGATCGGCCCGATCAACTCGCTCCCACGAGAAGTTGGGCAACTCGCGGCCAAAATGTCCGTAGGCCGAGGTCGGCCGGTAAATCGGTCGAAGGAGATCAAGATCTCGAATGATCGCGGCTGGGCGAAGATCAAACACCTCGCGGACATGTCCTTGGATCTCCTCATCAGGCACCACGCCCGTGCCAAAGGTTTCCACGAACAAGCCGACCGGATGCGCCTTACCAATGGCGTAAGCAACCTGAACTTCACATCGTTGAGCTAACCCAGCGGCCACAACATTCTTCGCCACCCATCGCATCGCGTAGGCCGCTGAACGATCCACCTTGGAGGGGTCTTTGCCCGAAAACGCACCGCCACCGTGTCGAGCCATTCCACCGTATGTATCAACGATGATCTTGCGACCGGTCAGACCCGCATCACCCATCGGGCCACCCACTTCAAAACGGCCAGTCGGATTCACAAGCAGTCGAAAATCGCTGGTATCTAATGCGATTGAGTCCAATACCGGCTCCACAACGTGCTTGCGGATATCGGGTGTCAACATGGTCTCAAGGTTGATGTCTTTAGCGTGCTGACTCGATACGACGACGGTGTCAACACGAAGCGGCTGGTCGTTTTCGTCGTATTCAATGGTGACCTGCGTCTTGCCATCGGGTCGAAGATAGGGCAGATCACCAGACTTTCGCACCGCGGTCAGCCGCTCAGCGAGACGATGTGCGAGCGATATCGGCAACGGCATAAGCGTGTCGGTGTCGGTGCTTGCGAAACCGAACATCAAGCCCTGATCTCCTGCGCCCTGTCGGTCGAGCGGGTCTGCGCTGTGGCCGACGCGCTCTTCATAGGCATCATCAACACCCTGCGCGATGTCCTGCGACTGCTTACCGATGGACACCGAGACTCCGCAAGACTCGCCGTCAAAACCCTTGGTTGAGGAGTCGTAACCGATATCCAAAACGACCTCGCGCACAAGGTTCATCACATCGGCATAGCCGGTCGTGGCGACCTCGCCGGCCACATGAACCTGCCCCGTGGTCAACATGGTTTCAACCGCCACTCGACTATGTGGATCTTGACGCAGCAGATCGTCCAAAATCGCATCCGAAATCTGATCGGCCATCTTGTCCGGATGACCCTCGGTTACCGACTCTGAAGTAAACAACCGTCGAGACACAGTGACTCATTTCTTCTCGCGGGGCACCACGCCGTCAGCGCGCTTGCCCCTTGGGGCCGCGTCGTCACCCGGGGCACCCCACCGCGGCGGAGGGTTGCCGGCCAGCAAGCCGGGGCTTAGCGCTGGCGCTCATGACGGGTCAAGACTAGCCTGAAAGACCCAGGTGTTCGACCACCACATCCAAGATCGTGTCGGCAACTGCGCTCTTGCTGCCGCCCGTTGATCGCGGTTCCACCGACTGCGTGTCAACGATGATCGCCTCGTTGGTCGAGTCACCAAATACCTTGCCCTCACTCACATCATTCGCTACCAAAATATCGCAGCCCTTATCCACCAACTTCTTGCGCGCGGCCACCAGAAGTTGATCAGCGTCTGCGGTTTCAGCGGCGAACCCCACGAAAACCTGGCCCGGTCGACGGATAGCGGTGAGACCGGCTAAGACATCTGGATTGCGGGTGAGTGCTAACGGGGGAGGATCACCGCCGGACTTCTTGATCTTGGCCTCCTGCACGTCTACGGGCCGGAAGTCGGCGACCGCAGCCGCCATCACGATGACGTCGGCCGATTCAGCCTGGGCCTGCATCTGGACGTTCATCTGCTCGGCTGTACCCACCTCAATAACGGAGACGCCATCAGGCGCAGGTACTTCAAGGTGAGCGGCAACCAGAGTTACCCGGGCACCACGATCACGCGCCCGCTCAGCCAGCGCCACACCCTGACGACCGCTGCTTCGATTGCCCAAGAACCGCACCGGATCTAGCGGTTCGCGCGTGCCACCAGCAGAAATGAGAACGTGCGTCTGTGACAAATCCGCAGCCATTGATGCGGTACCAGCCACCAGGGACAATCCCAATTCCACGATCGTGCCGGGATCAGGCAGCCGGCCGGGCCCGGAGTCAGCTCCGGTAAGCCGACCACTATCGGGAGGAAGGATGTGAACTCCCCTGCGCTGCAGGGTGCTTACATTGGCCTGCGTCGCAGGGTGCTGCCACATTTCCGTGTGCATCGCCGGACACATCAACACCGGGCAGGTCGCGGTTAACAGCGAGGTCGTCAACAGATCATCGGCGATGCCGGCGCTGGCTCGGGCCAGCAGGTCTGCAGTGGCTGGGGCGACAATGACCAATTCCGCCCAACGCCCTAGTTCGACGTGGGCCACCGTTGGCACATCGCTCCACACCGACGTGCTTACGGGGCGACCCGATAATGCCTCCCACGTGGGAGCTCCGACAAACCTGAGTGCGGCCTCTGTCGGGACAACAACAACCTCATGGCCACTTTCGCGCAACTGACGCACGATAAAACAGGCCTTATAGGCCGCAATTCCGCCCGAGACGCCGAGCAAAACCCGAGTGGTCAGGACACGTCCTTAGGATCTTCTGGGGCGACAACATCAAAACCAAGATCAGCGAGCGACTCGCTCGCGCCACCAGCATCGGCCGGAACTGGAGCGGTGGGGTCAAAAGGTTCAGCGGTGAGCAGCCCGGCATCAATCTCGCGCATGGCGATGGACAAGGCTTTCTCCTGCACGTGGGTTTCCACGAGCGGACCGACATTTTCCAGCAGGCCTTCACCCAATTGCGAGAAGTAGGCATTGATCTGGCGTGCTCGTTTCGCCGAATAGATCACGAGCGAATACTTGGAGTCAGTCTTTTCCAAGAGGTCATCAATGGCCGGGTAGGTAATGCCCTCGGGGCGCGAAGACGCTGACATTGAGACGACCTTTCCATGGTTGATCACGATGCGGTACTGCTCCAGGGACCGGAGTTTATGTCACCGCAGCATCAGGCACCGCGGTGCACATGCCTACGGCAGTCTAGCCCGCAAGCAGCGCCATGATGGCAGCGGCCGCATCAGCAACGTTCTCATTGACCACAATTACGTCAAATTCACCCTGGGCTGCTAATTCCTCGCGCGCGGTAGCCAACCGCTCCGCCACCACATGATGGGCTTCCGTGCCGCGACCCTGGAGGCGCGCCACGAGAACCTCCCAGGTCGGCGGCGCCAAAAAAACCAACAGCGCGTTGGGGTCCACCGCACGAATCTGGCGGGCCCCTTGGAGCTCAATCTCGCAGATCACCGAACGGCCCTCAGCCAATCGCGACTGGACAGGTCCGGCCGGGGTTCCATAGGAATGACCCGAGAAAGTAGCCCACTCCAATAGCTCGGATTCCTCGCGCAACCGCTCGAATTCATCCTCGGAAATGAAAAAATAGTCGACTCCGTCATGCTCACCCGAACGCGCAGACCGCGTGGTAACAGAAACTGAAAACCACAGCTGTGGGTAGTGCTCACGTAAGTAGGCGACCACGCTGGACTTGCCCACCCCTGACGGCCCCGACAAAACGACCAGGCGAGGGCCACTCGCGCTGCGCGTGCCCCTGATCTCGTGTGACCCTGCCGGATCCGGTGCGATCGACGCAAGCACAGCGAGCAGCCGCTTGGCTTGCATGTCACCGATCTGGCCTAATCGCCGCTCCAATTCAATGCCGCAGGCTTCAGCGAGGAGTTCCGCGCGTGCAGCGCCAACTCGGGGCAGACTGGTCAGCACCTCCCGTAGCCGCAGCCGATGCACGATTGGGTCCTGCCTACGTTGAAGAACCTGGGCTACCGTCAGCGAGCCGGCCCGCAGCTTGGCTTTGATCTGCGCTCGTTGCGTTCGCGCCTGCACCGCATTTTGTCTACCGCGCTCACGGGCTGCGTCGTCAAGGGCCGGTCTAGTCATGATTCACTTCACAGGAGACGATGCGGCGCGCTGCGAAAGCGCAGCAGCACATTGTTCGGCGATGTCGGCTGCTGCCTTCCCGGGATCGGCCGCGTGAGTAATGGGCCGGCCAATAACCAGGAGGTCAGCCCCCGATCCCAGAGCAGACTCGGGCGTGGCGACACGCCGCTGATCGCCCGCGGCCGCGCCTACCGGGCGAACCCCGGGGGTAATCAAAGTGATGTCGGCTGGGACCACTGCCCGCACCTGGGCTACCTCCTGGGGCGAACACACGATCGCTCGGGCACCGGAGTCCACGGCCATGACCGCCCAGGCCACCACGAGCTCAGCAGCACGGCTCACCGCATCGACGACCGATTGGTCGCGCGCATCTATCGAATCTTCGCGATCCATGCGCAGTAGCCGAAGATCATCTGGACCCAAGGACGTCAACACGGTCACCGCGGTGATCCTCGTCTGGGGAAGTGCACGAGCAGCAGCGGAAATCATGGCTGGGCCACCGGATGCGTGGACAGTCAGGAAATCTGGTGTCAGCGGAGCAATGGATTGAGCAGCACCCCCCACGGTCGCGGGGATGTCATGGAGTTTGAGGTCCAAGAAAATTGAACGCTTCACCTCTAACCGCGTGAGTTCGGATCTCACTCGATTAACCGAATCAGCGCCGTCTCTTAAGAACATCTCGAGGCCCACCTTGAAGGTGCTCACGAATGGGGCAGTTGACCGGACCCACTTCTGGGCGGTTCCTATGTCGGGAGCGTCCAATGCGACCGCGATCGGTGCTGGCTGCGCATCGCGCACGTGATCAAGCGGGCTCACATTTGATCCAGGTCCTGATCGGCCCCATCACCATCAGAAGGCGCCTCAGCTTCGTTCACGATGATCTCGTCGCCACTGCGATGCGCATATGAAACAGCTTCCGCCAAACTTCGAAAACCCTTGCTCGCCAGTGCTTCTGACAACTCGCGATGAACGCGCATAGGGGCGGTCGGATCGTTGAACACGACTGTTCCCACGGAAACTGCATTGGCACCCGCGAGAATAAATTGCAGAGCGTCCAGGCCGGTGCGAATGCCGCCCATACCGAGTATCGGAACATCGGGGAGTGCTTGACGAATTTGCCACACACAGCGCACTGCGACCGGTCGAATCGCAGGACCCGATAATCCCCCGGTCACACCGGCCAGCGCGGGCTTCATGGTGTCGGTATCAATGACCATGCCCAGCAGCGTGTTGATGACCGAAAGGCCATCGGCCCCGGCGCGAACACAGGCGATCGCGATGCTCGTGATGTCTGTGACGTCTGGCGAAAGCTTGGCGAAGATGGGAATCCTGCTATCAGTGTTGCGGCGAACTGCCTGAACCACCGCCGACGCACTATTAGCCTCACAGGCGAAAACCTTGCCACGATCGGCAACATTGGGGCACGAGATGTTGACTTCGATCGCATCAACCCCCTCATGCATACGTAAGATCTTCGCGAGTTTGGCGTAGTCCTCAACGCTGTCTCCCGCGATGCTCACCACAGTGCGCGCACCTCGCTGATGCAACCAAACCAAATCTCGTTCGACGAAGGATGCGATACCGGGCCCTTGCAGCCCAATAGAATTGAGCATCCCGCTTGGCGTCTCGGCCATCCGCGGAGTGGGTCGACCCGAGCGAGGCTCAAGCATAATGCTCTTGGTGACCACCGCCCCCAACTCCGTAATGTCAAAAAATTGATCGAGTTCACGACCCGCGGCCGCACACCCTGAGGCAGTGAGTATTGGGCTGGTCATTTCTAAACCGGCCAGATTGGCCGACATGTCAACCACTGCAACCGAGCGTTGCTCCTTAGGAAGTGAGTCTCGGATCACAGCGCGGGTCATCGATTACCCCCCGGTGCGCCGAGCACCCCGGGTGCACCAAGGGTGTCTGGTGGAACAGTGCCGACGTCTGCCCAGCGCACGGTGTCGCCCCGAAAAACCGGACCATCGACACATGAGCGCACCATGCGAGTCACGCCGTCGTCTCCGATTACGGGCAGAACGCACGTCATGCACACGCCGATGCCACACGCCATCGATTCTTCGACGGCACACTGGCTATAGACACCCGTCTCGGTCGCCATCTGCGCAACAGCAGCCAGCATGCCCATGGGTCCACACGCGTACACGACCTCGGTTCCGTGGCTGGCCATCACCTTCGCAAGCCCATCGGTCACGCGACCGCGCACACCTGCGGATCCGTCGTCGGTCGTGATCGTGACGGTCGATGCCATACGTTTAGCTTCAAGAACGCCAAAAAGTTTGTCCTCATTCGCCGCACCTAACACCATGTCGACGCGACAGCCGCGAGCCCGCAGTTGCTCGGCGAGCATGAAAAGCGGAGCTGAGCCGTAGCCGCCACCGACGAGCGCGCATGAGACTGGGTCACGCGGTAAGGAAAAGGGTCTGCCCAGCGGCCCCACGATGTCGACCGTATCGCCGCGGTGGCGCTGTGCGAGCCAGCGAGTTCCCGCTCCATGAGGTGACACCACCACATCTACGGTGCCTCCGAACACACCGCGCTGCTGAACCCCGTGAATGGAGAATGCCCGTCGAAGCAGTAGACCTGACTCCTCGCCACCGATAGCGAGAGCCACAAAATGGCCCGGGCGTGCAGTCTCCGCCATAGCACCGGCCGTGAGTGTGAGCACGAAGTAACTTCCCGCCCGCCGAACCGAAACAACATCGCCGCGATACTGATTTGGCATTTAGTGTCCTCCACCCGTTGTGTCCGCAGACGCTCGCGCAGAGTGCGCCTGCTGGAGGGCCGCAAGATCCAACGCGTGCTCCTGCAGCGACCGAACACCCAGTGTGCCCGCCATGAGCGCCTCGATCCCTAGGACTGTTGCCGACAAACCCTGAATCGTGGTGATGCAGGGCGTTCCCGTCAAGATAGCCGCGGTACGAATCTCGTACCCATCCAGGCGCGGACCCACGCCAAATGGGGTATTGATGATCAGGTCGATATCCCCGGCCAAGATGGCATCCACCGTGGTCGGTTCGCCATTAGGTCCGACTCCGTCGCGCAGTTTGCGGAGACGACCAACCAGAACGCCATGCCGTTGGAGGACCTCAGCGGTTCCGTCAGTCGCGACCACATCAAAACCCAGGTCAATGAGTCGCTTAATCGGAAAAATCATGGAGCGTTTGTCCTTATCGGCCACCGATACGAAGACTCGACCGGATATCGGTAGGCCCTTGGCGTATGCCGCCATCTGCGACTTGGCGAACGCGGTGCCAAAATCCGTGTCGATACCCATGACCTCACCGGTGGACTTCATCTCCGGACCCAACACGGTGTCGACCCCATGGAAACGCCCGAAGGGTAAGACCGCCTCCTTTACCGCGATGGCCGCTCCAGGAGGTAATTCGCCCCCGTCACCAGTCGCTGGCAGCATTCCTTCTGCCCGTAAATCGGCGATGGAGGAACCGAGCATGATGCGGGCGGCTGCCTTGGCCAAGGGCACCGCGGTGGCCTTAGATACAAAAGGCACCGTTCGCGACGCACGTGGGTTCGCTTCCAGAACGTGCAGCACATCGCCTGCAAGGGCGTATTGGACATTCAACAAACCGCGTACCCCAACGCCTTGGGCAATCGCCCGGGTTGATTCACGAATACGAGCAACCTCGTTTGCGCCGAGCGTGATGGCCGGCAAGGCGCAGGCTGAGTCCCCCGAATGGATCCCTGCTTCTTCGATGTGTTCCATCACGCCACCGAGATACAGGTCGGTGCCATCAAAGAGCGCATCGACGTCGATCTCAATCGCGTCATCGAGGAAGCGGTCGATTAATACCGGATGCGCCGGATTGATTTGCGTTGCGCGCTCCAGATACGCGGCCAACATCGTGTCGTCGTAGACAATTTCCATGCCGCGACCACCCAAGACATAAGACGGCCGTACCAGCACGGGGTACCCGATGTCGGCGGCGATCACCTGAGCTTCATCGAAACTAGACGCGGTGCCGTGCTTAGGTGCTGGCAGACCCGCCTTGGCGAGCACTCGACCGAATGCCCCGCGGTCTTCGGCGAGGTCGATCGCATCAGGCGAGGTACCCACAATCGGGACCCCCGCGTCCAGAAGACCGCGCGCGAGGCCGAGTGGTGTTTGGCCACCCAGCTGCACAATGACCCCCGCGATCTGGCCCGTTACCGACTCTGCATGGATTACTTCCAGCACGTCTTCCAACGTCAGCGGCTCGAAGTACAGCCGATCAGAGGTGTCATAGTCGGTCGAAACAGTCTCTGGGTTGCAATTGACCATGATCGTCTCGTACCCGGCCTCACGGAGAGTCATGGACGCATGTACGCAGGAGTAGTCGAATTCAATACCCTGACCGATGCGATTGGGTCCTGAGCCAAGAATCACAACCTTTTCCCGAGTGCTGGGCAATACCTCGGTCTCATCGTCATATGTTGAGTAGTAGTAGGGAGTCTGAGCATCGAACTCCGCCGAACAAGTATCTACCGTCTTGTAGACGGGTCGGATACCTGCGGCGTAACGCATCGCGCGAATGTCCGCCTCAACCACACCGCGAATCCGCGCAATCTGATCATCCGAGAAGCCATGACGCTTCACGGATGCGATCAAGGAGTCATCCAGCACACTGGCCGAACGTAGCGTCAGGGCAAGTTCGTTCAGAGACTGAATTTGATCAAGGAACCACGTATCGATGCCGGTTGCCTCATACACCGATTCGACCGAGGCTCCCGCCCAGAGCGCTCGCTGCACCCGGGTGAGGCGACCGTCGTGAGCGACCTTGGACGCCTCCAGCTCCTCGCTGACATCAAGATTCCCGGGGTCGATGCTCCAATCGAAGACGGCCTCTGGCCGTTCGGTCGAACGCAACGCCTTTTGCAGAGCCTCGGTGAAGTTTCTTCCGATCGCCATCGCTTCTCCGACGGACTTCATGGTTGTGGTCAAGGTTGGATCTGCTCCGGGAAACTTCTCGAAGGCAAAACGAGGAACCTTCACCACGATGTAGTCCAACGTGGGTTCGAAGGAGGCCGGGGTCATTTTGGTGATGTCATTAGGAATCTCGTCGAGGGTGTAACCCACAGCAAGTCGAGCCGCAATCTTCGCGATCGGAAATCCCGTGGCCTTCGAGGCCAGAGCTGACGAACGCGACACTCGTGGGTTCATCTCGATAACAATGAGTCGACCATCGAGAGGATTAACCGCGAACTGAATGTTGCAGCCACCGGTATCGACGCCAACGGCGCGAATGATGTCGATGGCCACGTCGCGCATGTGTTGATAGTCACGATCGGTCAGCGTCAACGCTGGGGCGACGGTGATCGAGTCACCGGTATGCACGCCCATGGGGTCGAGGTTTTCAATCGAGCACACCACAACAACGTTGTCGTTGTTATCGCGCATGAGTTCTAGTTCATATTCTTTCCAGCCCAGTATCGACTCCTCCAGCAAAACCTCGGTCGTCGGACTGGCCTGCAACCCCGTGCCCGCAATCTGGATCAGTTGAGCTTCGTCGTGAGCGATACCGGAGCCCGCCCCGCCCATAGTGAATGACGGCCGCACGACAACCGGGTAGCCCAGGTCTGAAGCCGCTGCCAAGCACTCTTCGAGCGTGTGACAAACATGGGACCGTGCACTTTCGCTGCCGATGTCGGCGACAATCTGACGGAAACGTTCACGGTTTTCACCTCGGTCGATCGCTTCGACATTGGCGCCGATCAGTTCGACGTTGAATTCATCTAAAACTCCGTTATGATGCAACGCCATTGCCGTGTTGAGTGCGGTTTGTCCACCGAGCGTCGCGAGCAGCGCATCAGGTCTCTCCCGCTCAATGATCGACCGAACGACCTCCGGCGTAATGGGCTCAACATATGTCGCATCGGCAAACTCAGGATCGGTCATAATGGTCGCGGGATTGCTGTTGACCAAGATGACCCGGATACCTTCTTCACGCAAGACTCGACATGCTTGCGTACCCGAATAGTCGAATTCACAAGCTTGACCAATGACAATCGGACCTGAGCCGATCACCAGAACAGATCGAATATCCTCCCGGCGCGGCATCAGCGATTCTCCTCAATCAGTCGAACAAAGTCATCAAAAAGTCCGTCCGCATCGTGCGGGCCAGCTGCAGCCTCCGGGTGATACTGAACGCTGAAGGCCGGTACATCCAAACAGCGCAATCCCTCCACCACATTGTCGTTGAGGCACACATGACTGACTTCGACACGGCCATATGGAGTGTCAACCGGAGGCCCGATCGGCGCATCGACAGCAAAGCCATGATTGTGCGCCGTTATCGCCACCTTTTTGGTCACTAGGTCTTGCACAGGTTGGTTGATACCCCGATGGCCGAAGGTGAGTTTGTAGGTATCAAAGCCCAGGGCACGACCCAGCATCTGATGGCCAAAGCAGATACCGAAAGTCGGGCGACGTGAACTCAGCGCTGACTGAAGCAGACCGACAACGTGATCTGCGGTCGCGGGATCACCTGGACCGTTAGAAAAAAATACGCCATCCACACCCACCTCTAGCATCTGGTGAGCGCTCGTACTTGCGGGCAGGACATGAACGTCGAGGCCGCGCTCACTCAGACGCTGAGGCGTCATCGCTTTAATACCCAAGTCGATCGCAGCTATCACTCCACGATGTGGACCGATGGCTGGCACGAGGTAGGGATCGGTGGTGGAGACGACATCAGTGAGGTTTGCCCCGACCATGGACGGGGTTGCCACGACAATGGCCAGCAGGTCATCAATAGGACTCTGTGCCACCGGGCCGCTGAAGATTCCCACGCGCATAGCCCCGCGGTCACGAAGGTGGCGAGTCAGTGCACGAGTGTCAACATCGCGGATGCCAACGATTCCCTGCGCCAGCAAGTGTCCCTCCAAAGATGCCCTCGACTCATAATGCGACGGAGCCAACGCTGGATCACGGACGACAAATCCCGCTACCCACACCTGGCTGGATTCGTTGTCCTGGTCATTGATGCCGGTGTTGCCGATGTGCGGCGAAGTCATGACTACGATCTGGCCTGCATAACTGGGATCGGTGAGGGTTTCTTGGTATCCGGTCATCCCGGTCGCAAAGACCGCCTCGCCCGTCGTTTGACCCACGGCACCCCAAGACCGTCCTTGAAAGGCGCGGCCATCTTCCAAAAGCAGGACTGCCCTCATTGAACCTGGCTCGGTCACGGACGTTCATCTCCCTGTGCGTTGGCGGCTATCAATCCACTCATCAATTCGACCAGCGCTTGCTGATCGCTTAGTCGGTCTGCCCGAACTCCCGTGTCGAGCACTTGCTCTCCCAACCGCCACGTGATGACGGCGATTCCGCCGCGTTCGTAGGCCCTACCAGCAATTCCACGATCGGACCGGACGGCCACCAAATCGGTTGACGAAATGGAAAATGACGGAGCGCCCTCACGATCGAAGTCAATCGCATCGTCTCTCACGACTACCAGCACTCTGCTGCGTACCCCCAACCCGTGCACAACAATGCGATCCAGCCAACGCCCGGCATAGACCGAACCTAAGTACACACCCGAGACAATTGATCTATCGTCGATTGCTGGGTTTCCCGCGATGGGAATGGTCATGGGACTTGGCGCCGGGATATGACGCTGCTTTCGCGCCCGTCGTCGCCAGCCTCGCCACATACCCAAGAACACCAGGGCAATGAGGGCGACCATTGCGCCTATAAGTAGTAGGCGCAATGGCCAGTCTGTTACCGGCGCTGATGTCACGAGAGGTGTCCGTCCACAACTGTGAAGTGCCCTCGCAGCATCGTGGCTCGAACACTCACGGGCATTGTCATTCCGGTATAGGGAGTGTTGCGGCTAAGGCTGGCAAGCCTCGCCGGATCGACGGTCCAGGGTCGTTGCGGATCGACCACCACAAGATTGGCCGGCTCACCGACCGCGATGGGTCGACCGTGTTCGGCCTGAACACCACCAATTCGAGCCGGGATAACAGACATGCGATCGGCAATTCCTTGCCAATCAAGTCGACTCGACGAGGCTCCCGGGTGGTTCATCATCGTCTCCACGACAATGCCGAGTGCTGTTTGCAGCCCCAGCATGCCAAAGGCGCCCGCGCTCCACTCGCAATCTTTTGCCTCATGCGGATGAGGGGCATGATCGGTCGCAACGATGTCGATCGTGCCATCGGCAAGCCCCTCACGAACCGCTTGTACATCGTCAGCGGTGCGCAGCGGCGGATTCACCTTGTAAATCGGGTCGTAGGAGCGGGCGAGGTCCTCAGTCAATATCAGGTGATGAGGGGTGACCTCAGCCGTGACGTTGATTCCGCGCTGCTTGGCCCAACGCACGATCTCAACCGAGCCTCGCGTGGACAGATGGCACACATGAAGTCGACTATCGACGTGTTCGGCCAAGAGGACATCACGCGCGATGATGGCCTCTTCGGCGACCGAGGGCCAACCCGGCAAGCCTAACTCGGCACTTAGGGCGCCCTCGTTCATCTGTGCACCCTCAGTGAGGCGAGGTTCTTGTGCGTGCTGGGCAATCACGCCGCCGAACACCTTGACGTACTCGAGGGCCCGTCGCATCAGCACTGCGTCACTCACGCAGACACCGTCGTCACTGAACACGCGAACATGCGCAGCACATGAAGCCATGGACTCAAGCTCAGCGAGGCGTTCGCCTTGTAGGCCAACCGTCACAGCACCAACCGGAAAGACATCGCATCGCCCGGTCGCCTGTCCGAGTCGCCACACCTGTTCGACCACGCCTGCGGTGTCAGCAACTGGCGCGGTGTTCGCCATGGCGTGTACCGCGGTAAAACCGCCCAAAGCCGCAGCATCACAACCCGTGGCAATGGTTTCCGCATCCTCGCGACCGGGTTCACGCAGGTGCGTGTGCAGGTCAACCAACCCGGGCAAGAGGATGCAACCCTCGCCATCTAGCACTTCAGCATCATTGTGCGTCGTCCCTGACGCAGCGTCGGCCGTGTTCAGGGTACGGATACGTCCGTCACAGATTTCGATATCTATCGGAGCGGCGTCTAGCGGCCGAACATTACGAATCACGATGTGACTGCTAGACATGGGAAATCCCTTCGGGTGAAATCTCTGCGCGGGCGCCGAACACCTCGTACAAAACCGCCATTCGAACACTCACACCGTTGGCGACTTGATCCACAACAACCGACCGCGGACTGTCGGCGACATCGGCGCTGATCTCCATGCCGCGATTCATCGGCCCAGGATGCAAAACGATTGCGTGCTCAGACAGGAGTCTGGCTCGACGATCGGTCAACCCATAAGACCGCGAATACTCGTGCACGGATGGAAAGTAAGCGGCGGACATACGTTCTGCCTGCACACGCAACATCATGACCGCATCAGCATCGGCTAGGGCTTCGTCAAAGTCGTAGGTCACCGCACATGGCCACGACGACACACCCACCGGCACCAACGTCGGAGGTGCTACCAGGGTCACCGTTGCCCCGAGCGTGGATAACAACAAGACGTTTGAGCGAGCCACACGACTATGCAAGACATCACCAACGATGACGATCCGTAAGTCGGTGAGATCACCTAGCCCGTCACGTAGGTGGGCTCGGATCGTGTAGGCATCAAGCAGTGCCTGAGTCGGATGTTCGTGGGTTCCATCACCCGCGTTAACAACGCTAGCTGATATCCAGTCCGAATGCGCGAGTCGATAGGCGGCCCCCGAAGCACCGTGTCGCACAACGATGACCTCAGCGCCCATTGCCTCCAGCGTCAAGGCGGTGTCCTTCAGACTTTCTCCTTTGGACACGCTGGAGCCCTTCGCGGTGAAGGTGATCACGTCGGCAGACAATCTCTTGGCGGCAGCCTCGAACGAAAGGCGAGTACGCGTGGAGTCTTCGAAGAACAAATTAGCGATCGTGCGACCGCGGAGGGTGGGCAGTTTCTTGACCGCCCGGTCGGAGACAACCGACAGCTGTGCGGCCCTATCAAGGAGTCTGACGGCTGACTGATGATCCAGATCGGCGGCACTGAGAAGGTGTCTCATGCCGAAGCCTTGCGTTCAACAAGCACATCGTCCACGCCATCAATCTCGAGTACGCGCACCTGGACGGTCTCGGTCAGCGAGGTGGGCAGGTTCTTGCCCACATAATCGGCTCGGATGGGTAGTTCACGGTGTCCGCGGTCAATCAACACCGCCAACTGCACCGAAGCAGGACGCCCGATGTCGTTCAAAGCATCCAGGGCCGCACGCACAGTCCGACCGCTGAAGAGAACGTCGTCGACCAAAACGACGACCTGTCCATCGACGCCGTGGGCGGGAATGTGGGTGGCATTAACCGGGCGGGCTCCGCGCAGAGCGACATCATCTCGATACATACTCACGTCGAGTTCACCGACCGGACAAGGCGCTCCTTGGATCACTGTGATGCGTTCAGCGATCCGCTGGGCCAAGGGAACTCCGCGGGAATGAATGCCCACAATCATCAAGTTTTGGGCCCCGCGGGACCTCTCGATAATTTCGTGGGCAATACGACTAATGACCCGACCAATATCGTCGGCATCGAACACGCGCGCAGGCGACGTCACCGTCGACCTCCTTTCCCGCCTCACCGGACGGGTCGTTAAAGGACGTCAGAACGAGTCTGAGCCTATCTTGTGCACCCGCATGCCATTGGTGGTACCCGGTCGACCTGGCGGTACCCCGGCAACGATCACCACCCTGTCCCCTGCCGTCGCTCGAGCAATTTCCAGCAGCGCCCGATCGACCTGCTCGACCATGTGATCGGTGTGTGTGGTGCGCGGGACCAAGAACGTCTCGACCCCCCAGGTAAGCGCCAACTGACTGCGCACGCGCGGGTCAGGGGTGAATGCGAGCAGTGGTGTCGCTGAGCGCCACCGAGCCATTAGTCGGGCGGACCTTCCGGTCTCGGTAAAGGCAATCAGATTAGTTGCTTGTACACCGATGGCAACGTCCACGGCAGCATGGGTCAGCGCTTTGGCTGTTGACTCCGAGGGTGGCAGTTCAAGAGCGGGCAAACGATGGAGTGCCTCCGACTCGACGTGTTCTACGATGCGCCCCATAGTCTCGACCACGTGCGCTGGGTGCTCCCCCACGCTGGTCTCACCGGACAGCATCAGCGCATCAGCGCCATCGAGCACCGCGTTGGCTACATCACTGACCTCGGCCCGTGTAGGTCGCGTCGCCGACACCATGGAGTCAAGCATCTGTGTTGCCACAATGACCGGTTTCGCTGCCGCGCGACTCAGCGCGATCGCTCTTTTTTGCACGAGGGGAACCGCTTCGAGTGGCAGCTCAACTCCCAAATCACCTCGGGCGACCATAATGCCGTCAAATGCCGACACGATCTGCTCTAGGTGCTGCACAGCCTGCGGTTTTTCGATCTTGGCCAGGACCGGGATGAAAATATCCTCTTCGGCCATCACCGTTCGTACCAGTTTGGCATCATTGGCATCGCGAACAAAGGACAATGCGACCAGATCCGCACCTAAGCGCAAGCCCCAGCGTAAATCCTCAACGTCCTTGTCTGACATCGCCGGAACGCTGACAGGCACCCCTGGCAAATTGAGCCCCTTGGAGTCAGAAACTCGACCCCCCTCAATCACGGTGGTCACGACGTCAGTGGCCCCTACATCGGTCACCTGAACCGATACTCGACCATCATCAATGAGGATGAAATCACCCGTCTTGACATCACCCGGGAGCCCGGCATAGGTCGTGGAGGCCTCAGTAGCAGTCCCGGGCACGTCTCGGGTCGTGATGGTAAAAGCATCCCCAGGATTCAACAGAGCCGAGCCCTTGGCGAAGGTGCCCAATCGGATCTTGGGCCCCTGGAGGTCAATCAGAATGCCGACGCCCCGACCAACCTGGTCACTAGCGCGACGAACGTGCTCGTAGACCTTGGCGTGATCACCATGACTACCGTGGGAAAGATTCAGTCGTGCGACATCGAGTCCGGCCTCAACGAGTGCCAAGACCTCGGCGAAGGTAGAGCACGCCGGACCCAGGGTCGCGACGATCTTCGCTCTTCGGGTCACACCGCCTCCAATTGGTTGGCACCGAGCGCCGCTGGTCATCCAGCGACGTAAGCCAGCACGTAGTCAAGCATCACACGGTTAGTGGGCGAGCCGACGCCGGAATCGGGCTGGGCAGGTTTGTGTCACCCATCAGGAACCGATCAACCGACGCAGCCGCCGCACGTCCCTCGGCAATGGCCCACACGATCAAGGATTGGCCTCGGCCGGCATCCCCTGCCACGAAAACCCCGTCGAGATCTGTGGTGTAGTCATCACCGCGAGCAACCTCGCCCCGAGGAGTCATGGTCAAGCCGAATTGGCTCAGCAAGGGTCCATTCTCAGGTCCGGTGAAACCCATGGCCAAGAACACATAGTCAGCCGGCACATCGCGCGCGCCTTCAGCAGCAGGAACCGGCTTGCCGTCTTCCCATGCCACGTCAACCAATCTTAAGGCCTGGAGTTGGCCCTCATCATCACCGACGAACGCCTCGGTCGACACCGAGCACACTCTCTCGCCGCCTTCTTCGTGTGCACTGGATACGCGATAGGTCATGGGATAAGTCGGCCATGGCTGGCTGCTGGGGCGAGCATCGGTCGGCATCGGCATGATCTCCAGTTGCGTTACAGACGCAGCCCCTTGCCGGTGAGCTGTGCCCAGGCAATCGGCACCGGTATCACCGCCGCCAATAATCACCACATGAGCACCGGCCACATCAATGGGAGCGGTCTCCAGATCTGATTGCTGCACCCGGTTGGCCCCGGGCAGGTATTCCATAGCCTGGTAAACGCCCGTCAATTCACGGCCAGGCACATCCAATTCACGCCATTGGGTCGCACCCACGGCCAGTACGACCGCGTCATATCGCTGTCGCAGCGACGCAACGGTCATGTCCACACCGATTTCCACACCCGGTCGAAACCGGACGCCCTCAGCCATCATCTGCTCAAGGCGCACGTCAAGGTGTCGCTTTTCCATCTTGAATTCGGGAATGCCGTAACGAAGCAGACCACCGATGCGATCTGCCCGCTCGTAGACAACAACAGTGTGCCCGACGCGGGCAAGTTGCTGGGCTGCTGCCAGTCCGGCCGGACCAGAGCCCACCACTGCGACAGACTTGCCCGACAGTCGCTCCGGAGGTTGCGGGGTGACCCAGCCCTCATCCCAAGCCCGGTCGATGATGGACACTTCAACCTGCTTGATGGTGACCGGATCTGCGTTGATGCCCAGCACGCAGGCCGTCTCGCATGGTGCGGGGCACAGACGACCGGTGAACTCCGGAAAATTATTCGTCGCGTGCAAGCGCTCCAGCGCCTCATGCCAGTCATCACGCCACACCAGGTCATTCCACTCAGGAATCAAATTGCCCAGTGGGCACCCGTTGTGACAGAACGGAATGCCGCAATCCATGCAGCGACCCGCCTGCGTTTGCAGGCGACTAGCGGGCATGGGTTCGTACACCTCATGCCAGTCTTGAATCCGAATATCAACCGGGCGGCGAGTGGGCAACTCGCGGCCAGCCTTTAGAAATCCTCGCGGGTCAGCCACGTGATGCCTCCATTACTGCTTCGGCCGGGTCAACGCCGTCCTGCTCGGCACGACGAATCGCCTCGAGTGCACGGCGATAGTCCCGCGGCATGATCTTGACGAATCTTTCTGCAGCGACCGGCCACTCAGTGAGCAGTTCCATCGCGACTGATGACTGCGTCTCCTCAGCGTGGCGCTGCAACAACTCGCGCAGTTCCTCTGCGGCTTCAGCGTCCAAGGACTCAATGTCAACCATGTCAGTGTTGATCCGGTGTGTCTGTGCATCCAAAAGGTACGCGACACCACCGGACATACCAGCGGCAAAGTTGCGCCCGATTCTGCCAAGAATCACTACTCGGCCACCGGTCATGTACTCACAGCCGTGGTCACCGATGCCCTCGACAACAGCATCCACACCCGAGTTGCGTACGCAGAAGCGTTCACCGACGCGACCGCGTAAATAAATCTCGCCAGAAGTAGCACCGTAACCAATCACGTTGCCACCAATGATGTTGTCCTCGGGCACAAGGCCCGATTCTCGATGCGGACGCACAATGATCGTGCCGCCCGACAGACCCTTACCAACGTAATCATTTGCGTCACCTTCGAGGCGAAGCGTGATACCCCGTGGCACGAAGGCTCCGAAGGACTGTCCGGCTGATCCTTGGAAGGTGAGATCGATCGTGCCGTCGGGAAGTCCGTCACCGCCGTGCGCCCGGGTCACGACAGACCCGAGCATCGTGCCGACCGTGCGATTGATGTTGCGAATCGGTAGGGCTGCTCGCACCGGCTCCCGATCACTGATCGCTACCGCGCACAGTTCGATCAACTCATTGTCTAGCGCCGCGTCGAGTCCGTGGTCTTGTTCGACCATCTGCCGGCGAGGAGTTCCCTCCGGCATGGGAGGCACGTAGAGGATCGGCGAAAGATCAAGCCCGCTCGCCTTCCAGTGATCCACAGCTCCCTCTACATCCAGAAGTTCTGCGTGACCGATAGCTTCGTCAAGGGTCCGAAAACCAAGAAGCGCCAAGTACTCTCGTACCTGCTCTGCGATAAATTCAAAGAAGTTCACGACAAA
Source organism: Actinomycetota bacterium (assembly GCA_017857875.1). Taxonomy (GTDB): domain Bacteria; phylum Actinomycetota; class Actinomycetes; order S36-B12; family S36-B12; genus M55B157. The sequence goes on along the minus strand of JAFMCH010000033.1, from coordinate 4,107 downwards.
TTCCGCCTGACCGGCGAAGCGCTCACGCAGCACGGGGTTCTGTGTTGCTACTCCGACCGGGCAGGTGTCTAGGTGACAGACGCGCATCATGATGCACCCCATCACGACCAGGGGTGCAGTTGAAAAGCCGAACTCTTCAGCACCCAGAAGTGCGGCAATGACAACATCGCGGCCCGTCTTCAGTTGGCCATCGGCTTGCACCACCACGCGATCACGCAGATTGTTCAACAGCAACGTCTGCTGGGTTTCGGCCAGCCCCAATTCCCAGGGACCGCCGGCGTGTTTGAGTGAGGTAAGCGGTGACGCGCCCGTGCCACCATCGTGCCCGGAAATAAGCACGACATCAGCGTGGGCCTTGGAGACACCAGCCGCCACAGTTCCCACTCCGACCTCAGACACGAGCTTGACGTGAACGCGAGCCCGCGGGTTTGCATTCTTTAGATCGTGAATCAGCTGTGCGAGATCCTCAATCGAATAAATATCGTGATGAGGAGGAGGAGAGATGAGCCCCACTCCAGGAGTCGAATGCCGCGTCTTCGCAATCCACGGATACACCTTGTGCCCGGGCAACTGGCCACCCTCACCCGGCTTAGCACCCTGGGCCATCTTGATCTGGATATCGTCGCTATTGACGAGGTACTCGCTCGTCACACCAAACCGACCCGATGCGACCTGTTTGACCGCACTGCGCTTGGAGTCACCGGTCGGCATAGCCTCGAATCGCTCAGCATCTTCACCGCCCTCCCCCGTGTTCGACTTGCCACCGAGGCGGTTCATGGCAATCGCGAGTGTTTCATGCGCCTCGGCTGAAATCGATCCGTAGGACATCGCACCGGTGGCAAAGCGCCGGACGATGGCCTCAATCGGCTCGACCTCATCGATTGAAATCGACGGGCGCACCCCTTCGCGCAACCGGAAGAGACCGCGCAAGGTCATCAGACGGCTACTTTGGTCATCGACGGCGTCGGTGTACTCACGAAAGATGTCGTATCGCTTGGTGCGTGTCGCATGCTGGAGGCGAAATACCGTCTCGGGATCGAACAGGTGCTGTTCACCCTCGCGGCGCCACTGGTATTCACCACCGATCTCGAGGCGCCGGTGGGCCGGTGAAATACCTGACGCCGGGTACGCCTGACGGTGTCTGGCCGCCACTTCCTCGGCAATGACTTCTAGGCCTACGCCGCCCAAGCGTGAGGTGGTGCCGGTGAAATACGACTCCACGAGTTCGTGGGAGAGACCAACGGCTTCGAAGATCTGGGCTCCGCAGTAAGAACCTACCGTGGACACACCCATCTTGGACATCACCTTGAGCAGGCCTTTGCCGAGCGCGCGGACGAGGTTGCGCACGGCTCTTTCTGGCGTGATGTCGGTTAACAGGCCGCGCGCGACCATGTCTTCGACCGACTCCATGGCTAGGTATGGGTTAACCGCCGCTGCTCCGTATCCCACGAGCAAGGCCACGTGATGAACCTCGCGGACATCACCCGCCTCCACGATCAAGCCGACCTGGGTTCGGGTCTTCTTGCGGACAAGGTGATGATGCACGGCCGAGCACAGTAGGAGCGACGGTATAGGTGCACGATCTGCATTGCTGTCTCGATCGGACAGGACGATGAAGCGAGTCCCCGCCGTTATCAAATCATCAACCTCCGAACAGATCTCATCTATTCGGTGCTGTAACGCCTCGCCACCTGAATCGACGTTGTACAGCGCCGATACCTTGGCCGCCGCGAACCCGGGGAGATCGCCATCAGCATTGATGTGCAAAATCTTGGCTAACTCATCATTGTCGATCACCGGAAACGGTAAGACCACCTGTCGACAATGCGACGGGGTCGCTGTCAGTAGGTTGCCCTCCGGCCCGATGGTCATGGACAAAGACGTGACTATCTCTTCGCGAATTGCGTCAAGGGGCGGATTGGTGACTTGGGCAAACAGTTGTTGAAAATAGTCAAAAATTAACCGAGGGCGCTGCGACAACACGGCGATAGGCGTGTCTGTTCCCATGGATCCGATCGCTTCAGCACCAGACAAAGCCATCGGCGTCAGAATGATCCGCAACTCCTCTTCGGAGTAACCGAAAGCCTGCTGCCGGCGAACCACCGACTCGTGGGTGTGGAAGATATGTTCGCGCTCGGGCAATTCATCAAGGTGAATTAATCCGGCGTGGAGATAGTCCGCATACGGTTCAGCCGAGGCTAGTTCAGACTTGATCTCGTCGTCTTCAATGATCCGACCAGCATCGGTGTCGACAAGAAACATTCGCCCGGGCTGAAGCCGACCTTTGCGAATGATGCTGGCGGGGTCTAGTTCGAGAACGCCCGCTTCAGATGCCAGCACGACTAGCCCGTCATCTGTTTCCCAGAACCGTCCGGGCCGAAGGCCATTGCGATCCAAAACGGCGCCGATCACCGTTCCGTCGGTGAAGCACACAGCAGCGGGCCCATCCCAGGCTTCCATGAACGTTGAATGGAACTCATAAAAGGCCCGTCGCGCAGGATCCATTTCGTCGTGGTTTTCCCACGCTTCTGGAATCATCATCAACACCGCGTGCGGCAGACTCCGACCACCCAGGTGCAACAGTTCTAGGCATTCATCAAATGACGCCGAATCACTCGCCCCGGGGGTGCAAATTGGAAAGATCCGATCCAAGTTGCCGGGAATCACATCGCTGTCGAGCAGAGCTTCACGAGCCCGCATCCAATTTCGATTTCCCTTAACCGTATTGATCTCTCCGTTATGCGCTATCAATCGATACGGGTGCGCTAGCGGCCACGACGGAAATGTGTTTGTCGAGAATCGTGAATGCACCAATCCAAGTGCCGACACCATGTCCGGTTCGCTCAAATCAGGGAAAAACTCCTCAAGTTGATTCGTTGTCAGCATCCCCTTGTAAACCAGGGTGCGCGATGACAGCGATGGGAAGTAAACATCGGTCGCGCTTTCAATGCGTTTACGCAACACGAAACACAAACGATCCAGGGCGATACCCGAAATGTCCCGGTCGGTCGCCGCAACGATGAGATGACGAAACCGCGGCATGACTCTCTTTGCGGTCGCACCCAAAGAACTGGCATCGATAGGCACTTCACGCCACGCGATGACATCAAGGCCCTCTTCGCCGGCCAGCTGCTCAATCGCCTCCTGCGCAACCCGCTGCGCTAGGTCGTCGTCTGGCATGAAGGCAAGACCGACGGCGTAGTGACCTGCCGCAGGCAACTGCTCATCACTCACCCGGCGAAAGAACTCATCGGGAAGCTGAATCATGATGCCGGCACCGTCGCCTGAATCTGGCTCTGCACCCGATGCGCCGCGATGGTCAAGATTGCGCAGGGCGGTCAAGGCCTTGGCCACAATGTCGTGGCTGCGTTCTCCGCTGAGTTGCGCCACGAACGCCACCCCGCATGCATCATGCTCTAGGGCCGGGTCATACAGGCCCTGGGCCACGGGTACCCCGGAAAACGGTGTGGTGGATTCCGTCTCGATCGCGCGCGAAGTCGTTGGTGATGCGTTCATTGCTATGACAGGCCTTTCGTCGTCCGACACAACTGAGTGCTGGTCTGGTCCGCACGTTCATTCGTGATGGTCGACACGAATCACGCTGCGGCACCGTTCGGACGGGACGTCATTGGCCCGTTCAGGAGTCAACGCTAGCAGAGGACTCCCGAGGCGCAATCTCCTCACGTCCGGGGTATCTGCGCGCCGACCACACTAGGTACACCAAAGCACCGATCCCGACGATGAGAGCCGTCCAAATATTCAGCCGCAGCCCAAGGATCGTGTTAGCGGCGTCGATGCGTAGAGCCTCGATCCACAATCGGCCCACGCAGTACAGCAGCACGTAGAGAGCGAATACTCGTCCGTGACCCATGCGGAACCGACGGTCAGCCCACACCAGAACGAGGACGACGCCAATCATCCACAAGGACTCGTAGAGAAAGGTCGGATGAAAAGTGGCGAACTCGGTGTAGCCCACCGGGCGATTGGCGACCTCAATTTCTAGCCCCCACGGCAAGGTTGTCGGCGCGCCAAAGAGTTCTTGATTAAAATAGTTACCCCAACGACCAATAGCCTGAGCGGCCGCTATTCCCGGAGCGATGGCATCAG
>JAFMCH010000100.1 GCA_017857875.1 Actinomycetota bacterium | reverse complement strand
CTGTGGGGCAACGCGGCCGGCATGATGGCAGTGGCCGGGATCGACGGCGTGGAGATTCATAGACAGGGCCCCGCCGCCGTGATAGCGCTAGCAGGTAGAGCGCTCATCTACCCGTACATCGGGTTACAGTATTGGGCGATCGTGTCGATGACAGGCATCTAGGTGGGTAAACCCGGGGGAGCATCAGCAGCAGACTAGCGCATCTGATCGCCACCGCTCGCACGCGGCCGATCTCTACGTTCGTTCCCTCGCCCGCTTTCGCGCCTATGCTCGATCGCGGCAATAAGCTGATCTGCGCCCGCGCTGCTAACCGAACTGGGAAGTCTCGTCACGCTTCCTATGTGGCCGCTCGTGAAGCGATCGACCTGCCGAAGGTGCTCGGGCGCCCCGCCCGCATCCGGATCGTCGGGCCAAACGCGCGCCAGACAAATGACGTAATCGGGCGATACCTCTCTGAATTTTTGAAAGGCCACCTGAGTGAGCGGTCCTATTATACGGGAAAAGGCTGGAACGACCCGCAGATTTTACTTGCGAACGGATCGATCATTCAGCTTCGGTCAATGGTCGACCACCCCCAAACCCACGCCGGTGACGAGCTGGACCTATGCGTCGTAGACGAGGCCCCTGTCCGGAGTGTGTTTACAGAGTGCCTCGCTAGGTTGGGGTCTGTAGGCGGGCGCATGATCGTGGTGATGACGCCGGTTGACCGGCCCCTCACCTGGCTCCGCGAGATGGTTGAGGCCCCAGGCAGCCCGTGGATTCAGTTGGTTGCCGCGTTCAGTTCCGTCAACTGCCCGTGGTACTCACTCGATATGATCGCGGATCACCTAGAGACCATGAGCGCTTCGGCGTTCCAGTTCGCACAGCGTGTAATGGGCGAGTGGGACGGCGTCAGCGATGAGCGCATGCTATCCGGGTTCACGGATGAAAGCGTGACGAGCGAGGACCCATCCGGGGACGTCGACCTAGGCCTGACCTTCGATCACGGGATTTTGGCAGGCAAGACGGTGGCGCTTCTGTGGGCCACCGCTGGCGCGTGGGTGTGGGTCGTCGACGAGTGGATAGCCGACAGCGCAATGGCACCCGAGGAGGTAGCCGCCAGCGTCGTCAAGATGCTCGAGCGCCACCGGTTCACGCTCGACGATGTGGTGTGGGCTGTTGGCGACACCAACGTGTCAGGCACGACCGGGCACAGAATCAACACGGATCTACAGAAAGAGTTCCGAGCCCTGAACGGCGGTGCTCTGCGCTTCCGCATCCGTGACCCGAACAAGCGCGCAGGCTCCATCCACTGGGGTGTTCGGCTGCTCAACTATTCGCTACGCCGCATGGACCTGCGCATCCATGATCGGTGCGCGAAGCTGATCGACGCGTGCAAGCACTGGCAGGGCGGTAAGAGTGGCCCTGACGGCATGCTCTCCGACCGTGTCGACGCACTGAGATACGGCGCGTTGCGCCTGTTCGCGCCCCGCAAAACCTATGCCGATCTGAGGATCTAATGCAGACGCCCAAACCCCCCAACTCAGACACGGCCAACCGATGGAGCGAGAACCGGAAGCGCCGCCGCATGCTAGAGGGCGCATGGGAGGGCGACCTGCGCCGCCGCATTGCGACGATGGTAACGGGCCGCCGTGCTGCATCGTGGGGCGATCCTGCTTCGGGCACGTCGAAGAATCTGGCTAGCAGCATCATCAACAAGCTGAGCACGCTGTACGACCGGCCACCGTCGCCACTGAATGAGGCGGAAGGCGCATCCGAGACCATGCGCGGCATCCTAGGCAACGCGGGCCACTGGCAACTCATGCAGGGATTCGCGCCGCTCGTCATTGGGCTGCGTGAGGGTCTGGTCATGGTCGACGTCGTCGCCAACCCCGTGTCAGGCGTGGTCGAGCTCCTGACGCGCACGACACCGGCCGACCTGGTGCATGTCGAGGCGCACCCAGACGCGCCAGACGTGCCCTATCGAGTATTCGAATACCGGATACGCCCAGACTCCAAGGGTGAACCCGTATGGTCCCGCGATGCCTGGGACATTTCCGATCGGGAAAACCCATTCTTCGAGATTCAGGACGAGGACGGCAAGCCGTGGCAAGGCTCGCGCATCGAGGGCGAGGAGTACCTAGCCCGCTGGTCGTATGCTTCCGGCGTTCCATTCGTCCCCGGCGAGTGGTTCCATGCACAGCGCACGGGCAAGCTCACCGACTGTCTCAAGGGAAACGAACTGTTCTCCGGCGCGCTATCCGTCGCGGCTCTTTGGTTGTACTGGCAGCACATCGTAGTCGACTGCGCTTTCCCACAGCGCTACCTGTCGAACGGCCGGCCTGTCGGCGCCGCCTCTCACGAGGGCGAGGGCGCCCCGTTCCTCGACATGGATCCCACATCGATCCTGGTTGTGGAGCCCGTCGAGCCGGGGATCGGTGTCATCCTCGGTCAGTTTGCGGCCGGCGGTGACCCGATGGTGATCGGTCAGTCGATCCGCGATTGGTCAAGCGAGCTCGCGACGAACAGCGGCATCACTCCGACCGACCTGGAAAGGGCCACGGGTGACGCGCGCAGTGGATTCGCCATCGCGCTCTCGCAGGAGGGCTTGCGGTCTGCCCAGCGCAATTGGGCAATGTCATTCGAGCGGCACGATAGCTCCATCCTGTCCAAGGTCGCCGCAATGGCTACGCGCTCGGGCCTCGCTGACCTGCCCGACACCGGGTGGCGTGTCGAGTACAGCGGGATCCCCCTGTCGCTGTCAGAGCGCGGTCAGAGGCTTGCAGAGCTTGAGTCACTGATGAACGCCAACATCATCAGCCGCGTGCAACTGCTCTCCGAATTCGAATCGATCCCCCTGAGCGAGGCGCGCCGTCGTCTCGAAGAATCACAGACCGACATCGCGCGCTTCCGCGCATAGACCCCGGACACAACCATGAGTGAAGAGACCGCCCCGCAAACCGTACCGCTGTCACGACTGAACACGGAGATCAGCGCCCGCAAAGAAGCCGCCGCGCGAGCCAAGGAACTGGCAGCAGAGATCGAACTGCTCAAGGTCCAGGCAGGCGCCGCCGAAGAGCTCACCGCCGCACTGGCAGCTGAGCGCGCCGGACGTGCCGAGGACGCTAACCGCTTCGGTGCTCGAGAATCATTCGTGCGCATTGGGCTAGACCCCGACGAGGACGCGGACGTCATGGAGACGATCCGGGGACGCTACGAAAAGCTGCCCCCGAAGGATCGCCCACCGTTGTACGACTGGCTCAGCGACGGCGCCAAGTCTGATCGGATCGCCTCGGTACTGCTTCCGCAACCAGCGCCCGCGCCGGCAGCAGCAGCCGCCGAGCCAGAGGCGCCCGCCGCGTCTGGACCGCGCCCGATTACCACCAACGCCGGCACCGTGGCCGCCCCTCCCGCTGGCCCGACGATGAGTCGCGACGACTATCAGCGCAAGCTCGCAGCCGCTGGGAGTGGCGCTGAGGTCAAGGCTGTCATGTCGGAATACTTCCGAGATTGACGACGACTCCCGGGCGTGATATCGCCATAGGGAAGGCCCCGGCTGACCGGCGTAACGGTGACGGGCTTGGCTGACGACTCGCGGACGTAATCCGACGCAGGCCAAGCACGTACACCCAACACCGACCGAGGCCCACAAATGGCTAACGAAGTCCTCCACAGCTCCCTTGAGGCCGACCTCCGGGAAGCTGATCGCATTGCCGGATCCGTCCGCATGCTTCTCGCTGACACCCAGTCTATCCGCGACGTCCCGGGGGCCCTGGATTACCTCGGCTCCATCAACGGATTTGGCTCCGACACGATCCGCACGGGCTACGCCGGTTGGAACGCGCTCGCCAGCGCCACCGAGATCGAAGCACCTGCCAACGTGGCCTTGACGGACTCGTCGGCAACCTGCGCCGTGGTCAGAGGAGCCCTGGTCCACCAGATCTCCGACCTCGCTCTCATGACCTCGCGCGGCATGGATGACGTCTCGCTTGAGTTCATCGCACGCAAGCTCGCAGGCGGCGCGAACCAATACTTCATGGACCTGGTTGCAGCGGTTGGCGCGGCGTTTACGACCACGGTCGGAACGACCACCGTCAACATGACCGTCGATGATTTCTTCAGCGCCAAAGCCGCGCTAATCAACGCGTCCAACTCTGGCCAGTGCTACGGGATTTTGTTCCCTCAGCAGTGGAACGACCTCGTCGAAAGCCTCCGGGCCGAAGGCGGAGCCATCCAGTACCGCGCGGACGTCTCCGGCGCGCTCGCCTCCAACTCCGGTCAGGGCTACGTCGGCACTTACCTCGGCGTTGACATCTTTGTCAATGACAGAGTTGACACGGCCAACACGGGCGCTGATAGTGCCGGTTTTCTCTGGCATTCCGGCGCAATGGGCTACGCGGACGCGGAC
>JAFMCH010000099.1 GCA_017857875.1 Actinomycetota bacterium | reverse complement strand
TGATGCACCGATACGCAGCGACGAGTTAGCAACCGATTCGCAACCCCTGCCTGTTGCACCGGAGAACGCGCGAACGATTCCTCTGCTATGGGATCCAGCCATCGCCACCTCAGCCGAATTGACCCTGGCGCAGTACTTTGCGCCAGACGGATCCTTCTTCTTGCTCCCGGCCTATCGTCTGCAAACGGCCGATGACCGAGGAGAGTGGACCATCATCGCTGTAGCCGAAGCAGCGGTGAACTTCACCTCTAGTCCATAACAGGCTGAATGCGGCACACTCATCCTGTGGCCGACCAGAGCGTTCCCTACCAAGCCCCGCTCGTTGACGATCCAGTACGGCAGGGCGCTGCCTTCTGGGATCTGATGGATGCACGACGTAGTGTGCGTGAGTTCTCAGACCGTTCCGTATCGCGCGAATTGATCGACATTGCCGTAGCCACCGGCAACACAGCCCCCAGTGGCGCCCATCAGCAGCCATGGACCTTCGTCGCGGTGAGCGATCCGACGGTCAAACATCACATTAGGGTCGCCGCCGAGGAAGAAGAGCGGCAAAACTATGAGGGCGGTCGGTTGCCCGATGCTTGGCGTCAAGCAATCGCGCCGCTGGGCACGAACTCAGATAAAGCGTTCCTAGAGGTTGTTCCATGGATTGTTGTGGTGTTTGCACAAAAATCGACGCCGATGCCAGATGGCACGCTACGCAAGAACTACTACGTCAACGAATCCGTGGGTATCGCGTGTGGGCTGTTTATCGCCTCACTGCATTCGATGGGTCTTTCCACCCTGACCCACACACCAAACCCCATGGGATTTCTTTCCGAGATCTTGAATCGACCATCAACCGAGCGCCCATATATTCTCTTTCCGGTTGGGTACGCCGCTGATGACTGCAAAGTTCCTGCCCTGCAACGCAAACCGCTGTCTGATGCGCTCATCATCCGCTGATCAGATGCGTGCGGTCCCGGAAACCACGGTGACGCACTCACCACCGATCCAGATGTCGCTGCCCTCAGCGCGCACTTTGACCCGGCCAGCCCGGCCGAGTGCGACTCCCTGAGACGCAACGTATGACGCTGGTGCGAGACCTGCTGGGATCAGCCACTGCGCCAATGCTGCGTTGAGGGATCCGGTCACCGGATCTTCAGTGAGGCCACTGTTACCTGGAAAGAATGCGCGCACCTCAAAATCAACATCACCGGATGGGTAAGGGCCGATGACTCCGATATCGAGTCCAGCCAGAAGTTGCGGATCGGGCTTGATCGCGAGCACAGCCGCAGCAGACTCGACCATCACCGCCTGCCACCCTGGGCCGTTATCGCACCATTGGTGATCGACGATGTCGGTCACATCCAGGCCCAGGCCTGCCGCGATGCGTCGAACATTCTCCGATTCCAGCGGCCCAGACCGCTGCAACGCAGGAGCGGCGAAAGCCAACGTGTCATGTTCTCGTCGAATGCGTACCAAGCCGAGTCCACACTCTTGGATAACCACGTCACTTCGAGGGACTCCTCCGGCAGCAAGCCAGGCGTAGCAGGTGCCCAGGGTGGGATGTCCGGCGAAAGCCAACTCGCGACCGGGACAGAAAATTCGCACCCGGTAGTCCGCGGCAGAGTTGGTAGGCGGCAAGAGGAAGGTGGCCTCAGACAAATTGGTCCAATCAGTGAACCTATGCATCTGCTCGGTGGTGAGTCCGGAAGCGTCATGCACCACCGCAACGGGGTTACCCAGCAGTGGCTGCCCACTGAAAACATCAACCTGGTCGAAGTGACGAAGGTGCTCCATCGCAGCAGGCTATCCAGCCACTGGTGCGATGACCACGATCACACATCAATCGCTATGCTTATCAACGCGGTTATCGCCGACATGGCCTAACTGCACCTATCTGGGACGCGGGAGTGCAAGGACCCACGTCCAAGATGGTCAGGAGGGATGGCCGAGCGGCCGAAGGCGACGGTCTTGAAAACCGTTGAGGCGGTACCCCCGTCTCCGTGGGTTCAAATCCCACTCCCTCCGCAAAATCCCCTACGGGACATAGAGGGCTCAGCCAGTCTCGATGAGCTCCTCGTTGATGAATCCGTCGTCATTCGTGTCGATGCCGATTGGCATGATTGTGCCGTCACCCTCCCAAGCCCCGTACTCGATGACGAGGGACTCGCTAGCGGATAGGGGAATTGGGTCGCTCGTATATTCCTCATCGCTGACATCGTCAATGCGACGAATAACGAAGTCAATCGTTCCATCACCGTCGGTGGTGGTAAACGCGGTGACGGTTTGTGCCTCAAGGTTCACGAACACAGTGATGGCACCACCCTCTCCCGGTAGGTCCAGGCCACCAAACAGGAAGCCGTAAGACACCTCGGGACCTTCAAGGCTCAAGACGATGTCCGGGGCACTTCCTACGCTCGTTTGGTACGTGATGCTTGAGCTTTCCGGATCAAAGATGATGGAGTCCACATCACCGGGAGACATCGAGAAGTCCTCAATTCCGTAGCTGTAGCCCGGACCGATGATCGTGACCCCGGTCGTGGCCTCAGCCAGAGCATCGGAGGCATCCACGGTCACTACAAATGGCTCGTCCTCGGGAACGGCAATCACCGGTGCGCTGGTGATGACTTGTGACATCGGAACCCACTCACGCAGGCCCTCAATCTCGTTGCCGTCCAGATCGGTCACCGAGATAGTCACACCCAGACCAGCAGCCTCTTGATTCAGGTAGACGACATTGACCTCGCCTGCGGCCGTGGATGTTTCCGATGATCCCGGAACGGTGCCTAACCCGGCTGCATCGTTAACCGTTCCTGCGGTACAGAACGTACAGTCCTGCGGGCCGAGCATTGGGTCTACGGGGAACAGCACGAGCGGGTTGTCCGCCTCACCCACGTACAGTTCTGGATCATTGCGCGGGTCGGCGGACGTACTGTAGGTCCACGTGTCCGTCGTCGTGTCAACGACCATCATCTGGGCCTCGAACGGGAAGTTGTTGTCGTACAACATGATGCCCACCTGACCGTCACCAAGATCCTCGATGGCGTATGGGGTTACTGCATGGCCGTCTAGGTACTCGCCGTCGACGAACCGATAGATCCCAAAGACGTAACCCTGCCCCTCTGCCCACGCTTGGGAAAGGATCTCCAGGGCCTGGTTGGGAGTAGCCTCACGCCGCTCAGCGGAGGTCGGATCGGTCGCCTGGGTCACAAATACTGTCGCGATGTCTGACTGCAGGTCCCAATTGGCGTCGAAAGGCATCTGCGCAGGGACCTCAGCTCCGTAGACCTGCGGGTCGATGTACCCGGCAAACAGTGCCCAGACCAAGCCAGCCATCCCAAAGCAGTGCCCCCCGGCCATACCATCGTTCTGAACAGCCATCCACCGCTCAGCGGTCGGGGTCAGCAGACATTCCTCGCCATCGAGCTGCGCGCAGACCTGGTCACCAAAGAGCAGGCGCATCGAGTACGGCGTGAGGTTCTCGACCTCGGCTTCGTTGCCATAGTTGGGAAAACCGAAGCCATCAACCTCGACGTTGAACCCAGTATCGAGGACACCTTCAAGTTGAAGTGGCACCCCAGCCGGAGGAGTGGTGGAGGTTGGGGCCGAACTGTCAGCATCACCAGACGTGCAAGCCGCCAACCCGAGGGGAGTCACCAGGACGACAGCAGCCACCGCGGCAAGGAAGCGTGGACGACCAGGTCCAGAAGGCATACTTCGCATTCAAATACCTTCCGCGTCGGCGATGCACTAGCCGCCGATTTAAGTCTTCGCCTCTGCTGCAGTCCAGCGAATCAAGCCATACGTACATCTAGGCCCCCGGAATAACAAAGTCAGAGGCTTGGGACGCTTACATGTCTTTTCGCGCCCGATCAGGGGGGAAGACGGCAGCCCATCAACGTGGCGAAAGTATCCGGCGAGAGCAGAAGGACCTCGCATGTTTCACTTGTGGGGACCGTTTACGGAAGAGTGGTAGCGGAGTGAGGTAGAGGAGGTTGGTGGTGTCTACTGCTGGCCTTGCGCTGCTCGTCATCGCCAACATTGTCTGTATTGCTGGCTTGTCCATTCTCATCGGCATTACCGCACCACGCTGGCCCGACCGTTGGTTCCGCGAAAGTCACGGGCCCCTAACGTGGCAGGTACCCGGTGAAACCGCGGCTTTCGCACGAGCTAACCGGGGGCGATGGAACCAGAGGCTGCCTGAACTTGGCAGCATGTTTGGTGGCGTCAGCAAAAGGAATCTGCCAGGACACGATCTGGCCAGCCTGCGCGATTACACCACACAGGTGCGGCGGGCAGAATGGGTGCATCTGCTGTCAGTGCTCACGTTCTTGCCCATGGTGTGGATTAACCCCTGGTGGCTCACTGTTGTGTTCGCAGCAGTGGCGGTCCTGATCAACCTGCCGTTCCTCGTGGTGCTCAGACATAACCGAACGCGTCTGGAACGCCTTATCGCGAGGCGCTCGGCAGAGTC
>JAFMCH010000032.1 GCA_017857875.1 Actinomycetota bacterium | reverse complement strand
GGCCCTCAGCCAGGGCGGCACCCATGATGGGGAACACGGCCAGTGACCTGCCCACGTCTGCGACGCGGCGGACGGTGCGGTGATGCTCATTCACTCGACTCGACACCCACGCTTCCGCTGACCGGGCACCATCAGACGTCCACGCACCCGAGGACGCGAACCGGGCCGTCACCTGCGCGCGTATCGCCTCCAACTGACGGATCCGAGCCGTCACATCCACGACCACTTCGCCTAGGCCATCACCGGGTAACTCCGCCAGGTCAACAGAGGTCAACACCGCAACACTCTCGGCCACCGCCGCCAGACCCGCACGAAGATCAACCCCGGCGATACCGGTAACGCTTCGACCTCCCCCGTTATCGAACATGTGTACGAGTATAGGTCAAGCCACCGACAACCACAACCCCCGACACACAGAAAACCTATTGCACCACAACAACTTTATCCACAGCCCGGGGAATATCATGACTGGGTGAACGTCTGCCTGCGCGGTCGCGGCGAGTGTCCTAGCCTGTGAGGATGGTGGTTCGGCGTATTCCGCGCGTGAATGAGTTGCGTCCACTGATCGGCGTCAAGCTTCCCGCAAAGGGTGCCGCGCTTGAGCGGTGTGCGAGCGTCGCCGATCTTGCGCGCCTGGCTAAACGACGGGTGCCGCGGGCGGTGTTCGACTACACCGATGGTGCAGCCGGTGATGAGTCAGGGCTATCGCGGGCGCGCTCAGCATTCACCGACGTTGAGTTCAACCCACGCGTCCTCCGCGACGTGAGTTCCGTTGACACATCGACGGAGATTTTGGGCGTGCGTGCGTCAATGCCGCTCATTTTTGGACCGACCGGCTTCACCCGAATGATGCATCACGCCGGTGAACCAGCGGTGGCAGCGGTGGCCGCCCGCGAAGGGCTGCCCTACGGCCTGTCAACGCTGGGCACAACTTCTATTGAAGACCTGGCTGCAGCCCAACCGACACTCGATCGTTGGTTTCAGTTGTATTTGATGACCGATCGGGGATACGGCAAAGAACTCGTTGATCGCGCTTGGACCGCGGGGTATAAGACTCTGATTCTCACCGTTGACACTCCGGTCGCCGGGCGACGGCATCGCGACGTACGCAATGGACTCACGATTCCCCCACAGCTCACACTCCGCACGTTTGCCGACATGGCGGTGCATCCGCGGTGGTGGCTCAATGTGCTGAGTACCGAGCCACTGACGTTCGCGACCTTGACCAGCACCGAAGGCACCGTAGCTGACCTCATCGGTCGCGTTTTCGATCCAGCGATCACGATCGACGATTTGGAGTGGTTGCGCGGTTCCTGGCCGGGCATGTTGGTCGTGAAAGGAATCCAAAGCGCATCAGATGCCCGGCTGGTGGTCGACCACGGTGCCGATGCCGTGTTGTTATCGACGCACGGTGGTCGGCAGTTGGAGCGTCCGCCACTGCCTTTCAACATGCTTCCCCAGGTGCGCGACGAGCTGGGTGCGAAAACTCCTGTATTCATAGACGGGGGCGTGATGAGCGGCGCCGATATTGTCGCCGCTTTGTGCCGTGGCGCCGATGCCGTTGCGATCGGGCGGGCCTACCTGTATGGCTTGATGGCTGGTGGCCAGGCGGGTGTACAGAAGGCTGTCGATCTGCTGCGCGCCGAGATGGAAACCACCATGCAGTTGCTGGGTCGAACGTCGATAGATCAACTCGGCACTGACTGTTTGCGTTAGCGCACATCACGGGAGAGGAACCCCGCATGGAGATCATTGAGTTCACGCCCACGCCTGATCAGTTCGCCTACACCTTCGGCGGCGTTGCTCCGGTCATGCGCATCAAGCCGGGTGTGGCAATGCAATTGTGGTCGCAAGATGCGTTCAACTTTGCGCTTCGATCGACGTCAGATCGTTCGTCGGAAAAAATTGATCTTCGTTTCGTGAACCCACAAACGGGACCGTTCTACGTTGAGGGTGCCGAACCGGGCGACACGCTTGTTTTACACATCGTCGAGTTGAAGCCGGCTCGCAACTTCGGCGCATCGGCGGCCATTCCCTTCTTCGGTGGTCTCACCTCCACTCCGGTGACTGCCATGCTGCAAGAAGCACTGCCAGACACCACATGGATCTACGAGGTTGACTCAACGAACCACACGGTCGGATTTCAAGCCCAGCATTCTGACTTCGAGATCGCACTTCCCATCAACACGATGCTGGGTACGGTTGGGGTGGCACCGGCTGGCAATGAGGTGCGTTCTTCGCTAGTGCCGGAGCGCTTTGGCGGAAATATGGATTCACCCGAGGTATGCGATGGTACGACTATTTACCTAGGTGTGAACGTGGAGGGCGCGCTGTTCTCTCTTGGTGATGGTCACTACCGCCAAGGCGAAGGAGAGTCCTGCGGCACGGCCGTCGAAGGTGCGATGAACTCGCTCATCATCGTTGACCTGATTAAGGGACATGCACCAGGCTGGCCGCGCTTTGAAAACGATGACCATTGGATGGCCGTGGGCTCAGCAAGGCCACTTGAGGACTCGTGGCGGATTGGCAATGTTGAGATGATTCGTTGGTTGGAGCAGCTATACGGACTGCACACGATGGACGCCTATCAATTGTTGTCTCAGGTCGCACTTAGCCCTATTGCCAACGTCGTTGATGCAAACTACAGCGTGGTGGTAAAGGCCCCTAAAGCGATTCTCCCGGCAGCATCAGCGTATGACGGTATTCATGCCGATCTGCGCGCACGAGCCCGAGACCTACTCAGCTGAATAGACGGCACCGCCCACTGATAATTACACCTCACTACCGAAAGGAAGATTGATGGACTTCAAAGCTCAAGGCCTCAATGCAATCGTTACGGGTGGCACACGCGGTATTGGTCGGGCAGTGGTAGCAGCGTTGCTGAGCGAGGGCGTCAATGTCGCCTTCTGTGCGCGTGACCCACAAGCTGTCGACAAGACAGCCCAGGAATTGAGCGGGGGTTCAGCCCGCGTTACGGGTCAAGCCGTCGATGTGGGCGACCCGGTTGCCCTTGCTGCATGGGTTGAAGGTGCGGCGAGCAACATGGGCGGCATCGACATTGTCGTGAGCAACGTGAGCGCTCTGGCAATTCCTGACACGGACGAGAACTGGGAAGCATCGATCAATGTCGACCTGATGGGTACGGTGCGCTTGGTTAAAGCGGCAATGCCCCATCTGGAAAAGAGTAAGGCGGGTTCCATCGTGACGGTGTCGAGTGTGAGTGGGCGTGAGGTTGATTTCGCTTCCGGGCCCTACGGAACCGTAAAGACCGCGATTGTCGGCTACACGCAGGGTCTGGCATTTCAGTTGGCCGGGAAGGGTATTCGGGCGAACACTGTATCGCCGGGTAACACCTATTTTGAAGGTGGTGTGTGGGAGCAGATCAAGGACGGAAATCGCGAGCTCTACGACATGGCTCTTGGTCTCAACCCAACCGGGCGCATGGGCACTCCCGAGGAAATGGCCGCAGCCGTTGTCTTTTTGGCCACGCCAATTTCTAGTTTTACCACCGGCACAAACCTGGTGGTGGACGGCGCACTCACTCGAGGCATTCACCTGTAGCCGGGCAGGCCCGACTTTTTGGCGAGAAACGGTTGATTCCAAGCCGATGTCGCGCTTTACTCAAGGCAAAGCGGAGGAGACGGATATGACCGACATCATGGACGCGGAAACTCAGACAACACTGGATGCACACGATTGGTTTGCCGACTTTGAGAAAGCACTGACCAGCGGAGATATTGACGCTGCGGCAGCGTTATTTCGTGAAGACTCCTATTGGCGGGACCTCGTCGCATTTACTTGGAACATCACGACCGTTGAGGGTCCAGCGGGGGTGCGTGACCTCCTTCAACACACCCTTGCTGCAACACAGCCGAGTAATTTTGTACTGAGCGCTGAGCCGACCGAGGCTGATGGGGTCACCGACGCCTGGTTCACTTTTGACACGGCAGTTGGTCGAGGCTCTGGCCTTGCCCGCCTTACCCCAGATGGTGCCTGGACACTGTTGACATCCTTGGATGAGCTCAAGGGCTTTGAGGAAAATTCGAGGGCTGATCGACCACATGGCGTTGAGCATGGTGCCGAACGAGACCGGTTGAGTTGGAAAGAACAGCGGGAATTAGAAAACGCTGAAATGGGCGTCACTACTCAGCCCTACGTACTGGTCATTGGTGGTGGGCAAGGCGGAATCGGTTTAGGCGCCCGGCTAAAGCAGTTAAGCATTCCGCACATTGTGATTGACAAGCACCCGCGCCCTGGCGATCAATGGCGTAATCGCTATAAGTCGCTGTGTCTTCATGACCCGGTGTGGTACGACCATCTTCCCTACATGAAGTTTCCCGATCACTGGCCAATTTTCACTCCGAAGGACAAGCTCGGAGACTGGCTTGAGATGTACACCAAGGTCATGGAGATCAACTACTGGTCCTCCACGCAATGCACGAGTGCATCTTTTGATGAGGAGGCCGGTGTCTGGACGGTTCATGTCATTCGCGACGGCGAGGAAATGATCCTGCATCCCACCGAACTGGTTTTTGCTACCGGTATGTCAGGCAAAGCCAATGTTCCCCGGTTCCCAGGCCAGGAGTTGTTTGCCGGGGATCAACATCACAGTTCGCAGCATCCAGGTCCCGAGCCGTTTGTCGGCAAAAGAGTGGTTGTTATCGGCTCCAATAACTCAGCCCATGACATTTGCGCTGCACTTTGGGAAGCGGGCGTCGATGTAACCATGGTCCAGCGGAGTTCGACGCACATCGTGAGATCTGAAACTCTCATGGACATCGGTCTCGGTGATCTTTATTCGCAGCGAGCCGTGGATTCAGGTATCACGACTGAGATGGCGGACACGATTTTTGCATCTATTCCATACCGTATTTTGCACGAATTCCAAATTCCTCTTTACGACAAAATGCGAGAGGTTGACGCTGAGTATTACGAGGCGTTATCTCGAGCCGGATTCGATTTAGACTGGGGCGCAGACGGTTCAGGATTATTTATGAAATACCTACGTCGTGGCTCGGGTTACTACATTGATGTGGGCGCGAGTGAGTTGATCGCTAGTGGCGACATCAAACTGATCAATGGTCAGGTTCGAGAACTCACCGAGAATGCTGTGGTGCTGAGTGACGACCGGGTGATTCCAGCCGATGTTGTTGTG
Organism: Actinomycetota bacterium; assembly: GCA_017857875.1. Classification (GTDB taxonomy): domain Bacteria; phylum Actinomycetota; class Actinomycetes; order S36-B12; family S36-B12; genus M55B157. The sequence goes on along the minus strand of JAFMCH010000032.1, from coordinate 18,127 downwards.
TATGCAACCGGGTACGGCTCCATGAATGGCTGGGTGAAGGACCTCATTAGTGAGGATGTCGCCGACCGCGTGGGCAAGGTTTGGGGCTTGGGGTCGGATACGCCCAAGGATCCGGGACCATGGGAGGGGGAGCAGCGCAATATGTGGAAGCCGACCCAGCAGGCGCATCTGTGGTTCCACGGCGGCAATTTGCATCAATCGCGTTATTACTCGTTGTATCTCGCCTTACAACTCAAGGCGCGACTCGAAGGCTTAGACACTCCGGTGTACAACAGAGCAGAGGTGCACCATTTATCCTAGCGAGACTTCATTAGTTGAGTCTCACGAATGTCATGCCACCACAGAGGATTCGTGGGCTTGAGATGACTCCGTCCGCTGTGGTGCTCGACGTCAACGAGACCCTATCTCCGGAGCTAACATGCAGGCCACGGAGAACACGACGAACATCCACAGGTCGTATTTGAAGATTCGCCGCCGACCAAGCTTGTCACCTAGCGGACCGAGCACTGCTGCGCCGAAGATTGCTCCGACGATCGCCGCCGACGACACCAGCCCGGTTTGCCATGCTGAGATGCCGAAGTCCTCCTTAATCAACGGATTAGCGACACCGATGATGAAGAAGTCGAACCCGTCGAGCATGATCCCGAGCCCCGCCAGCAGCCAGAACTTCTTGTGCAGCCCGGTCATCCGGGCGTTGTCGAGGGCTTTTCCCAGGGACGGGAGTTTTTTCGCCTCGTCGTCGCTACTCACGCCTGTGAAGGTATGCCTTCAACACAGCCCAGTCGAGTCAGGTCACCCAATGTTCATCTGGTAACGCAATGTTCATCCTGGTGGCCGCTGTGCGTTGGCGTATCTGCAGTTCAGGTGCGCCAACCTTGACTCATGCGGATAGTCGACCGAGGAAATCATAAGGTGGTGGGCTAGGAGTGCAGGCAGGGAGACCTTGCGGATCGATTGGTCACCGTAGGTGTTCCCGTAGAAGTCACCAGCCTTCTGGTCAGGCGAACAGGTGGCCAGCGCCCACTCCGTGACACCTGTACCGTCAGTCATCGCTTGGACGGATCCTTTGGGAATATCGAATGGGTTCAGCCGGGTAGCCCCAGTGCCCGGAGCCCTGGGAGTTGGCCACGATGTAGGTGCCGAAGGTTCCTTAACATCCCGAGGAGCAACACGGGGCGCCGTCACAGCCGTCGTCAAGATGGTCACGGAGGGCACGAGACCATGGGGTGTGGCACCGGATAAAACGGTTGACACGGTCTACGGCGCCAACGTTGTCAACTGCGGTGCGCTATGGCCAGACGCTAGCCGACCACTCCCAGCCTGAGGGTGCTGATAGCCGAACCGCTGACCAGCGGATTTCCACGGCCGCCATTGCCGAAGGTATCGCTGTAGGGCATGCCGTAGGCATTCGTGAACTTCCAGATGGATTCGGCGTAGGCATTCCAACGTGGAAACGCGACTCCCCGTTTGAACGCTGGCCATCCTGGTGAAAAAGCTGGCACTGATCCCTTTGCTGTTCCCCAGGTGAGAGTCGTCCACCCTGATGAGCCGCTGCGGGAGCCCCAGTATCCATACGCGAAGGACACAATGAAGTCCCGATAGATGGCATTCGCGAGGTCATTGCCGGTTGCGATAACGCCATCTTGAAGATAGCGGTTATCTTGCATATAAACGGCGGCAGGCGTGACCGAGCCTGTTACTCCAGATACCGGTGTCGTTGCGGTCACGATCTTTGGCCCAGCCGTTGCCGTACCTGTAGCAGTGCAGCCACTTCTTGAAGCAGCACGAGCCGCGGCACGCGTTGCATAGCCGTAACTTCCCGTAAGTGCGGTTGGTGATGTGCGCGTGAAAACATTACTTCGATAGCAATACCAGGTGCCGGCGCCCGCGCCACTGCCTGAATACAGGCCGACGACCTTAAATCGTTTTTGCTGACGTGTTAGCCACGCAAGATAACTTCGCTTGCTGCCACCAAGACGCGCGTACCCACTTCCGCCATTAGTGCTCGGCGATACGATTCGCAAGAAGTTGGTGGTGCGATAGGGCTTATCATCAGTCGTTACGACCACAGAAGTGTCGTCAACATTGACACCAGCGGCGCGCAAGGTGGTGACAATGCCATCGGTCGTCGCACCTTTGCGCCAGGACACTCCCGTCCCGATTTGACGGGGTGCTGGCCCGTGCGACCCAATCGAGTTATCCCAGCCGCTGAGGTTCATCAGCATGCTCACTCCCGCGACGGCGGTGATATTCGCATACACCGGTGACGCCCAGGACCCTTGCGCTGAGCCGTGAAACGTCAACTCGAATGCGTCAAAACGGGTCTTCGATGTGACATAGGACGGTGCCCGCCCGATCGGGCTCGCGCCCGTATTCACTGGTGAACCCTGGGAAATGTAGACAACTCCGGAATCAATATTTGCGACTGCGAACTCACGTGTCTGTGCCTGCCCCGCAACGGGTGCCAGGTCAGAAAATCGAATACCTGTGAATGCAGGGATTAGCGAGTCATCGGAGTACACCTCATACCAATACTTATTGGCGTTCGTACCCGATAATGTGGGAGGCCAGTCGTATTGCATATTGCTGCGCCCATCAACATTGCATCCGTCTGAGCCGGGCGGGTAGGGCGGTGAGGTGATTGCACGCGGGCAGTTGTAGCCCAGCGTGATCCACAATTGCTCATCGGTGACGCTGGTGTCGTTGGTGATCTGCACGGTGAGGCGTTCGGGAGCATCGGCGAATGTCAGCGCCGCCGGCAGGCTTGACCTACCCACGGTAAGGGTGCACGTGCCAGCCGGAATTATGTTTGGAGTCGTCACCAGCATCGTGGTGGCATCCACGATCTGAACCTGCGGAACCGGGTAGACCGCCTGCGCGTTCGTGACCGGGCACCCACTCAACTGCACTGTGTCGCCCTCGACGAAACCATTGCCGCGCACCAAAACCGTTGTGGTCGAATTTGAGCCCACCGTCGACGGTGACACAGACAACACCGAGGGCAATTCTTGCTCCTGGGCACGAGCTTGGGTGAAATTGAGCAAAAGACCTGCCACCGCAAAGGCTGCGAAGATTCGCTTCACGTTAGTTCCTCCCACATCGAACCCCGTGCTGACAGGGTACGTCGCAATAAATTCAGATGGTGAGGATTTGAAACGTGCAGTAGGAGGGAAACCGCGAGTCATAGGACATGGCGCTTTGACCCGAGACATTCATTTGTAGGGTTGCGGTACGCGGGTTCACAACCATCGTGTGATGGTTAGCGAGCAGGGATGATCAATCGCGTCGAGGTGAGACCGTCCTCGCTTCGGAAATATACGTACACCTTCTTCCGGGTTTTGTGCTGCCACGTGAACGAGCTTTCGGCTGAGACAAGGAGGGCGTCGGCAACAGGCCGGTATGGGTACGCTCCGGGAAAGCGTATGTGAGCAGTCACCAACGCCCCGGGAGTCAAGGTCGTGACACCCCGCACCTGCACGAGTCGACCTCGCCGGGAGCCGGAAATCATGAACGCATCCCTGGGATCTTTAGCCTCCGCTGGGTCCTCCGGAAGCAGGGGTGTGACCGGGAGAGTCGCTGCGGACCAGGGGCCCCAACCTGCACCGTTGAGTGCCCTGACCATGAAGGTGTAATCAGTATTGTTGGCCAGGTCTGTCACTTCACAGGAGGTAACGGCGGACGTCACCAGACACAGCCGCCCCCCGGGTTGCGAGCGCACCTGAAAATACGTCATCGGGAACGATCCCGACGATGCAGGTTCCGACCAAGTCACCGTGACCGCATTTTCTCCCGCCTCCGCACTCGTTCCAATCGGAACACCCGGGGGGAAACTCACCGGTATCGGGGCAACTGCTGGCACGGTATCGAATTGGGCGGACACCGACTGCAGGCCGTTGACAGCGACTGAGCAGTTTCCCGTCCCTGCGCAGCCTGAGCCACTCCAACCGGAGAAAGTCGAGCCCGCTGCCGGCGTCGCAGAAAGCACGACGGTGCTGCTGAGATCAAACCCGAAGGTGCAGGTGGCCCCGCAAGAGATCCCGCCCGGGGTGGAGTCGATCGAGCCGGAACCCGAACCCGTCGAGGTAACCGAAAGGTCGTAGGAGGTTGCCGAACTGGTGACGTATTCCACTTTCCCGGGATCGGTGTACCAGGTAACGGTGGCAGCGCCATCTGGGCCGATGGCGATCTGTGGATCGTTACCCGCATTCGTCGCCGACACGTCCACAGAAGAATCGAAGGATGAGTTGCCAGGTTGTCGAGTCTGCACTTCGATCACATCTGGGGTCCCTTGGTGACTCCACACCGCCGTTACAGCGCCATCTGGTCCCACTGCGATCTGTCCACCCGTCACAGGATCAGGATTGGACAGCGACTCGGTCGTCCATGTCCCCTCACCCGCACCACGAACCGCCGCATAGCTGACGTAGTTGTACGACAGGTCATATTCGAACCACAGCACCGCAGTCGTTCCATCTCGACCCACCGCCACTTCCACTGTACCAACAGGTACTGCTGCCGGAATTTGCTCGGGTGCACCAAATGTTGAAGATCCTGCAGGACGAGTTCGAACCTTAAGAGTTTTGGAAAACAACACCGGATCTGTTTCCTCATATGCCAACGTCAAATCACCGGCGGGTGAAGTGGCGAACGATGGGAGATTTGCGTAGTTGGTAACCACGGTGGTGGCTGAGCCAAAGTTCACTGCGCCAGGAGGCCGATCGGCTACAGCCAATCCCTTCCCGTACATCGATCCGGTATCCACTGTCCACAGCAGCGTGGTGGCTCCGGAATCATCAGCAACCAAATGGATTGCCGGGTATCCGGTATTCGTTGCGTACATCGAGCTAGTGGCAAAATTCGAGGCCCCTGGTGCGCGAGTTGCGGTCACCAACTCTCCTCCCGAGGCACTTGTGCGCCAGGCAACGGTGCTCTGGCCGGCAGCATCAACGACAACCTGAGGAGTCCAGGAGTTCGTGGATGAATCTGATAGATCCTCTACAGGGCTGAAAGATGATGAACCGGGTGAACGGGTAGTCGCGTGCACGACATACTTACTCGACAGACCGTCCTGGCGAGTCCAGACGATCGTAGTCGTGCCGTCAGCTCCTGTGGCCATGTCTAAAGAAGCTATGTACTTACCGGTCGCTGAAATGTGAATTTGCTCGGTGGGGCCGAAAGACGCTGAGCCGGCAGCACGTGTGGCCACATGGACAGAGTCGTTGCTACCCCGTTGCTTCCAGACCAATGTTGTTCGTCCGTCATCTCCCACAGTAACCAGAGGATCAGAGGCGTTTGCGCCTGGGCCACCCGCAATTTCCGTCGCGGGCGGGGTCGGCCACACCGGCCACGCCCCGGCCGGCACGACGGATTTGTTGCTTATTGACCGCAGCATGGTTGTTTGTTCGTCATCAAGTTCTGCGGCTGCGTAGGAAACCGTCGACGGCACCAGAGTGATAAAGGCAATTAACAACACGAGCCAGACGCTTCGACGGATCTTTCGACTGACCATGTGCCAGAAGTTAGCGGAAATCTTCGCTGAGCATAAACATTGTCACTGGAGTGACATTGACATCCTGTTATCCAGACTTAATGGGTAGCCGCACGGTGACGATGACTCCGTGTGTACCGGCTGACCTTCTTGACCACGTCCCACCCATGTGTCCCACCCAGGAGTCGATCACCACCGTCCCTAACCCGGGGGAGACCGCTTCGGGAAGACCTACGCCGTCGTCGGTGATCTTGAAGATCAGGTCGTCGTTTTTGGTCGTCAGACGCAAAGCAACTTGCGAGGCGTGTCCGTGAGCAGCAGCGTTCAAGAGCGTCTGTTCGCAGATCCGGTAGATCGCCTCCGACATGTGCTCTTTGTTTTCTGCAGCACGGACGGCCTCCGCTGCGAATTCCTCGGTCACACTCATGATTGGGCGGTACCTGCGCGTCAGTGACCGTATTGCCTGCGGAATGCCCACAAGGTCGAATTCCGGTGCTAGTTCGGCGATCACGCCGTGCAACTGATCCCCACGCACGTACTCCAATTCATCGGAAACTGATCGGAGTCGATCGGCGGTTTCGGTGGGTGCATCATGAGCGATCTGTTCAATCTGCATGCCGATGGTCAAAATTGAAGACTGGATTTCGTTGTGCACCAAATTGCTCACCTGTCTGCGGGTGTCAGAGTCAGCCTGCACGAGACGTCTTTGCTGCATCTTTGCCAGTGCCAGAGCCTCGTCAGCGCGAACGATCTCTTGTTGCAGACGGGAGCCGAAGACTCCGAAAATCACTGTAATAACCCAAAGAATGATGAACCAGCGCAAGATTCCAACAGCGGGAGAACTGGCGTTGTAGAACCCTAAAATGGTTGTGGCGTCATTCGCCTCGAGTTTCTCAACTGGGAGAAGAATAAGTCGTGACGTGAAGGAAAGGACAGCAGCGCTGAAGAGGATTCCGTAATACACCGGCCATGACGGCGCTCGATGACGGCCGTAGCGACGAAACGACCAAGTGAAAGCTGTGGCGATGAATGCCAACGGAACAGCAACACTTGCAACGAACGCCCACACCGACGGTCCACTCACACCTGCAACTGCTGATAGCGCAAGTATGACAAAGGAAAGGATGATGTAAAAAGGAGCCGCAGCTACCGTAATCCATGGGTGCATCGGCCATGGCCGTACCAGGTTCACAACAATCTTGCGTGCCGCACTTATCGCGCGCCGGACTAAATGTGCCATGTCATCCGTCCGGGTCAACGTTGATGCCCCGTGCATGACGCAAGTAGATCAGCACTGCTGTCGTGCGCACGTCTCGACCTGAAACCGGATCGGGTACCAGCGCACGATAAGCCCGGGACGTATCCTGGCGCACCACGTCGAGACTCAAACCTAGGCTTTCAGCGACTGCTCTATTGTCCCAGCCAGCCGAGAGCAGAGACATGATCTGACGTTGACGAGAACTCAAACGAGAAAGAGGGTCATCGTCTCCTTCGTCGTCCGGATCCGAGTCCCGATAGACAATCCCTGATGCAGTACCGACAAGGACGTTGACCAATTCATCTATGTCGAGACGAACTCGTTTGTGCAGGGTCGACCAACCCCAATGCTGCGCCACGGGTACTCGGCTCGGCAACTGAGGGAGAGGGTGCTGGGAGTGCAGCACGAGGCCAATTTCGGCATTGCGCGCCCGAAGTGCACAGCCAAGTGCGATTCCGTCCATGGCATCAGCGCCTAGGGCAACGTCAAGAAGCGCGACGTCGGCTCCCATTACCTCGGGCCCTTCCAAGGCTTTCACGGCCGATCCGGTCGCAAGGACTAAGTCGATTTCGGGTCGGGTCGACAGTACGCCCGTCATGATTCCGCGCAGGGCGGGATCATTCTCGACGTAGATCACACGTGACGGCCTCACTTCCCCTAATGCTGCCATGCCCTGACTGTGTCATCTCATGAAGCACGCATAAGAAAATGTCACTGCAGTGACGCCACAGGTGCGTCGGCGCGCTCGTCCAGGCGCGGTCCAGCTACGTCAAGGCCTTCGAGAGCGCTCAGATTACTTCGATCCCAGAATCCTGGCGCAGGCAAAATAGCGAAGTTGCTGTCTGCTCTCCGCCGTCGGAGTAGTTTCGGGGCCATTCGCCCCGGTCAACCGGCGGTGTGCTGCGACGAGGGGAAACCAATGGAAGCGAAATTTGACTACGTAATCGTTGGGGCAGGATCCGCGGGGGCGGTCGTTGCCGCCCGATTGAGCGAGGACCCGAACATACGGGTGTGCCTTCTGGAGGCCGGTGGTGCGCCGCCGCCCGCGGAGATGGTGCCCGCCGCTGTCGCGAGCCTGCAGAATGATCCCGCCACTGACTGGATGTACAACGGCGATCCGGGTGGCGTTGGCAAGGGAATCGTCGGGGGCCAGATGATGTTGCCCCGAGGAAAAATGCTCGGCGGTTCCTCTGGCTTGAACTACATGGCGTACGTGCGTGGTCACCCGGGGGATTTCGATTCTTGGGCCGCCGGGGGTGCCGATGGCTGGTCCTACGAACAGGTGCTGCCGTATTTCCGCAAGGCCGAGGGATTCGTAGACAGCCCTGAATTAAATGCCGATCTCGAAGTGCACGGGCACGACGGCCCGGTGGGAGTTTCCCTGCGCCAACCGATTCTGAACGCCTCGACGCAGTTCGTGAAAGCAGCGGGTGCTGTGGGTTTGCAGCCCGGTGATTACAACGGCCGCGACCGCCTCAGTCCAGAAGGGGTGGCCTCGCCGTTCCAAACTACGACGAAGGATGGCCGGCGAAGTTCAACCTTCCACGCCTACCTCGAGCCGGCGATGGACCGAGAAAATCTCACGATAGTTACCGGCGCGCTTGTCGAGCGAATTGTGCTGGAGGCGGACGGCGATGCAGTACGTGCCACTGGAGTGGTTTACCGCACCGAGCAGGGCGCATTGGAGACGGTAGTAGCGGGCACCGAGGTGGTGCTGTGCGCGGGCACGATCGGGTCACCGCACCTGCTCAAGCTCTCCGGGGTCGGGGCTCGTGATGAACTCGCCGCCGCCGGGGTGGAATGCCTCGTCGACCTCCCTGACGTCGGACGTCACCTGAAAGACCACCTGCATACACCCTTGATGTTCGCTGCGGATGGTATCGGGGAAACCATGACGGATGTTGCGATGTCGCTTGGGCCCGATGCGCTGCGGGCCCCGGCTGGTCCACTTCCGGCCGACCCGGCCGATGATGTCGACCTACCCGAGCCGCTGGCCGCAGCTAAGGCTGAGGCAGAGCGCCGGATCGGTGAATGGTTCACCACTGGGCGAGGTTTGGCTTCGTCTTCTCTCTACGACGCGGTCGCCTTTTTCTCGACGAGGCTTGGCGATGAGCACACCCACGATGCGCAGATCGGTTTCCTGGCTACCGGATACACGCCGGGGATCTGGGAGGGTGTCTTCCGTCTTCCGGCGGCTGCATTCTTTGATGACCCAGAGGCTTTCCTTGACCCGACTCGGGGTCAGGTGGTGTTGCTGCCCAATCCGGTGCAACCGCATTCTGAAGGTTCACTCACTCTGGTGAGCGCCGACCCGGCGGTTCATCCGCGGGTCGAGTTCAACTATTTCGACGATCCCCACGACGTTGTGGTCATGATCGCTGTGATGCGCAGGGCCCTTGAAATCGCGAAAGCTTGGCCTGGCGGCGGCCTGGGTGAGCCAGTCATTCCACCGCATTTGGCCCAAGCTCATGGTCACGTTGCCGGTGCCGACCCAAGTGACGCTCTGCTAGAGGACCTAGCACGTCATTACGCACTGACCGTGTACCACGCGACGTCGACGTGTCGAATCGGCGATGTCGTTGACCCGAATTTGCGCGTCCTTGGCATCAACGGTCTGCGGGTGGCTGATGCGAGTGTGATGCCCAACGTGGTCAGCGGCAACACCAACGCCGCGGCAATCATGATCGGTGAGAAGGCAGCAGAACTGATCGCCATGGACAACGGCGTGAACCTTCTTGAGGTGGTCGGCTAGGCGCCGCTGATGTGCGGCGGAGTCTCCCAAGGTCTGCTACCTCGACACTGTCGCCTAGCCCTGTGGAGTCGCATCCGGGATCCTCTAGTTCTCCTCGCTTGCGCGGGGCATGTTTAGTACGGCCGTCCAACCTGAGTAGTGACCAGTCATCATCATGCGAAGGCGGCGCCCGGCTCCCAGGGTCCCGCTAGTGTGGCGTCACCCTTGAGGGAGCGGAAGCCCCGCTTTGATTCGTGGAAGCGCCGCCGTGGGCGCGAGGAATGGCGGACGCCACATGAAGTCACGATGGCCCCTGGTCGCCTTGGCAATGGCCCAGTTCGTCATGGTCCTAGACCAGTCGGTGATGAACGTGTCGATAAGCGCGCTTGTCGACGAGTTCGACACGACCGTCACGACGATCCAGGGTGTGATCACGCTCTACTCATTGACCATGGCGATGTTCATGCTTACGGGCGGCAAGATTGGTGACATCATCGGGCGCCGTCGCGCCTTCGTCATCGGGCTGCTTATTTACGGGTGCGGCTCACTCATCACAGCGTTGGCGCCGTCCGTGGTGGTCCTTGCTTTCGGCTGGTCGATCCTCGAGGGTCTCGGAGCTGCACTTGTCATGCCTGCTCTGGTCGCCCTTATCGCGGGCAACTATTCGGGCAAGGAACGTGGTTTGGCGTATGCCGTGATCGGCGGAGTCTCGGGAGCGGGCATCGCCGTCGGCCCGATCCTCGGCGGCTGGGCGACGACCGAGTTGACCTGGCGCGTGGTCTTTGTTGGCGAGGTCGTGCTCGTCCTGGTCATCGTGGCCATGTCGCGGGTCGTGCGTGATGCTCCGCGGCCGGGGGCAGCGCCCCGACTCGACATCGTCGGGGCAGTGCTGTCGGCATCCGGTCTTGGCCTCATCGTGCTCGGCGTCCTCCAGTCGAGCACTTGGGGATGGCTCGAGCCCAAGAGTTCACCGGTCGAGCCGCTCGGCTTCTCTCTCACGGTCTTCGTCATCTTGTCGGGGGTCATGCTCCTTTGGGGCTTCGTCGGGTGGGAGCGCCGCCGGGAGCGGAGTGGCCGCGATCCGCTGGTGCACCTCGATCTCGTCAAGATTGCACCCCTGCGCGCGGGGCTCATCGGCCTGACCTCGCAGAACCTCATCCTCATGGGCATTTTCTTCATGGTCCCGCTCTACCTGCAGTTGGTACTCGGCCTCGATGCCCTGGAGACGGGTCTCAAGATGCTGCCGGTCTCTATCGCCATGTTCATCGCATCAGCCATCGGAGCGCGGCTCGCCAGCAGGTATTCCGTCCGCGGCCTCGTCCGCACCGGACTGGTGGTGACCGCCGCCGCGGGCGCGATCCTGCTCGCCACCATTCGACCGGACCTTGCCGAGACCATGTTCGCGGTTTCGATGGCGTTTCTCGGGATGGGGATGGGTCTGCTGGCCTCGCAGCTGGGCAAGGTCGTGCAGGGTTCCGTGGATGCTTCCGGCCGGGGTGAGGCCGGGGGTCTGCAGTTCACCGGGCAGCAACTCGGCTCCTCGCTAGGCGTTGCGCTCATCGGGGCGGTCGTGCTGTCTGGCCTCACGAGCGCGTTCGTCACCAACATTTCGCAGGACTCACGCATCAGCTCCGAACTTTCCAGCCAGGCAGCGGCATCATCCACGGGAATCGACTTCGTTTCCTCAAATCAGGTGGAGATGGCCGCGCAGGACGCCGGCCTCGACGAGGGCACGACGACAGCACTCGTCGAGAACTACGAGGAAGCCCAGCTCACCGCACTGCGAGCCGGACTGCTGGCGGCCACTCTCCTGGCAGCGCTGTCGCTGCCCTTCACCCGTGATCTACCCCATCAAGTATTGCGTGGGGAGGAGTCTGCCTCCTGACCTTGGGGTGAGTGGGCGGACTCGAAGGCTATGAATGCGCATCAGGAAGTCGCCCTAGCGCGTCATGCAGAATCTCTGGCCTTGCGTAGCGAACCTAGTAAAGCGCGGCATCACCGACAGTCGTGTCATCGAGGCCTTTCTGCTGCGGCTTGGCGACGACGCCTGCATACCGCGGCGGAAGGAATCACCAGCCCACCTCCCCTGGTGAAGGAGGGCCTTTGCCGAGGGTACCGATGACATCGGTGTCGGATTCACGATGAACCTTGAAGCACGCCAGCGTGCGCTGGCGATGGAGTTCGCCTACCGGGACGGGGCATTCCCTCGCAGATTTATGGGGTGAGTGACGGGACTTGAACCCGCGACGTCCTGGACCACAACCAGGTGCTCTACCGGCTGAGCTACACCCACCGCGCCAGCCAGAAATCGACTGAGCCGTTGAAGTCTACCTTCGTGGTGGGGTCAGCCCTTGTCGGGCTCAGAAATCAGCCGTGATCGACAGTGTGAGTGGCGGCAGTAGCGCGCGCCGATTCGCTATCAGGGCCAGGTTGGTTCACAAACACCGCTTCGCGGTAGTAACGCAACTCTGCTATCGACTCACGAATGTCCCCGAGTGCCCGGTGGTTGCCGTTCTTCTCTGGGCTGGCGAAATACACGCGCGGGTACCAGCGCCGGGAGAGTTCTTTCACCGTCGACGAATCAATGAGTCGGTAGTGCAGGTGTCGATCAAGCTCGGGCATATCGCGAGCTAAGAAGGCCCGATCGACATACACGCTTGAACCCGCAAGGGGAGCTCGACGACTCTCGGGCACATGTGAGCGCACGTATGCCAAGACTTGGTCCTGGGCCTCCGCAAGCGAGACTCCACCGGGAATTTGTTCGAGCAACCCTGAGTCGGTATGCATCCGCAATACGACGTCTTCCATGGAGTCCAGCAGCGTCAGATCATCGGGACGAATGATGAGTGAGATGCCCTCGTCTAATTCGGTCAGGTCGGCCTCGGTCACGATGGCGGCAATCTCGACAAGCGCGTCGCGCTGAAGATCTAGCCCGGTCATCTCGCAGTCGATCCACACAATGCGGTCGTGCGCTCGGTCAGCCATGACTTCACGGTACCTGTCGTGGCCGAAGACGGCATGGCGCGGTCCTGCGCCAACAACCGACTTACGTGCCTAGGCCCGTTCCGTCGGAATAGGTGGTGGGGCCGACGACGACGACGGGAATCTTCGCCTTGTGCAACACCCCTTGACTCACCGAGCCCAACAGTGCGCTCATGACCTCGCCCCGACCGTGTGTGCCCACAACGATGGCTGTGGCATCAGCAGATTCACTGAGAAGTGCGGCAACCGGATGTTGCTGCACGACCCTCTCGTTAACTTCGACATCAGGGAAGTCGCTACGAAAACCGGCCAATGCCTCTGCGGTAGCGCGGGTCTCCTCCTGTGAGATCAATGTTGCATCAGCCGGGGCTGGTCCCGCGGGGGCGGCGAGCAAGTCGAAGGACGGGACTGTCCACGCATGCACAACGCGAAGCCCGTACCCGTGTCTAGCGGCGTAACCAAATGCCCAAGACAAGGCCGCTTGAGACATATCCGATCCATCGACACCCACCACAACCGTGTTGGCCGACACCGCCGGCTCGCCGCGAACTACCGCGACCGGGCATTGTGCGTGCGCAGCCACCTGAATACCGGTTGATCCCAAAATGAGGCCTTTGAAACCGCCCATGCCCCGGCTGCCCACGACCACAAGCGCCGCTGACTTGGAGGCATCAATCAGACACGCCGCTGAGTTGCCCACCGAGACGGTCTCAGATACGTCAAGCCCCGGGTGCGAATCGGCCATGGCAGCGGCTTCCTGTGCTAGGTGTACAGCAATGCCGTCACGCATGGAATCAAGGGCATCGGCTGGGAGAATCGTCCCGTAGCCGAGGCCGGCACCACCCATGGGTGGCGTGAAGGAATGCAGCAGGCGCAAAGGCAAGTGCATGGCGATGGCCTCACGAATCGCGAAGCGCGACGCAGCTTGCGCCTGATCGGAGCCGTCGAATCCCACAACAATGTCTTTCCCCACGTCTGACATGGCATTCCTCTCGATTGCTGTCGACCCATGCACGGATACACAAGTAGTCCTTTCTCCATCATGCATCACGTACGGATCGGCTGGAGGGGTATCCCACCCTCGTCTCCGGTCAAAAGTGCTGTTCTGGTTGATCGGCGGCCTAGGCTGGTGCGATGTCGTTGTCATCTGCATCATCACCACCCGTCGTGTCTGAGGCGGATGCTGCCCGCGCTGCCGAGGTGGCCGCGTCCATCGTGACCAATGTCGAACGCTTCATTCAGGGCAAGCGCGAAGTGATCGAACTTGCGCTGACGTGTCTGATCGCCGAAGGTCACCTGCTATTGGAGGATGTCCCGGGGGTGGGTAAGACTTCATTGGCACGCAGCTTGGCTGTGTCGTTGGGTATGTCGTGGCATCGCATTCAGTTCACTCCCGACCTTTTACCAAGCGATGTGACGGGTGTCTCGGTATTCCACCAGGGCAGCTCGCGTTTTGAATTTCATCCCGGACCCGTATTCGCCAACATCGTGTTGGCCGATGAGATCAATCGCGCATCCCCGCGTACGCAATCTGCGCTTTTGGAGGTCATGGAGGAACGCACCGTCACCGTTGATGGCGTGACGCACGAGGTGCCGCGGCCTTTCGTGGTGATGGCCACATCCAATCCGATCGAGATGGGTGGCACATTCCCCTTGCCCGAGGCGCAACTTGATCGATTTCTGATGGCCATTTCAGTGGGGTATCCCGATCCGGCTGCCGAGGTGGCCGTGTTGGCAAATCTGCAGCACGGGGTGCGGATTGATTCGCTAGCTCCGGTTGCTTCGCCGCAGGTCATGACTGACCTGATCGAGCAATCGCGGCGCACGCATGTGGAACCGGCGGTGTTGGACTACATCGTGCGACTCACCAGCAGCACTCGCACTGCGCGTGGAATCCTGCTGGGCGCGTCTCCGCGGGGGAGCGTGGGGCTACTGCGAGCTGCCCAGGCATCGGCGACTATCGCCGGGCGCACCTACGTCAGCCCCGCTGACGTGCAACGCCTCAGTGTGCCGGTTCTGGCGCATCGCATCCTGCTCACTGATGCCGATGCCCCGGCGTCGGCACGCGCCGACGCGATTCGCGCGGTGGTCGATCACGTTTCCGTGTCGCCATGACAAAGCCGACCCCACGCGGCCTCGCGGTGGCAGTCGCGAGCGTGGCATTCGCAACTGTGGGCGGCGTGTGGGCACTACCGCAACTGCTTGGCATCGCGGCGGCCGGTATGGCGCTGCTGGTGATTTCGGCGTTGGTCACTCGGGGAGGCACTGCCATTGGCGTCACGGTAGGGGCTCCGGAGCGAGTCGCCAGAGGCGAAGCCGCATGGGTCGACGTGCGACTGCAAGCTAGTCGAGCCCATCGATTCGGCTTGCTTGTGATAGATAGGCGCGGCCGCGCAAATGCTGTGTCCTGGCAGCCCGCACCGACCATCGCCATTCCGATAGACACCGCAAAAAGAGGCATCTGGCAGCAAGGTCCCTGGCAGCTTCAACGAATGGATCCGTGGGCTCTCTTCCGGCGAGATGTCGGCCTCATTGATGCTTTGGACGTGGCCGTGACACCGCGTATTCATGTCGTGTCGCTCGCGAAGATTCCGCTGGGTCTGAGTCAGATGCGTGGTACTCAGGAAATGGGTTCGACCACATTCGCCAGCCTGCGTGAGTACGTCGTAGGAGACGAGATTCGCCAGATTCATTGGCGTTCGTCGGCCAAAACCGGCACCTTGATGACTCGACAGTATGTCGACATCACGCGTCCGCGCATTGACTTCGTGCTGGTCAACGATTCCGGTGCATATGTGAGTGATGATGAATTTGAACGGGCCGTTGATTTGGCCGCATCGTTAGTGGCGATGGCGTTGCAGTCGGGGCTTGACACCGGTCTTAGTGCCACCTCGGGAGAACGCGCCCGCATGACACGCGGGGCCATCGGCCCGGCCATGGATGTACTTGCCGCTGTGCAGTGCGTGTCCGTATCAACTCAGCAGAGGTTGCTCGGGCTTGCGCGGGAGACAACGGTTGTGGTGACGGGAAACCAAACTGCTGGGTGGTGGCAGGGTATTTCGGCCGCATCCGTCCTGCGCCCCGACTTGGATACGACTGCAGAATGAAGCACACCACTGACCTGATTGAGCGTGATCGCGGCTATCGAATCACTCTAGGTGTAGCTGCCGGGCTGCCGGTCTTCGTCATTGCTTTGGCGATGCCGTTGCTGGTCGACGGTGTACTGATCGGTTTTGGGTTTGCGCCGTTGGTCATTCTCGTTGTTGTCGCAGCAGTTTTTCTGGGCAAGTGGATGTCGTTGGCACTCGTGGCCGTGGCATCTGCTGGTATCGGGGTGTGGGCAGGTTCAACGCAACTTCCTGCCGTGACGGTCACGGGGTTGGGCTTCCTACTTCTTATCTTCGCCTGGCTTTCATGGGTTTTTGCGCAGGGTCGCTGGCCGGCCCTTGCGGCGATTCCAGGCTGCTTGCTTCTGGTCGGAGCGTTGGTAGCAGGCCTGGCCGGGTCAACGGAGGGGACAGTATTGGCAGCCGTTGTTGGGGCAGCCATCGTCATGTTGTTGACGGTGTCGGGCCCGTGGGGGCGCTCTAGTGATCAGCGATCACCCGCTCGAGTCAACATGGTGACGGTGGCGGCTCTCGTCGGGATTCCAGTGGTGATAGCCGTGGTCAGCACTCAATTAGCCGGTGGCTTGGGTGTGCCGCTGTCGATCTCGCTGTTCGCTATCGACGAGAACGAAGAAGTAATCGCGGGGGAGCCACCCGATCCGTTCTACTCTGCCGTTCGTTGGCAACTGGA
Source organism: Actinomycetota bacterium (assembly GCA_017857875.1). Taxonomy (GTDB): domain Bacteria; phylum Actinomycetota; class Actinomycetes; order S36-B12; family S36-B12; genus M55B157. The sequence goes on along the minus strand of JAFMCH010000032.1, from coordinate 1,870 downwards.
CCCAAACGAGCAGGATCGACTACTGCTGTCGGTTTCGGTAAGCCCTGATGGCCCGTCGGGACCGCCCATTTGGGCGAGCTTTCCCAGTTTCAACGGCTCTTCGTGGATCAACGCTCCTGGCATCACAGTCCCCGGTGATGCGTTGGGGGTCGACGGCGTACCAGTTGATGCTGCCGCTGAATCTACGACGACGAACGCGTCAATAGTGGTTGGGTTGAGCCTGCCGGGCCAGTGGGTGCCAGCACCGCAACGCGTGACACAGGTGCTCGGTACGGCTGCAACGCGGGTTGACGAGTTCACCGGCACTGTGACGTCCGCATCGTCACCGGTAGATCAGACTTTTGTGGTCACCTATGACATGACGGTAGCCAATCAGGAGACTGTCAATTCGACCCAACCGCAAGTGGTCAACGATATTGATCCAGCTGTTCTCTTGCCCGGTGGACTGCCTCAGCAGTTGACCGACATCGGCGATCAGGTCATCAATGCTGCTGGCAACAGTACCTGGCAGCAGTTGGTTGCCTTATCTCGATATTTTCGGTCGGACTCCTTTGCCCCTGCTGGGCCGAGTGTCTTGGCCGCCGGCGTTCCGAACCGCACCTACGAAGGTTTAACCGAGGTGGTCGCCACCGGGCTAGGTGTGCAAGAGCAATACGCGGCGTTGTGGGCTCTCATTGCACGCTCCTGGGGAGTGCCGACGCGCTTGGTGATCGGATGGGCGCCCAACGCCCCCGGTGGATCAACCGAGTTGGGACTGCGCGGTCGCGACACCAATGTTTGGGCCCAAGCCCGGCTCACTGATCTTGGCTGGGTGACCTTTCAGCCTTCCCCACAGGATCGTGATGCTGGGCGACCCGCGGTCGTGCGGCCGCTGCGGCCGGCTGATGTGCCCGCTCCGGCTCCCACGCCATCGCCCACCCCAGCCCCCAACCCCGACGGATCCGGTGATTCGGGATCTGATGCGGGGGATCAGCCATCGCTCACTGCATCGCCGAATTACCTCGTGCTGGCACTGCTGTCTGCCGTGGTCGGACTCGCTGTGTGGATTGCGGCTGTCGCGTTTATTCGACGTCGCCGAGCGCGACAGATATGGCTGGGTAATTCACGGCAGATAGCCCAGCAGGCGACCTCGTATGTGCGAGTGCTGTGCGCGGAGGCGGGCTATGAGTTGCCCGCTGCATGGGCGCCAGCGGCGATACCGGTTGCGTTGGAACAGATTCCGGGTGATCTGTCAGAGGTGCTTGACCGATGGTCAGTGGAAATTGCCCCGATACAATTCGGCCCGAACGCAGCGGAATCGGACGCAGCCATCGACGCAGCCCAGTCGCTACTTCGCGACCTAGATCGTGCCCTTTTCGCACTAAACCCGTGGTGGCTGCGCATGAGACGTGTGTTGCTCCCGCCCTCCCAAACGAAGGCCGGGAGCGCCCGGTCAGTGACTGTCAAAGAAAGCCACGATGCGGTCGGCGGTGTCGACCGGTTCGTCATGAAGTAGCCAGTGCGTCGCATCGTCGTACATAATCAACTCTCCGTTGTCGCACAGCTCGACGCTTGCCTCGGCCATTTGCGGCGTTAAGGCCACGTCTTTGCGGCCCCACAAAATCAACGTGGGCACGTGGACGAACTTGTCGGTCAATGAGGGCGGCCGTTGCTGTACCGCGGCTCGATACCAATGGGTCATTCCTCGCCCGGAATCCTCGCTTGTCCAACTTCGCGTCAGTTGTTGCTGGTATTCGGGGGTCATTGAGCCAGCCAGCGCCGTGCGGGCCAGTGTTCGGGCGAACACCGGGCGCCCCAGCCGCGAAAACAATAATCGCTGCGGAAGCCACGGCACCTGCATGGCGAAGATGTACCAACTCTTGCGCAGTTG
>JAFMCH010000031.1 GCA_017857875.1 Actinomycetota bacterium | reverse complement strand
AACGTCGTGAGACAGTTCGGTCCCTATCCGCCACGCGCGCAGGAGTCTTGAGGAGGGCTATCCCTAGTACGAGAGGACCGGGATGGACGAACCTCTGGTGTGCCAGTTGTCTTGCCAAAGGCATGGCTGGTTGGCTACGTTCGGAAGAGATAACCGCTGAAAGCATCTAAGCGGGAAGCTTGCTCCAAGATAAGGACTCCCACAGGGTTAACCTGGTAAGGCCCCCAGCGAGAACACTGGGTTGATAGGCCGGAGGTGGAAGTACAGCAATGTATGGAGCTGACCGGTACTAATAGGCCGAGGACTTGCCACACACAAAAAGCTTAATGCTTCGCGTCCACTGTGCGGTTCCCGAGATACGGTCGGGAATCGATTGATATCTCCATAGAGTTTCGGTGATCATAGCGAGAGGGAAACGCCCGGTTCCATTCCGAACCCGGAAGCTAAGCCTCTCAGCGCCGATGGTACTGCGTGGGTGACCGCGTGGGAGAGTAGGACGTCGCCGGACATACTTTGTAAAAAGGCCACTCCCTTAGCGGGGGTGGCCTTTTTCATTGGGTCAGGTTTGGGTCAGGCTGGATAGGCATTCGTTGTACTGTGCGAGAGGATGAGGACATGCGTGAAGGCGAGAGTCGACCGAGGAAGGGTCGGATAGACCAGGGTGGACCCACGACGCGCGCGCCAAGGTCGGGGGACCGGGCCAAGTCGGGGGACCGGGCCAAGTCGGGGGACCGGGCCAAGTCGGGGGACCGGGCCAATGACCGGCCACGGTCGAATGATCTGCCCATCCCTGAGCACATCACCGGGGCCGAACTTGACGTCACCGTGACGGCTGAATTGCGGACCCTTCCCGAAGCCATACGCGAGAAGGTGGCGCGGTTACTGGTGGCCTCTGCCGAGACGATCGATGAGGACCCGGCGCTAGCGCTCAAGTTTGCCCAGGCAGCCAAGTCGAGTGCGGCACGAGTGGCGGTAGTGCGGGAGGCGGTGGGGCTAGCCGCATACGCGGCCGGGGAATATTCTCTGGCACTCAATGAGTTACGCACGGTGCGCCGCCTCACGGGGAGTGATGAACACATCGCAACAATGGCCGATGCCGAGCGCGGTCTGGGTCGGCCCGATAAGGCCTTGGAACTTTTGTCCGGGGTGGCCGAGGGCTCGCTATCTGAGGCTGCGCGTATTGAGGTGCGCCTGGTTGCCGCGGGCGCGCGTAATGATCTTGGCCAACGCGAGGCAGCATTGATGATGCTCCAGGTGCCGGCGCTCACGTCTAGTTACTGGGATGAACCTTTGGTTCGTCTGCGGTATGCCTACGCTGATCAATTAGCCGTCTTGGGTCGGCAAGAGGAGGCGCTCACCTGGTTTGACCGCATCATCGGCAACGACCCCGAGCAATTCACCGACGCGGAGGAACGATGGGCACAACTATCTGCGGCTACGCCCGGTTCGTCGTAATTTCTAATTGCCGCCAGCAGTACCAGGCCGCTACGCTTCGGTAAGGGCTGAGGGCATCGGCTACCGTCTGGAATTCTTTTTGGCCCGGGTCGCCCTGCCGACCGTGAATCAATTGCCACCCCTTGCGTACGCCTAGGTCGCCGACCGGCCACACGTCTAGGCGGGTGAGTGTGAAGATCATGAACATGTGCACCGTCCATGGACCAATACCCCACAGTGCAGTCAGTTGCCGCATCACATCGTCATCGGGCGCGGAAGTACTCAGGTGTGCAAGGTCAAGTTCGCCGGAGGCCACCTGCTGAGCGAGCCCTTGAATTGTTCGAGTCTTGGCGCCGCTGAGACCGGCAGCACGGTAACTGTCGGTGGTTAGCGCAGTCAAGGTCGCCGGCGATAATTCACCGCCCGCTGTGATGCGAAGTCGTCCGCTGATAGTGCTGGCGGCCCCGGTCGATAATTGTTGGGAAACAATAGAATTGACCAGCGACGTAAATGGATCTTCGCGTTCGGCGATCGACCCGATCGTGCACGGACCGGCGGTGTGAATGATGTTGGTGAAGGCAGGGTTGAATTCAATGAGATGGTGTTCGGCCCGCTGAATGACATCGTCACCGATTGACACTCGCCGCGTCCCCGCTCGTAGAACCAGGGCCGTCGCGGCCATCAAGCCAGCGACTGATGCCCACAACATTTGCTGCAGTCGAGGACAGCGCCTCCCATTTATGGTCAGTTGGCTCAGCATGGACGTCGTGTGGCTTGGTTTGCTCGAGCACCATAGCTACCGCATGGTCCAGATCAAGGTGTTGCTCGCGCGCAGACTGCACTAGGTCGACCCATCGAATTAGTTCCTCACGTGAACGTGCGAGCACGTCGTGAACATCGGTGACGGGTCCGTAATGGCTGAACAGAAGTCGTTGCGGGTCAATTGCCACCATGTGCGCCATTGATTCCAGCGCAAGGTCAAGATTGAAGTCGGGCGGAGGTGTCGCGGGTCGTACGTCAGCTGTTTGAGGTATGTACACGCCCGCAGCGTCACCCGTGTACAAGTCTCCGGTGTGAGAGTCGAGCAGTCCGATGTGATGGGACGCGTGCCCCGGGGCATAGAACGTGTCGAGGGTGCGGCCATCGCCCAGGTCGATGCTGCCGATATCGCCCAAGGCCGTGACCCGTGCTGCATCGGTCGGCTTGAGGTCGCCAAAGAGCGTGTTCATCACGTCACCGAACACCCGATGGGCACTGGCCACCAATTTAGTCGGATCCACCAGGTGGCGGGCACCGCGCTCATGCACGACGATCTGCGCGTTCGGGAAGAACTCGGCGATGTCGCCCACGCCACCAGCGTGGTCAAGGTGAATGTGGGTGACCACGACGGTGGCAAGTTCGGCGGGCCCAATGCCTAGAAATTCAAGCGAGTCGCGAACGGTTGGCGCGCTGAGTGCGGTCCCCGTCTCGACCAGACAGGGACGATCGCCACGAATGAGATACCCGGCGGTGATGCCTTGGTATCCACCCATTCTGGTGTCGATTTCGAAAACCTCATTGCCGAGGTCGGTGATCGTATCCACAGAACCTCCAATGCTCGATCGTCAACATCGTTCACGCGGACATGGGTAACTTGCCCAGGCGTGTTCCATCCTAGGCCTCCTTCGACCAATAACACCCTGAAGTCAGGAGAGGGCCGTGAAGGCAACCGCTAGCAAGGCCACGCAGCACAGTCTCAACGAGGTGACCTTGACCGGTCGACTCAGTGGCGTCGCGACCCGATCATTGCCAAGTGGCGATGCCGTGACCACCTTCCGGGTCATCATTGACCGAGCCCCCAAAGATAGGGGGCCGTCTGGGCGAGTACTGGTCGACGCGATCGATTGCACGGCCTGGCGCGCGCGGGTCCGCGCATCGCTGGCCCGACTGGCCGATGGCGATGTCGTTGAGGTCTACGGCGCGATTCGTCGCCGATTCTGGAAAGCCGGCGGTCAGGCAACCTCCCGCGTTGAGGTTGAAGTCAAGCGCGTTCGCCGGGCAGCGGCATGACGGCACCGACATGAGATGCTTAAGTCATGTCTGCGGCGTCCCCAGGTGCACCCGACGGTGATGTGTATGAGTGGTTTCGTCGGGCTACCGAACTGGTCGACTCCGGTGATGCGAATGCAGCCCTAGTTCTCATCGAGCGAGTGCTTGAGGACGAGCCCGAATCGACGGCGGTACTGGAGTTGCGTGCCCGTGCCCTGTTCGATGCGCGGCATCTAGATGAGGCGCTGGCCGCCTTTTTGCAACTGACCGAGATCTCACCCGATGACGATTACGCCCATTACGGTCTGGGTATGACTTTCTGGCGCCTTCAGTTATTCGGGCAGGCAGAAGACCAGATGGCAATCGCCAGCGTGATGCGGCCAGAGCAGATCAAGTATCGGCATGCATTGCAGCAGGTGCGGGCAACTTTGAAGGCGCGCGCTGAGGCAGACCTGCCACTTGATGGGCCGATCAATGCGCCAAGTGCGCCACCTCCTCGTAGTAGCGACTAACTCAGTGTCACATTCAGTATCCGTTCTGCCGGCGCAGTACTTCGATGTTGCCCTCGTCGATCTTGACGGTGTTGTGTACCGAGGGGCTGATCCTGTTCCGCATGCTGCCCAGGCACTCAGGCGAGCAAGAGACGCCGGAATGACGATCGCTTACGTCACCAATAATGCGGCCCGCACACCCCAAGAAGTAGCCGCGCACCTGACCGAGTTGGGGGCTCCGGCCCAGCCGAATCAGGTGATCACTTCTGCTCAAGCTGGGGCCAACCTCATTCGTCGTACTCTGGGAGAGGGCTCGTGGCGAATCCTGGCCGTAGGTGGCCCAGGGGTGTCCGCGGCGCTCTTGGCCGAGGGGCTCCAACCCATTCACAGCGCCGACGATGGGCCGCATGCTGTGTTGCAGGGCTTTGGCCGAAACGTGTCATGGACCGATCTTGATGAAGTGGCCACGGCCGTGGGACGGGGAGTCACGTGGGTCGCCACAAATCCCGACACGTCGATTCCGACGCCCCGCGGTCACTCTCCGGGCAATGGCGCACTCGTCCAGGCAGTCAGCCTGGCTACGGGCCGAGAGCCCGATTTTGTGGCCGGCAAGCCGTACACGCCGCTGATGGAGGACTCTATTGCCCGCACGGGTGCCCGACTACCCCTCGTGATCGGTGACCGACTTGACACCGATATCGAAGCGGCGATCTCCACCGGCGTATCGAGCCTTTTAGTGTTCACCGGGATTGCATCGACGCTCCAGGTGCTTCGTGCCCCGGTCTTTCAGCGACCTCATTTCGTCGGTGTTGACCTGCGCTCAATGTTCGATGAACATCCTCCATTGCACCAGACACCTGTGGGCTGGCAGGTTGGTGACGCCAGGGCGCAGATCGTTGGCTCACCGGCCCAGGTGCAACTGTGGGCTCCTCTTGTCACTTGTGCTCAATGGGCCAGTGCCTTTCGATTGCTCTGTCACGTGGCCTGGAGCACGGACGCTGACTACTCAACCGCCCTCGCACAATTACAGGGGGCGTTAGCGCACTTGGGCGATGGTTCAGCGCGATAGCCTTAGGTGATGGCTTCACGGGTGCGGGCGATAGTAAGGCCTCAACTCGCCGATCAGGAGGATGTCTGATGCTGGATTCACTTCGGGGGTACTTGACCATAGCCACCGGCTTGACCGAGGTCACCTTAGCGAGGGCGCGCGAGGTGGCCGTTGCCGTGGTGTCTGAGGGACTCAACACCGGAACACCAGATGTGGTGGGTGGTGTCCAAGAATTCGCCGACGAACTGTGGGCCACCGGCAAGGACAATCGCGAAATGTTGGTGCAGCTCGTGCGGATGGAGGTTGATCGCACGGTTGCCCGGATGGGGTTTGTGCGTGAGGACGAATTAGCCTCGGTTCGGCGTCATGTCGATCGCCTCGAGGCGCAATTGGCCCAGGCGCAGGCCGACTTGACCAGTGCTCGCGAGGATGCCGTGGCATCGTCGATACTTGCCGCAGCCGACCATGACGATGATGCGCAGTCTCTCGCCGATTCGGTCGTGGACTCAGCCAGAAAGATGGTGGCGATGACCGGGGTGTTGGCTGCGGCGCCCGGGCTAGCGGGAAGTCCGTGGGCCAGGGTCGCCAAGGACCTAGCGACCTCGGCTGCCGGCATCGTTGCTGCTGCTGGTGTTGCATCGGGCGCGTCCACCAATGCACCACCGACACAGGCAACCGCTAAGCCAGTCAAGAAAACGGCAAAGCAAACGGCAACGAAAACGGCAACGAAGACGGCTAAGAAAACGGCCAAAAAGGCCGCACCAAAGACTGCACCCAAAGCGGCCAAGAAGGTGACCAAGCCGGTCACGCCACCCGTATCTACCGACACCTCGGAGGTTCAGCAGTGACCAACGCAGATGAGGGGCAGGCACGTGATCACGCGGTCGAACCCGCAGTCCAGCAGCGTTTTCCGGTCGCCGCCGACCCGGCAGGCATAAAGGATGTTCGGGTGCGGGCCGCGGTCGACCTGCTTGACGATCTAGAGCAACTACCTCTCGATGAGCATCCCGCGGTGTACACCGACATTCATCAGCGGCTAACGCAGGCGCTGGGCGCGCCATCTGATCAATAAGTTCGTGATGACCAGACGGCGACTAGATGCAGAACTCGTTCGTCGCAAATATTCGCGCTCGCGCGAGTCAGCCCAGGGTCTGATTCGACAGGGACGTGTTCAGGTGCGTGGATTAGTGGCGATAAAGCCGGCCACTCTGGTCGATGAGGCCGCTTCGATCACGGTTGCGGTGGTGGACGACGAGAACTTCGCATCGCGGGGGGCTCACAAACTCATCGGTGCTCTCGACCGGTTCTCCGATCTCCAGGTCATTGGGCGCACCTGCCTTGATGCGGGGGCGTCTACCGGCGGCTTCACCGACGTGTTGCTTCGCCGCGGCGCAAGTCGGGTCATTGCCGTGGATGTGGGCTACGGTCAGTTGATCTCCCGACTGGCCAATGACGACCGAGTACGTGTGGTGGATCGAACCAACGTGCGTCACCTTGAGGCACAGGTAATCGGTGGCCGGGTCGATCTCACCGTTGCTGATCTGTCCTTTATCTCCCTATCGATTGTGCTGCCCGCGCTGACCGCGTGCACCAATCCCACCGGTGATCTGGTGGTGATGGTGAAGCCGCAATTTGAGGTCGGTCGCGATCGGTTAGCGCGCGATGGCGTCGTGCGTGATCCAGCTACTCGCGCGGAGATGGTCATGACCGTATGCATGTGCGCCTACGCTTTGGGTTGGGGCTCTGCGGGAGTGGTGGCCAGTCCGCTGCCAGGGCCTCAAGGGAACGTGGAGTTCTTCGTGTGGCTGCGCCGTGATGCGGGGCCACCGCTGCGCTCCATCATCAATCAGGCTGTGGAGGCCGGGCCATGAAGCGTCAGCGCGTACTTTTGGTGGTCAACGCGCGACAGGCTTCGGCTGTAGAGATGGCCGGTGAGGTCACGGCGGGTTTGGCGCAGGCAAATATCGATGTCGTGATGGCTGACGAAGTGGTGTCCGATGCTGGTGCTCACCCGGCCGAGGACACCGCGCATGGCTGCGATCTTGTGGTCGTTTTAGGTGGCGATGGCACGATTTTGCGCGGGGCTGAACTTGCCCGTAACGACGACGTGCCACTGCTGGGGGTAAATCTGGGACACGTGGGCTTCCTTGCCGAAGCCGAACCCGAAGATATTTCTGATGTCGTGGAGGCCATCAAAGGCCGACGGTGGCATGTCGAGGAGCGATTAGCGCTAGCTGTTCGGGTGATGCACAACGGGCAGACCGTGGCCGAGACCTGGGCGCTCAACGAGGTCAGCATTGAAAAGGTCATGCGCCAGCGCATGGTCGACATCCTCATCGAGGTGGACGGACGGCCGCTTTCGCGTTGGGGTTGCGACGGGGTCGTGTGTGCCACCCCCACGGGTTCAACCGCCTATGCGTTTTCAGCCGGTGGCCCGGTGGTGTGGCCTGAGGTTGAGGCCATCGTCGTTCTTCCCCTCAGTGCCCACGCGCTATTCGCTCGGCCCATGGTCGTCTCGCCGCACAGTACGGTTGCGCTGGAGTTGCACGGACTCAGCCCTGCCGCGGTGCTGTGGGCCGATGGTCGTCGGAGCATTGAAGTGCCCCCGAGCGCCCGAATCGAAGTAAGTCGCCACGATCAGCCGGTGCGGTTAGCTCGACTTCAAACAGCCCCGTTCACCGACCGACTAGTCGCCAAATTCTCCCTCCCGGTCGACGGCTGGCGAGGGAATCGGGCATGAGCACGCCATGATTGAATCGCTGGCCCTGACCGACCTCGGCGTTGTCGCCAGTGCCGAGATCTCGTTGGCGCCGGGTTTGACCGTGATAACCGGCGAGACGGGTGCGGGCAAGACAATGATCTTGACCGGCCTTGGCCTGTTATGGGGAGAGCGCGCCGACCCGCAACGGGTGCGGGCTGGCGCCGATCAATCCAGGGTGGACGGCGTTGTTCGCGTGAGCGATCCGGCCTTGCGTGAGGTGCTCGACGTGGTACTCAAAGAGGCTGGCGCCGACTGGGATGGTGATGACCTCCTCATCTCTCGGGTCGTGACCGGCGAGGGAAGAAGTCGTGCCTACCTGGGCGGTCGACAGGTGCCCGCGGCGGTGCTTTCTCGCATCGCAGAAAAACTGGTGACCGTCCACGGCCAAGACGATCAATTTCGTCTCCTGCAAGGCAGCCAGCAGCGCCAGGCGCTAGACACCTTCGCTGGCGCCACTGTGCAAAATGCCCTCGGTCGATATCGGGAGCACTATGTGCAACTGCGCGATGCGATTCGCGCGCGCCAAGAACTAGGCCAGCAAAGCGCAGATCATGCGTCGCGGCAGCTTGAGATCCGCGGTCTGCTGAGCGAGGTCGACAATCTTGCACCGAGCGCCAATGAGTCTGCGGCCCTTGCCGCACAGGCCGCAACGCTTCGTCACGCCGAAGAAATCGCAGCCGCGGCCTACGAAGCACTAGAGCAGGTGCGCGGCGACGGCGAAGGTAATACCGCCTTGAGTGCCGACCACAGACTAGCCGCTGCTCGAGCGGCCCTGGCTCGCGTGGAGATGCACCACGAGGGGCTGAAGGGGGTGAATGGCGAACTCGCCACGATTCAACAACAACTCGATGAGGCTGGCTTGACCCTGGCGTCGCTGGGGGCCAACTTGAAGTCCGACCCCCAGCAGCTAGCAACGATCGAAGAGCGACGCGCAGCCCTCGCGACGGTTCTACGTCATTTCGCGGCGCACACAGAAACCTCCTCGCCCACCGAAGCGGACATGCTGGAGTGGGCCGCCCAGGCGCGAGCCCAGATCGAACACATGGATGGGGCTGGGGAGTTGATGGGGCGACTCGACGCTGACATCGCCAGGCTTCGTGCGGAATCCTCGCTTGCTGCGGCGGAACTGACACGTATCCGTAGCGAGCAGGCTGGCGTGCTCGGCAAGCTGGTGACCCAGGAGATGACCGCCCTGGCGATGCCTCGCGCCCGGTTGGAGGTAACGGTCACACCGAGACCACCAGGTGAGGGTCTGATCTTGACGGTAAACGGCCAGACCGTGAGCGCCGATAGTTCGGGCTCCGATGACGTGGCATTTGGGTTCGCGACGCGACCGGAGGAGTCGGCTCGGCCGTTGCATCGAGGGGTCTCTGGCGGTGAACGATCTCGTATCATGCTCGCCCTGGAGGTGGTGCTGGCCGAGGGTGGTCGCGTGCCGACGATGATCTTCGACGAAATAGACGCGGGGATCGGAGGCCGCGCCGCGATCGAGGTGGGTCGCCGTTTGGCGCGGTTGGCTCAACATGCCCAAGTCATCGTCGTGACCCACTTGCCGCAGGTAGCAGCTTTCGGTTCCACGCATATCGTGGTGAGTTCTGATGCGCAGGGGCAGGTGACAGCAGCCTCGGTGCGGGTTGTCGATGCCGAGGATCGTCAACGAGAACTAGCCCGAATGTTGTCGGGACTTAGCGATTCTGAGTCTGGCGTGGTCCATGCACAGGAGTTACTTGACCTCGCAAATGCTGAATCTAGCGGCGCGCCGGAGCGGCGCGAGCCGATGCCCAGAGCACGCTGATACGCTGGCATTCCGTGGAGCAGCGGCAGTCAACATCAACCAAACATGTCTTCGTCACCGGTGGTGTGGCCTCGTCCTTGGGTAAGGGACTGACGGCCTCGAGTCTGGGTAATCTGCTCACCGCTCGGGGGCTCCGGGTCACGATGCAGAAACTAGATCCGTACCTAAACGTCGATCCGGGAACGATGAATCCGTTCCAGCACGGTGAGGTGTATGTCACCGATGACGGATCTGAGACCGACCTTGATATTGGTCATTACGAGAGATTCTTGGACGCCGACCTGCATGGATCGGCAAACGTCACCACGGGTCAGGTGTACTCGACGGTGATCGCTAAGGAGCGACGCGGAGAGTATCTGGGCGACACAGTGCAGGTCATTCCGCACATCACTAACGAGATCCAGTCGCGAATTCGACGCATGGCCTCACCCGAAATCGATGTGGTCATTACCGAGGTCGGGGGCACGGTTGGTGACATTGAATCCCTGCCCTTCTTGGAGGCGATCCGTCAGATCCGTCATGAGGTCGGTCGTGACAATGTGTTCTTCCTGCACGTGTCTTTGCTTCCCTACATCGGTCCATCAGGCGAACTCAAGACGAAGCCGACGCAGCACTCGGTCGCCCAACTTCGCAATATTGGTATTCAGCCAGACGCCATTGTGCTGCGAGCAGATCGACCGGTTCCGGATTCGATCAAGCGCAAAATTTCCATGATGTGCGATGTCGATGATGATGCCGTCGTGGCGGCGGTGGATGCGCCGAGCATCTACGACATTCCAAAGGTGCTGCATGCTGAGGGGCTCGATGCCTATGTTGTGCGTCGACTCGATCTCCCGTTTAGGGATGTGGACTGGACTCGATGGGGCGATCTCCTACGTCGCGTCCACCACCCCTCCCATCACGTCACCATCGCACTGGTGGGCAAGTACATCGACCTGCCCGATGCCTACCTATCGGTCACAGAAGCGTTGCGAGCCGGTGGATTCGCGCATGATTGTGGAGTCACCATTCGGTGGGTTGCCAGCGATGACTGCGCCACGGAGTCGGGTGCGACGGAACAACTGGGCGATGTGGATGCCATATGCGTGCCGGGTGGGTTTGGAGTGCGCGGCATCGAGGGCAAACTGGGCGCTCTGCGCTTTGCTCGTGAGCGACACATCCCCACCCTTGGTTTGTGTTTAGGACTGCAATGCATGGTGATCGAGTTTGCCCGCGATGTCGCCAATCTGACCGATGCGAACTCCATCGAGTTCGATGAGTCGACGCCCTATCCCGTTGTGGCAACTATGTCCGATCAGCGAGATGTTGTTGCAGGAGAGCGTGATATGGGTGGCACCATGCGACTGGGGTTGTTTCCTGCGAAACTTGCTGAAGGCAGCATCGTGGCCTCCACCTACGGAGCGCCCTATGTAGACGAGCGTCATCGGCACAGGTTTGAGGTCAATAACGAATATCGGGCGATCCTGGAGCAGGCCGGACTTGTTTTCTCGGGCACATCGCCCGATGGTCGCCTTGTTGAGTTTGTGGAACTCCCTGCCACAGAACACCCCTACTTTGTTGGCACCCAGGCCCATCCTGAGTTCCGGTCACGGCCCACGCGAGCTCATCCGCTCTTTAGCGGGCTCGTTGCTGCCGCGCTGTCGCGACAGGCAGCCGTGACTGCTGAGTCGCAGACAACGTCGGTGGGCCTCGACCGTGGGTGAAAGGCCCGCTTCGCGTCCGTGGGCTGATTCAACCGGCGGTCAAGACGAACGGTGGCACGGCGTCGTTGCTGATGTCGCCGATCCTTGGCCGACGGTGGGCTCGACTCAGCGCTTTGACGGGGCGGTCTGGTCGGTCGTCACCGATCAAGTGCAAACACCCTCCGGGCACATCATTGACCGAGATGTGGTCCGCCATCCTGGCGCGGTGGGCATCGCGGTAGTTGACGAAGACGATCGAGTACTCCTGATTCGCCAATACCGCCAGCCCGTAGGCGGGTACCTGTTCGAACTTCCAGCGGGGCTGCGCGATGTGGCCGATGAACACCCCTTGACCACGGCGCAGCGCGAGCTATCCGAAGAGGCAGGCTTAACTGCGGCGCGATGGGACGTCTTGATCGACTTCTTCAATTCGCCCGGGGGATCGACCGAGGCATTTCGCTGCTTTCTGGCGCGCGACCCAGCAGAGATTCCGGGGGGTCGGATGCGTTCGGCAGAGGCGGAGGAGGCACACCTTCCTGCCGTCTGGGTACCCATCGATGATGTCGTTGATCTGGTGCTGACTGGAAAGTTGCACAATCCCTCAACGGTGACCGGTGTACTCGCCTTAGTCGCAGCCCGGAACAAAGATTGGGCAACCTTGCAACCGGCGGAGTCAAACATGTGGCAACTACCGTCGTTGACTGACCCGGTGATCTAATGTGGGCGGGGCGGCAAACCGCCGAATGACCAGTGGGAGAGTCAATGAAGGTCGGAATACCGCGCGAGGTTAAGAATCACGAATACCGTGTGGCCATCACTCCGGCTGGCGTTGTTGAGTTGACCAAGCACGGCCACGACGTTTACGTAGAGACGTTGGCCGGGGTGGGCTCTTCCATTCCCGATGCAGAATACGTCGCAGCGGGCGCAATGATTTTGCCCGATGCTGATTCAGTCTGGGACGCAGGCGACTTGATTCTCAAGGTCAAGGAACCGATCCCAGAGGAATACCACCGCATGCGTCGCGGCCAATTGCTTTTCACCTACCTGCACCTTGCGGCCTCAAGAAGTTGCACTGATGCGCTGATTAATGCGGGAGTCACCGCCATTGCCTACGAGACCGTAGAGAATTCCGATGGTTCCCTGCCGCTGTTGGCCCCGATGTCGGAGGTCGCCGGTCGCATGGCACCTCAGGTGGGCGCCTACAGCCTGCAGCGAGCCAGTGGCGGCCGTGGGGTCCTCATGGGTGGGGTGTCGGGCGTCTACGCGGCTAAAGTCGTCGTTCTGGGGGCGGGTGTGTCGGGCATGAATGCGGCGGCGATTGCGCTGGGAATGCAAGCTGAGGTACTCCTGCTGGATCGTAATATTGCTCGCCTGCGATCGGCCGATGCGATCTACCAGGGTCATATGCAAACCGTTGCGTCCAACACCTATGAGGTGGAGCGTGCGGTGTTAGATGCTGATTTGGTGATCGGGGCGGTGCTCGTGGCAGGAGCAAAGGCCCCCGTTTTGGTCACCAATGAACTTGTGTCGCGGATGAAACCCGGAAGCGTGTTGGTGGATATTTCTATCGATCAGGGCGGGTGTTTTGAAGACTCTCGGCCGACCACGCATGCGGATCCCACGTTTTCCGTACACAACTCATTGTTTTATTGCGTGGCCAACATGCCTGGTGCGGTCCCGCACACTTCGACATATGCCCTCACTAACGTGACCCTTCCCTACGCGGTGGCACTGGCAGATCTCGGTTGGGTTGATGCCCTGCGTCAAGATCCATCGCTGCGCCCGGGGCTGAACACCCACGATGGACACATCACGTATGGGGCCGTCGCTGAGGCATTCGGTCTGCCATCGGTCGCCGTCGAGGATCTCCTGGCCTAGCGCCACTGAGCTGGTGTCCAAGGATCTAGCATCCGCGTCAGCCGACTATTTGGCTCACCTGTCCGTTGAGCGGGGATTATCGACAAACACCCTGCAGGCCTATGCCCGCGACCTTGGGCGCTACGTCGAATGGTGTGCGGCGCATGGATTGTTGTGGGTTGCTGAGGTCTCCCTAACCGAATTAGCCGACTTCACTGCTGACCTGACGCGTGGCGACGATGCTCATCGACCCTTGGGTGCGCCCTCAGTGGCGCGCACGGTCGTGGCTATTAGAGGTTTCTATCGATTTTGCACTCTGGAGGGTTGGACGCCGGATGATCCCACCCGCTCCTGGAAGCCGCCGGCCATCGCGCGTCGATTGCCGAAGGCATTGACGTACGACGAGATTGAACGGCTCATCGCGGCCGCCGGAGACCAACCTGAGCCACGAGGCATGCGAGATCTGGCCCTGGTGGAGTTTTTGTACGGCACGGGTGCGCGCATCGATGAGGTAGTCGGCCTAGACGTTGATGACCTAGATCTGGTCGAAAAGGTGGTCTTGGTGCGCGGTAAGGGAGATCGCCAGCGCCTCTTGCCGGTGGGCGGTCCGGCGTTAGTCGCGGTTTCGGCTTATCTGCAATCTGGGCGTCCGAATGTGAGCAAGGGCACGACACCTGCAGTCTTCTTGAATTTGCGCGGAGGCCGTCTCAGCCGTCAAAGCGCCTGGGCGGCCGTTTCGCAAGCTGCGCAGCGCAGCGAGATCGGACATGCGGTGTCTCCGCACACCCTCCGGCACAGTTTTGCCACGCACCTAGTCGAACGTGGTGCGGATGTCCGGGTCGTGCAAGAGCTGCTCGGCCACGCGTCGGTCACTACCACGCAGATCTACACGAAGGTGACTGTTGATTCATTGCGCGAGGTCTACGTGACCGCGCATCCACGTGCGCTCCAGGCTTGAGGGCCGAGGTCAGTTGGGCTCAGCGCCGAGGCTTCGTTGGCTGATCCGGAGCGTCAGCACACGAGCGTGACTCGAGTCTGGGATGATCCTGGGATGACCACGGCGGAATCAATAGGCCCCACGGGTCGGGTTCTGCCCGACTTTCCGACTCCGGAGCCGCTGACGGCCCACGGTCCGGCGCGTATCGTGGCGATGGTTAACCAAAAGGGTGGAGTGGGTAAGACCACCTCAACGGTGAGTTTGGGTGCCGCGCTGGCCGAATACGGTCGCCGAGTGCTCCTGGTCGATTTCGACCCGCAGGGTGCTTTGTCCGTAGCCCTGGGTATTCAGGCCCATTTGCTGGATCGTTCGGTCTACAACCTGCTGATGGACGATGACTGCGCGGCGAGCGATGTCATCGTGCAGACCTCTGTCCCCGGTCTTGACCTGGTGCCGAGCAATATTGACCTGTCCGCTGCTGAGGTGGCACTCGTGAATGAGGTGGCGCGTGAACAGGCGTTGGCCCGCGCCTTGGCACCGGTAGTGCCTGAATACGACTTCATCATCATCGACTGCCAGCCATCATTGGGTCTGCTGACGGTGAATGCCCTGACCGCGGCCGACGGTGTTGTCATTCCACTGGAGTGTGAGTATTTCGCGCTTCGTGGAGCGAAGTTGCTCATGGATACGATCGTCAAGGTGCGTTCGCGCCTGAACCCGCGTTTAGAGGTGATTGGAGTCCTCGGCACGATGTACGACGCGAGAACGTTGCACACGCGCGAGGTGCTCGCGCGGGTCGTCGATGCTTTCGGCGACGATGTTTTCCACACCGTCATCAGTCGGACGATCAAATTTCCTGATGCAACCGTCGCCGGTGAACCCATCACCACGTTCGCTTCAAGTAGTCCTGCGGCAGATGCATATCGGCAGCTTGCTCGCGAGTTCCTGTCCCGGTGAGTTCTACCCCGCTCGTGGACCCCGAAGTCACCGTGGTAGCCCCAGCGGATGCCGACAAGGGCTTCTCGGTTCGTCTTGCCGCTTTCGAGGGCCCTTTCGACCTTCTGTTGTCGCTGATTGCCAAGCACCGCCTCGAGGTCACCGAACTCGCACTCCATCAGGTCACCGATGACTTCATTGCCCACATTCGTGAGCAGGGGGCAACCTGGGATCTCGACGAGGCCACCGAATTTCTCGTCATCGCCGCGACACTGCTCGACCTGAAGGCGGCACGCTTGCTGCCCCGGGGTGAGGTGGAGGACGAAGAGGATCTGGCCCTTTTCGAGGCGCGCGATCTGCTGTTCGCTCGCCTACTGCAGTACCGAGCGTTTAAGCAGGTTTCGCAGGAGTTCGCCGAGCACATGGGCCGGGCGGCGCGCGAGGTGCCTCGCACCGTCGGTCTAGAACCGCATTTTGCTGCACTGCTGCCGGAGGTTCTACTCGGTTTGACCGCCGATGCGTTCGCACGAATGGCCGCCACTGCACTCACGCCACGCGAGGATCCGGGGGTAGGCATTGAACACCTGCACGTGCCCTTGGTTAGTGTGCGCGAGCAAGCGGCCATTGTGGTCAATCGGCTCCGTCGCGTGCGCACGACAACGTTCCGGGCACTGATTCACGACTGCGAAAACACTATGGTTGTGGTGGGTCGGTTTTTGGCAATCTTAGAGTTGTATCGCGAGCAGGCCGTGACATTCACTCAGGTCACCCCGCTGGGAGACTTGACCATTACCTGGACTGGCTCGGATTCTGATTCGTTCGACGTGGTGGACGAATACGTCGACCACGATGACAACGTGTCTGACACCACGCAAACCGGCGAGGCGAAACCGAAAGAGATTGATGAATGACTGAAACTGCGGCCGAAGATGCACAGAAATTGCCATGGGGCGGTGCGCCGTCCCTAGGGGCGGCCATTGAGGCCTTGATCCTGGTGGCGGTCGAACCCATGAGCGCAATCGATCTCGCTCAAGCAGTGGACGCGCCCGTGGCTGAAGTCGAGGGGACACTGGCAGCTCTATCCGGGGAGTATGAGCAGCAGGAACGCGGGTTTGCCTTACGTGAGGTTGCGGGTGGTTGGCGCTTTTACACCAGTCCGCAATGCGCCGATCTGTTGCAGGGCTGGGTGCTGGACGGGCAACAGGCTCGATTGACGCAGGCGGCGCTGGAGACACTAGCCGTGATTGCCTATCGCCAGCCGGTGACCCGGGCGCGGATAAGCGCGATCAGAGGTGTCAATGTCGATGGGGTGGTGCGCACCTTGATTAGCCGCGGTTTGATCACTGAGGCTGGTACTGATCCGTCCTCGCAGGCAATTTTGTATCAGACAACCGCATACTTTCTGGAGCGACTGGGTATCGCCAACCTCGAAGAACTTCCCGACATTTCCGCGTATCTGCCTGACCTGACCGAGCTTGATGACATCCTCGACTCTGTTTCGGCCGGCAATGACTAGAGATCGAGATAGTGATGCGTCAGAGTCAGGTATCCGGCTGCAAAAGGTTCTTGCCCAAGCGGGAATGGGCAGTCGGCGTGCCTGTGAAGTGCTGATTGGTGAGGGCCGAGTAGAGGTCGATGGCCATGTGGTTCGTGAGCAGGGAATGCGCGTTGATCCACAGACGGCGGTGGTGCGGGTGGATGGCGAGCGAGTGCCAACGGCCGCCGACACGATCGTTATCGCGTTGAATAAGCCGCGTGGAGTCTTGACCACGATGACTGATGACCTAGGTCGACCGTGCGTAGGGGACTATGTGGCGGATCGCACTGAGCGGCTTTTTCATGTGGGTCGCTTGGACGCTGACACCGAGGGCCTACTTCTGCTGACAAACGATGGTGTGTTGGCCCAACATTTGACTCACCCATCGCATGGCGTTGCCAAGACCTACCTGGCGACGATTCCAGGCCCGGTGGCCAGGGATGTCGGTCGACGGTTGAAGGCTGGCATCGAGATTGATGATCGCCTGACCAAGGTCGACGAGTTTTCGGTGGTGCAAGCCTTGCCGGGCAGCGCCCTGATTGAATTAACTATTCATGAGGGACGCAAACACGTCGTGCGACGATTGCTGGAGGCGGTTGGTCACCCTGTTGAGCGCTTGGTACGCACTCGGATTGGGCCGATCCACCTCGATCAGCAGCGACCGGGTCGGTCGCGGGTAATTACCGGTCCGAGTCTTCGTTCTCTTTACACCGAAGCCGGTCTATAGGTCCGGTCTATAGCTAAGGAAAGGATCGTGTCGTGGCAATGAGGGGCGTTCGTGGGGCGACCATGCTCGCGAAAGACAGTGCCGATGAGATGGCAGAGGCGGTCATCGAATTACTCACGCAAATAATGGCACGCAACGACATCGCGGCGACCGATTTCATCAGCATTCTGTTCACCGCGACTCCAGACTTATCCTCGGCGTTTCCTGCTGCCGCAGTTCGCACGATGCCACTGGTAGATGTGCCACTGATCTGTGCACAGGAAATTGACGTGGCCGGTGCTCCAGCGAGGGTGGTGCGACTCCTAGCCCATGTCGAGAGCGATCTGTCCAAAAACGAAATCTCGCACGTGTACCTGCGCGGCGCAGAAGTCCTGCGCCAGGACCTCACCCAGTGACTGCCACCGCAGCCTCGACTAGCGGCCTGGCTGATTCGTTGCCCGCTCGCGTACACATCGCGGGTGCGGGCCTGATCGGGGCATCGTTGGGATTGGCGTTAACGCGGGCTGGCATTGATGTCACCTTGACCGACATCAATCCTGCGCATGTTGACCATGCGGTATCGGTCGGTGCCGGGCGGGAGATCACCGATTCTGACGGTGACCCAGCCATCGTCGTCGCGGCTGTTCCGCCATCTGAGGTGGCAGGCACCCTGGCGCACGCAGGTAAGCGATGGCCGGATGCCACTCTCACCGACGTCGCATCGGTGAAGTCCGCACCGCTGCGAGAAGCTATCGAGGCCGGTATCCCCTCCGCAAAATTCATCGGTGGGCATCCGATGGCAGGACGCGAGGTGTCAGGGCCGACGGCTGCACATGTTGACCTTTTTGATGATCGTGTGTGGGTCTTGTGTCCGACACAGGACTGCGTCGAGTACCGGCTTGCCCAGCTCATGGCGATGGTCACGGCATGCGGGGCATTGCCCGTAGTGATGTCGCCTGAAGAACATGACCGGGCCGTGGCAGTGACCTCGCATCTACCTCAGGTCGTTGCGTCTTCGCTTGCCGGCGGGCTTCTGCACACCTCAGATGAAGCATTGCGCGTGTCTGGCCAGGGCCTGCGTGACATGACCCGCATCGCGGACTCAGACCCGCAACTATGGCGGTCGATCTTGGCGATGAATGGCACTGAGGTCGCCGCCGTACTTGAATTCCTGATTGCTGACCTATCGGCGGTACAGGTTGACCTTGCTCAAGGTCAAGGCGGAATGGCGACCATGGAAATGTTGCAGCGCGGCGTTCAAGGGCGAGCAAGGATTCCTGGAAAACATGGATTGCGCGCAAAGGACTACGCCACCGTCACCGTGCTCGTAAAAGATGAACCTGGTGAGTTGGCGAGACTTTTCGTGGCCGCAGGGACTCTGCGGGTGAACTTGGAAGACGTTCGTATTGAACATATTCTGGGCCGCCCTAGTGGGCTGATAGACCTTTTCGTTCAGCCGGCATTCGCCGACACACTCGCCGCGGGACTAAGGGAGCAGGCCTTTGACGTTCGTGGATGAAGTCGAACCGGCCGCAACTGATGCTTCCCAACAGCCGGTCGTGATCGCGATTGATGGACCTTCTGGATCCGGTAAGTCGAGCACCGCGAAGGAAGTAGCCGCAAGGTTGGGCGCGCTATACGTTGATACCGGAGCGATGTACCGGGCCGTGACCTGGTGGGTTCTCAACCAAGGAATCGACACCGGAAATGCCCAGGAAATTGGTGCGGCGTTGAGGCAACTAGGCGCTGATACGAAAGCCGGGGGTCCGGTTGAGTTATCGACCGACCCCAGCGATGTGACGGTGCGTATTGCGGGGAACGACGTGACCTTGGCGATCCGTGAGCCGTCGGTGGGTGCGGCTGTGAGTGCTGTTAGTTCCGTTGCGGAAGTCCGGGGGATTCTTGTTGCCCAGCAACGCGCATGTGTCCATGCGGCACAGGCAGCAGGTCAGGGCGTTGTCATGGAGGGCCGTGATATTGGCACCGTGGTGTTGCCAGATGCTGACGTGAAGATCTTCTTGACTGCCGATGTTGACGCTCGGGCACGACGTCGATCCGATGAGGACGCCATGCGCGGCACACCGGTTTCTGGTGATACGAAGACCTCGGTTGCTGCGACCCGCGATCATCTTGAGCACCGTGATCGCGTGGATTCCTCACGTGATAGTTCGCCATTGCGGCCGGCCGGGGATGCGGTGACGATTGATAGCACCCAGCTCACCCTTATGGAGGTTGTTGAGCGCGTGATCACGCTGGTTGATGCGACCATGGGGAGAAATAGCGATCTACCCGAGCGTGGGTGACGGTGAAATCTTCGGCCCATCTTCGAACGCTCCTGGGCCCCGTTCTGCGTGGCGCCTATGACGTGCGTGTGTCGGGCAGTCATTTGGTGCCGAAGACGGGGGGCGTGCTGATTGTGTCTGAGCGCACTGGGCTCCTAGACGCCGCAGTGTTGTCCACTTCGCTTGCTCGACCGGTCCAGGTGGCGGTGGAGTCCCGGATGGACTTTCGCAATGATGGGCAATGGGGTCCGCTCCTCGGGCGTATTGTGAAGCCCCCCGGTAGCGGATTGCGAGATGTCTTTCATCGCGCATTAGCGGCTGTCTACGCGGGCGACGCGGTCGGCGCCTTCCCGCTTGATCGGATTCGCCGGGAAAATGAAGCATCGCTGGGCTTTCTGAGTGCCTACGTCAGTGCCTGTTCGGGGGTTGTGGTGGTGCCCGTGGCAATGGCAGGCACGCATGGCACTCGCTCCACGGACCCACCCTCGTTTCGTGCTCGAATCCAGGTAACTGTTGGTGGGCCGGTCGCTCTAGCACCGGTGGTCGATTCCCGATCGCGAAGCCACATATTGGCCCGAGCCGAGCAGATCCGTCAGATGCTGGCTGATCATTGTGCTCAAGCGCGGCTGCGCATGGGCGGCTGAGGTCAGCCAAGGGCGGTGCGCGGCTGGTGGCGTCGGTCACCCACAATACGAGGGTGAAGACGCATCAGCGCGGGAGTCGTCGTGGGCACTGACGCAACCATGGACGGGAACGACAGAGATACCTCACCGGATGTCGATGACCTCACCGAGGTCGCGGCGGCAGCTCGCGCGGCGGCCGAATCTGAGTTCGGTGACCTGGACCAGATCTTGGACGATGAACGACCGGTGGATGAACTACTTCCCGCAGTGGCCGTGGTGGGTAGACCCAATGTGGGCAAGTCGACGTTGGTGAATCGCATTATTGGCCGGCGTGAAGCTGTCGTGGAAGACGTGCCGGGTGTGACGCGAGACAGGGTGAGTTATCCGGCTAGTTGGAATGGCCGCGATTTTCTGCTTGTCGATACCGGTGGCTGGCAACGCGATGCGCGCGGTATGGCAGCCCAGATTGCTGCCCAAGCGGAGCGAGCGGTCGCGACATCGGACGTTGTCCTCTTTGTCGTTGACGCGACGGTCGGGGCTCTTGATGAAGATGCCGCCGTGGTGTCGGTTTTGCGTCGCTCGGGGCTACCGGTGATCTTGGTAGCGAACAAGGTTGATGATCGACGCAGCGAGGCGGATGCGACCTCGCTGTGGTCCTTGGGGTTGGGCGAGCCGTATCCGGTTTCCGCGCTGCATGGTCGAGGCAGCGGTGACCTGCTCGACGCCGTGGTCGCAGCACTGCCCGAGGAAGGACACACCAGAGCCAAAGGCGGTGGTCCACGACGGATCGCGCTGCTCGGGCGGCCGAACGTCGGCAAGTCCTCATTGCTCAACAAGGTTGCTGAAGAAAACCGTGTTGTGGTCGATTCCGTGGCCGGTACCACTGTAGATCCCGTTGATGAGTTGATCGTTCTCGCCGACCGTGAGTGGTGGTTCGTTGATACCGCTGGGATTCGTCGTCGGGTGCGTGAAGCCACCGGCCATGAGTTTTACGCCTCTTTGCGAACTCGGGCAGCGCTGGAAAAGGCTGAGGTCGCGATCGTGGTCATTGACGCATCCGAGCCTGTCAGCGAACAGGATATTCGCATCCTGTCTTTAGTTGTTGAGACCGGTCGCGCTCTTGTACTCGCCTACAACAAGTGGGATCTCATGGATGAGGATCGTCGCCGGTACCTCGAGCGCGAGATCGATCGAGACCTGCATCAGGTGCGGTGGGCACCTCGGGTCAACGTCTCAGCGTTAACCGGCCGGCATATGGATCGTTTCGTGCCTGCACTAGATGAGGCTCTAGCAGGCTGGGAGACACGAATCCCGACCGCGCAACTCAATGGGTTTCTGGCTGAGATCGTTGCCGCTCACCCACATCCTGTTCGCGGTGGCCGTCAGCCACGCATCCTGTTCGGTACGCAGGTGAGCATCCGGCCACCGACGTTCGTTTTGTTCAGTACTGGCTTCCTTGAGGCCGGATATCGCAGATTTATCGAGCGCCGCCTGCGAG
The DNA here is from genome assembly GCA_017857875.1 of Actinomycetota bacterium. GTDB lineage: Bacteria > Actinomycetota > Actinomycetes > S36-B12 > S36-B12 > M55B157. Next base: position 1,835 of record JAFMCH010000031.1, on the reverse strand, counting down.
AGGACTTCGGCTTCGTCGGTAGCCCAATCCGGGTCAATGTGCGGGTACGAGAAAAGCGTCGAGGCGGGTGAGGTTGGGTGAGAAAGCCTTCAGCGATCGGTCATTAGCAATAGTTGGTGTGAGTGGACGTTGCCGGCTGCATGGATGAGCTCGACGCAGTTTTCTGGACCTGAGGCCATGACAGCCGCGTCGCCCTGACTTGCTTTGGCACACGGGTTTTGTCGAGTTGCATTCACGTGATTCGGATGCGCCCGGAACCGCAATCAGATCGGGTGCTGGATGTGGTGGGTTGAGGAGCGAGACACCCGTGTACAGTGCGCTGTGCACTTGATTCCCTCATGGATTCCAGTCGCGGGCTGTGGCGCAGCTTGGTAGCGCACTTGACTGGGGGTCAAGGGGTCGCAGGTTCAAATCCTGTCAGCCCGACGAGGGTTTTCCCACGTCAGAGACACAATGCCGGGGAACCCGGAGCGGGTCGGGTGGGGGCCTGTCACCCAATATGTCACCCAATCCGATCCGAACACGTGAACGGACACGTTGCGCCTGGACGTGCGAGAGGCCCGAACCTGAACCAGGGTTCGGGCCTCTCGACTGAGCAACCAGTGAAGCGAACAACAACATGCAGCCAGCCACAGCTACACCCCGATTCTAGGTGCCGTGCGGGGGTCTCGCATCAACCGTGGGCGGGTAGCGCGGGGTTCGGGATCGAGGCTCGAACCACGAGCCGTCACCATATATATGCGGTCGTGTTTTTTCGGTGGCAGGTTGGCCCCTCCCGCGCCGCCGGGTCCCTCTCTCCCCCCAGCAGATAGTGGACGAATCACCTAACGAGACGGGTGCAGCGGCGCGCACATCACCACGTCCGTGTGCGGCGTCGGTGAGTCGCCTCTGTCAGCGGTCCACGGGGACCGTGTCGCCGCAGTCGCTGTTGTCGATGCTGCCGTTCGGCATCGTCGTATTGCAGAACTCCGCGTCGGTCAGGTTCGCGTTGGTCAGGCTCGCGCCGTAAAGGTTCGCGCCGAACAGGATCGCGCCGGTCAGGTCCGCGTCGGTCAGGATCGCGTAGGACAGGTTCGCGTCGGTCAGGTTCGCGTTGGACAGGTCTGCGCCTTGACAATTGGGATCGCACGCGGGTGTTGACCGGACCAGGCGACCGCGTGATTTCGTCGGACTGAAGTTTGCTCCCTTCAGGGATGCCTCGCGTAGGTCCGCGTGACGCAGGACCACTCCCCGGAAGTTGGCCTTGTTCAGACGCGCACCCCGCAGATCGGCTCCATGCAGCTTCGCCCGAGCGAACTTCGCCCCCGACAAGTCACCATGATGCTCGAACGTCCACTTGTGGACCACATCCCGGCAGTTCACCCCGGGCCCAGGCACACAGGTCCGCTTGCCGGTGCCGATCCGATCTCCTGGCGAGGCCGCCACTGTCGGGGCGATCAGCCCGCCCGCCAACACCAGCCCAGCCGTACCAGCCACCAACACCCGACGCCACCACACACCCTGCCCAGTCATGCCCAGACCGTAACCAGCCCACGCAGCGGAGTCCACCCCACACGACCCACGACCCCCGCCGCCGCGACCACCGACCCCCCAACAGAGAGTTGACGAATCACCCCGCGAGGCGGGTGCGGCGGGTGCGTAACTGTCGACGTTCCGCGCTCGTCGTGCCCGCCCACACCCCGGTCAGGGCGTGATGGTCGAGGGCGAACCGCAGACACTCGACCCGCACCGGGCACGCCCGACACACTGCGACGGCCCGCCCCGTGTCCTTCGGTATCTCCTGCGCGGGGAACCACCAGTCCGGGTCATAGTCGCGGGACCGGCACGCCGCCTCG
>JAFMCH010000030.1 GCA_017857875.1 Actinomycetota bacterium | reverse complement strand
TACCGCTTACAAGGCGGTTGCTCTACCACTGAGCTACAGAGGCGAATAGTGCTAACTCGACCACGAAGTCTAGTTTAGTCGGTGCCTGAGCTGTCAGTGTGGTGATGAACGAGGTGCCAGCCGTCCGCCTCCTTGCGGAAGATGTTGGTGGCTCGATGCTGCAGATTGACCGTTTGACCGTCAATGATGTGGTTGGTGCCGTGCTCGACGCACATGCTGTAGCCCAAATCAGTTCCCTCGACGAACTGGACCTTGCTGACGGCTAGTTCGCCTTGGAGGTGGCGTGCTGCTTGTGTTTCGAACTCCGCAACGACGGCATCGCGGCCGAGGCTGAACTCACCAAATGGCCCGGCATATGAGATGTCATCGGCTGGTGACCAGACAGCTAGAACGGGGGCGGCGTCTCCTGTCAGCATGATGTTCAGTGACGTATACAGATCATCGTGTGCCTGCTTGAGTGAATTACTCATGGTCCTTTTTCCTTTGCTACGTGGTTGCCCTGTTTTGTATGACCGGAACAGCACCGAACATAGCGCTCCGCGGTCGGGAGGGGCGCACTACGATGGGGAGGGTATGAATCAGATCAGCGATTCCCCTCACATCAGCAGCGATGCTGCGTCTTTTGTCGTCGTTGCCAATCGTCTGCCCATAGATGTGCGCATTGACGACGAGGGAGATGTGCACTGGGAAGAATCTCCCGGCGGTCTAGTCTCGGCTCTTGCCCCCGTTCTGCACGGTCGCGAAGCCGTGTGGATTGGCTGGTCAGGGGTAGCTACCGAGGTCGATGCGATTCCGGCTTTCAGGACTCCGGCGATGATGGGTTCCTATCACCTCGTAGATGTGCCCCTGAGTGCCTCGATGGTGGAGCAGTACTACGAGGGGTTTTCGAATTCGACGTTATGGCCGCTGTATCACGACCGTATTGTCGCCCCGGAGTATCACCGCGACACCTGGAACGCCTACGTCGAAGTCAATCTCCATTTCGCCGAGCACACCGCTGACGTGGCGGCGCCCAACGCGACAGTGTGGGTACACGATTACCAACTTCAGTTGGTGCCCTCGATGCTCAGGGCATTGCGCCCTGATCTCTTGATCGGTTTCTATTTGCATATTCCGTTCCCGCCGGCTGAGTTGTTCTTGCAGTTGCCTTGGCGTCAACGAATTGTCGAGGGAATGCTCGGTGCTGACCTGATCGGATTTCAAACACCGTTTGGTGCCAACAATTTTTGTGAAGTCACCTCCCAGCTCATGGGTTATGAGTCTGATTCTGCGAGTGCAGATGGTGGCTGGATAGACGTTGGCACGCCGTCGTTCAACATGGCCAACTCGGTTCAGTTTCGCCCCGCTCGCAACCACGTTGCCCGACGCGTGCAAGTTGATGCATTTCCTATCTCAATTGATGTAGCCAGCCTCGAGGAACTCGCCGCGAGCCCAAAGGTTCAACAACGTGCCCTCGATATCCGGCGTGACCTCGGCGACCCGAAATTTCTTTTGCTCGGCGTTGATCGGATGGATTACACCAAGGGTATTGAGGTGCGCCTTCGCGCCTTCGTGGAACTGTTGGAAGATGACATGCTCGACCCAGCCCACACGGTGCTACTGCAGATAGCCACGCCCAGTCGAGAGCAGGTGCAGGAGTATCAACGTCTCCGTGAGGATATTGAATTGCTCGTGGGCCGCGCCGCTGGCGCCTTGGGCGAGATCGGCCAGGTTCCGCTGCGCTACATGTATTCGGGACTACCACGTGCGGAACTTGCGGCGTTTTACGTAGCTGCCGATGTCATGCTCGTGACTCCTCTTCGCGATGGAATGAACCTCGTCGCCAAGGAATACGTGGCAACGCGTATCGATGACAGCGGCGGTCTGGTGCTGAGTGAGTTCGCAGGAGCGGCCCTCGAACTGCCGCAGGCTTGGCTGGTCAACCCCTATTCGCTGGAGTCGGTCAAAGAAGCGATCATGACCGCACTCGGCACCACACCAGAAGACCGTCGCCGACGGATGGCCGCGATGCGCACCCACCTGCGTGAGCACGACGTGGAACGCTGGGCGCGGGAGTTCCTTGATGCTTTAGCCGCCACCGGCTCGTAGGCTAAAGACCGTGCTCACCTGGACCGCACCTGAGCAGGTGGGTGACCTGTCGTGGTGGCCGGTCGTCCTGGTGATCAGCATTCTTGTCTTGTACAACATTCTTTTTCAACGGATAGCGCCGGTCAATCACCATCTGTTGTGGTCGCTCGGTGGCACCTTCGGGCTATTGGCAATTGGCCTCCTGGATGGCAATACCTGGACCGACATGGGCCTTGGCTGGGGCTACCTGTTCTGGGGGTTTGTGTGGGGCTTGGGCAGTGTCGTCGTTGTTACGTTGGGTTACACCATCGCGGCGTCCTTCCGACGCGGCAGGGATGCACTGCACGACGAACGTGTGAGTTCACTGTCGGGCCCGCGCATCATGTTCAATGCGCTGGTCGAAGTGCCGTTTGGCACAGTACTTTTCGAGGAAATCGCCTTTCGAGCCGTACTTTTTTCGATGCTGGCGCGAAGGTTTGGTGTGGTCCCAGCGATCATCATCTCTGCCGTGCTCTTCGGGCTGTGGCACATTCTCGGTTCGATCGGCTCCCATGAACAAAGCGCGGCTCTGGGCAATGTGGTCGGGAAAGGTCGGGCCGCTGCTTTTCTTGCGGTGGGGTTATCGGTCGTTACCACCACGATTGCAGGAGTGGTTTTTGCGTTGCTTCGTCTCGTTTCGGGCAGCGTGCTGGCACCGATGGGGCTGCATTGGGCGACCAATGGGCTGGGCTATTTCTTTTCCTGGACCATCATCCGAATGCGACACCGGCGCGCGCGAGGGGCTTCGTAATGGCCCTGCGGGTGCCAGACTGGGTGCGTGGAAGGCATAAGCGAAACCAAGAAGGTAACGGTCGAGGTCGGCAAAAAGGTCGGTGAGGCAGTCACCGAAGTGCAAACGAAAGCGCAGATCGTTTACGAGAGATGGTCCACGATCCCGATTTTCGTCGGTTCGATCATCTGGATTATCGCGGTCACGTTTCAACTCAGCGGAACCCTGAGTCCTGTTTATGGACGGGAAGGTTTGGTGCTGCAGGGAGTTGTCTTCGTCATCTTTCTCAGTGACATCACCGTGCGTTTCTCCATGGACCCACACCGAGTCTCGTTCCTGAAGCGTGAGTGGTTCTTATTCGTGGCCCTGTTCATTCCGCCGCTTCGCATTGTGTTCGTGCTGGTGGCAATTTCGCGCGTAAGTAAGTCATCAAGCACCTTGGCAAAACAGATCGGCCTCGCCGCGCTGTATGCCGTGAGCACGGTTGTGTTGCTGGGCGGCTTGTTTACGCTCAGTGTCGAAATCGATGCACCGAACGCCACGATTAAGTCTTACGGCGACGCGGTGTGGTGGGCGGTCGTCACCGTGACCACTGTGGGTTACGGAGACTTCACGCCGGTGACCGTGACCGGTCGATCGATCGCCGTGCTGATCATGTTTACCGGCGCTGCGGCGGTTGGTGGTCTTACGGCTGCCTTGGCATCGTGGTTTTCTGCACGAGCCCAGCGGCGGCGTGGGGGTAGCGAGCAGGATGTCGAGAGCGAGGAAGATGCGCCCGCGGCTTCCATCGGTTCGCCAGAGGAAGCGACGATTCAGGCCATGCATGATCGCTTGGCGACCATGGAGCACTACATGACTGAACTCATCGATCGCATCGACCGTGGCAAGGTCACGGTGGGCCCCGGAGTGAGTGTTTCTGGTGCGAATGATGCTAGTGGGGCTGGTGGGAATGCCGATGCCCAGGACACACCCGCGGGGGATGGGGGTAAATGACACCGGTGGTATTCGACCCCTACGATGGCGCGATGGAGTCGGTGTGGGCACAAGGGGATGCACAGGAGGCGGCCGAGACGATGTCAGATCGAGACCGTCGCATCTTGGAGTTCGAGCGCCAGTGGTGGAAGTACGCCGGGGCAAAGGAACAGGCCATTCGTGACCTCTTTGATATGAGCTCGACTCGCTACTACCAAATTTTGAACGGTCTTATTGACTCACCACAGGCTCTGGCCGTCGACCCGATGCTCGTTAAGCGGCTGCAGCGGATGCGGGCCGCGCGCCAGCGCACTCGCTCAGCTCGGCGCCTCGGCATCGAACTAGACCAGCGCCCCTAGGTCACGGCTTCTGGCTCGTCGGCATCGACGCCAGGGGTGGGCGCTCCCAGATCATCACGGGATGCTCTTGGGCATGTAATCCATGGTCATCGCGATGAAACTGCACGAGCGTGGGTGGTTCGTCAGTTGCACCCATGTGCGCACGTCGAATGCGTGCGTCGGGGTCGAGGCGGCGCAGTGCGGTCTGCCAGATCTCGGCCGCCATCCGCCCGAGTCGTTGTTCGTCATGGTGGCGGTGTAGCCGGATGCCTAGATCGACCTGAGCAATCGCATCAACGCCCAGCAGGTGCGCGGTATCCACGAGTAGCGCGAATTCGACCCCGTAGCCCACCGGGAAGGGCAGTTGCTCGAGGAGCGAGCGCCGGGCGGCGTATTCACCCGCAAGGGGTTGGGCAACGCCGGCCAGGAGCGGCCAGTGTGCGTTGATAAGGGGTCGGGCCACGAGTTCGGTGACGCGTCCACCCCCGGCCGGCACGGTGGTCGAGTCGTCGACTAGCGGGCGCTCATATACGGCCTTGACCAGAGCGATTTCTGGGTTGGTCAACAAAGGAGCGACGAGCCCGATCACATAGTCGGCGGTGAAGGAGCGCAGGTCGGCGTCGATGAAGACCACGAGGTCGCCCTCAGTGGCCGCGAGGGCGCGCCACATGGCCTCGCCTTTGCCCGGCAGTACCGGCACAGCGGGGAAGGCGCTGTGCCGCGTGAGCACCCGGGCACCGGCCGTGGCGGCGATGGTGGGGGTCTCGTCACTGCAGCCAGAGTCCAAAACGACCAGGTCGTCCACCAGTCGAAACTCCGGCCGCATCAATTCATCGCGTATCACGTGGATGATCGCTGCGACCGTGGCCGCTTCGTTAAGTGCGGGCAAAATTACGGTGACGGTCTGATCGCCTTTGATGGTGAGCAGGTCTTCGAGGCTCCCGGTGGGGACCTCGAAGGTGCGTTCGGTGAACCATTCGGCGGCTCCAGGGTCCACGCGCACCAGTGTGACCTACCCGGCGGATTTGCACTCTCAAGGGGAGAGTGCTAATACTGTGGGTAGCACTCGACCAGGTTGAGTGCTAATAATTCACCAGGATCGGTGAGGCTTGCGTCCGATGCGCAACGCCGTCCGTCGCGGGCGCCGATCATCCATCACGGCAGTTCCGGGAGGAACACCACCCCATGGCAAAGATGATCGCATTCGATGAGGAGGCCCGGCGGTCTCTCGAGCGGGGCATGAATGTCCTGGCTGACGCCGTCAAGGTCACCCTCGGCCCCAAGGGCCGCAACGTCGTCCTCGAGAAGAAGTGGGGGGCCCCCACGATCACCAATGACGGTGTCTCGATCGCTAAAGAGATCGATCTTGAGGATCCCTACGAGAAAATCGGCGCTGAGCTGGTCAAAGAGGTCGCCAAGAAGACTGACGACGTCGCCGGCGACGGCACCACCACAGCAACCGTTCTCGCTCAGGCTTTGGTCAAGGAAGGCCTCCGTAACGTGGCCGCCGGCGCCAATCCCATGGAGCTGAAGAAGGGTATTGAAAAGGCAACCGACATCGTCTGTCAGCAGTTGCTCGACATGGCCAAGGATGTCGAAACTAAGGAGCAAATTGCTTCGACCGCAGCGATTTCCGCGGGTGGCGACACCGAGGTCGGCGAGCTCATTGCTGAGGCAATGGACAAGGTCGGCAAAGAAGGCGTCATCACCGTTGAGGAGTCCAACACCTTTGGTCTTGAGCTTGAACTCACCGAGGGTATGCGCTTTGACAAGGGCTACATCTCGCCCTATTTCGTTACTGACACTGAGCGCATGGAAGCCGAGCTTGAAGACCCCTATGTGTTGATCGTTAACTCCAAGATCTCCGCGGTCAAGGACCTGCTTCCGATCCTGGAGAAGGTCATGCAGTCAGGCAAGCCGCTGGCGATCATCGCTGAGGATGTCGAGGGCGAGGCCCTGGCCACGCTCGTGGTCAACAAGATCCGCGGCACCTTCCGTTCGGTATCGGTCAAGGCACCGGGCTTCGGTGACCGCCGCAAGGCCATGCTCCAAGACATCGCGATCCTTACCGGCGCCCAGGTCATCTCTGAAGAGGTCGGCTTGAAGCTCGAAAGCATCGACCTGTCGCTGCTTGGTCGGGCTCGCAAGGTTGTGGTCAGCAAGGATGAGACCACCATCGTCGAGGGCGCAGGAGACCAGGACCAGATCGCTGGCCGGGTCAACCAGATTCGCGCGGAGATCGACAACTCCGACTCTGATTACGACCGCGAGAAGCTGCAGGAGCGGCTGGCCAAGCTGGCCGGTGGCGTTGCAGTGATCAAGGTTGGCGCAGCCACCGAGGTCGAACTCAAAGAGCGCAAGCACCGCATCGAGGATGCTGTGCGCAACGCTAAGGCTGCTGTCGAAGAGGGCATCGTCCCCGGTGGCGGTGTGGCACTCATTCAGGCCATGGCCGCCTCGGCCGGGGCTATTGAGGCTCTCGGTCTGACCGACGAGCAGGCCACCGGCGCCAACATCGTGCGCCAGGCCGTCAACGCACCGCTCAAGCAGATCGCTGAAAACGCCGGGCTCGAAGGCGGAGTTGTGGCTGAGAAGGTCAAGGAACTCCCCCCGGGCCAGGGGCTCAATGCGGCTACGGGCGAATACGTCGACATGATCAAGGTGGGCATCATCGATCCCGCCAAGGTCACCCGCTCGGCACTGCAAAATGCCGCGTCTATCGCTGCACTGTTCCTCACCACCGAGGCGGTCGTGGCCGATAAGCCGGAGAAGGACGCCCCCGCGATGCCGGGTGGCGATATGGGAGGCATGGATTTCTAGAAGTCTGACTTCTAGCGTCTAGCGCCCTACCTGATCTACCTGAGCAGGGAGCAACACCCAAGTGGTGTTGCTCCCTGCTTGGTTTTGTGCCGATAGATTCACCCCATGACTTCCCATGCCACCGGTCAGTGGGAGATCCTTCCCGATGAACTGGTCACGATGCGCACTGAAAAACTTGGCCCGACATCGTTAGAGGTGCGCGCACCGGTGGTTGGGGGAATGCTGGAGATTCACCCGGCCAGAGTGCTGGTGCGCCTTGAACTTTCCTTGGCGAGGCTGAAGGCTTCCAATTTCCTCATGCAGGGCGCTGCGCGCGCCCTGGTGCGCCGCTACGACGGTGATTCACTGGTCTTTGCGGCCGAAGGTAAGGCCGGTGCGCTGCCATGGCGCGTCAGTGGCCAGGCGCAGGCGGGCACCATTGACATCCCGATGACGATTGATGCCTCGCCTACTCCGCCTACCGGCCCCATCACCTTGCAGGTGGGTGGCACCGTCACGATGAACGACGTAGAGATCCCTATTCCGGGGCTGTCTGGCATCAGCTCGATTACCTTCGATCTGAACGGAATGTTGAACCTGTCGGCTAGGTGAGGTCAGACTCCGGCGCCGTCAGATCTGCGGCGTCCACAATTCGGTAGGAGTAGCCCTGTTCGGCGAGAAACCGTTGCCGATGCTGGGCAAAGTCCGCATCGACAGTGTCCCGAGACACGACCGCATAAAAGTGCGCGGTGCGCCGATCGGCTTTGGGCCGCAGGAGTCGCCCGAGTCGCTGCGCCTCTTCCTGGCGTGAGCCGAAGGCGCCACTGACTTGAATTGCCACTCCTGCTTCAGGTAGATCGACCGAGAAGTTAGCCACCTTGCTCACGACCAGCACTCGTACGTGACCCTGGCGAAATTCAGCGAATAAGCGCTGCCGCTCCTTGACTGAAGTTTCACCCGTAATAAGCGGAGCTTGCAGGTGCTCGGCAATCTCGGCGAGTTGATCAAGGTACTGGCCGATCACCAGCACCTGGTCGTCAGCGTGGCGTTCCACGAGGGTTTCCACGACATCGTTCTTTGACGGGCTGGAGGAGGCCAGTCGATAGCGCTCGTCAGGTTCGGCCACGGCATAGACGAGTCGTTCGCTTTCAGGAAGTGTCACGCGCACTTCAACGCAGTCAGCCGGTGCGATGTACCCCTGCGCCTCAATGTCTTTCCAGGGGGCGTCAAACCTTTTGGGGCCAATCAGGCTGAATACGTCGCCCTCGCGACCGTCCTCGCGGACCAGGGTTGCGGTGAGGCCGAGCCGACGTCGAGACTGAATATCGGCGGTAAACCGAAAGATCGGGGCTGGCAGCAGATGAACTTCGTCGTAAATGATCAGGCCCCAGTCGTGGGTATCAAATAGGTCGAGGTGGGCAAACACGCCCTTACGTTTGGTCGTGAGCACCTGATAGGTGGCGATCGTGACGGGTCGGATTTCCTTGCGGGCCCCTGAATACTCGCCGATTTCATCCTCGGTTAGTGAGGTGCGTCGCAGTAGCTCATCGCGCCACTGTCGGGCCGACACCGTATTGGTGACCAAAATCAAGGTCGTGGATTGAATGCGCGCCATGGCTGCTGCGCCGACGATGGTTTTGCCTGCACCGCAGGGCAATACCACCACTCCTGATCCCCCGGAAACGAAGCCTTCAACAGCATCGCGCTGGTAGTCACGGAGATGCCAGTCCTGCCCAACCGTATCGTCGGCCAGCGATATCGGATGAGCTTCACCGTCAACGTAACCGGCGTAGTCCTGTGCGGGCCAACCCAGTTTCAACAGGACCTGCTTGATGCTGCCGCGCTCGCTCGGGTGTACGGCGACTGTTTCTTCGTCGAGGCGAGCGCCAACGAGCGGGATGATTTTCTTGCTCCGCAACACCTCCTCAAGAACTGGAATATCTGTGGCGGTGAGAACCAGCCCATGGACGGGGTGCTTGATGAGACTCAATCGGCCAAACCGGGCCATAGTCTCGGCGATATCGACCAGGAGCGCATGGGGCACCGAGAACTTTGAGTAGGTGAGCAGCACATCAACGACCTGCTCTGCATCGTGGCCTGCTGCTCTGGCATTCCACAGGGCCAGTGGAGTTACCCGGTAGGTGTGAATGTGCTCAGGTGCGCGCTCTAATTCAGCGAAGGGCGCGATGGCCTTTCGGCAATCGAGTGCCTGCTCGTGATCGACATCGAGCAAGAGAGTTTTGTCACTTTGAACGATCAGCGGGCCGTCGTTCATGCGACATGCCCGGCATCCAGGACGAGATCAGTGATGAGTGCGGCGACCAGGGCGGCACGCTCACGCATGCCCTCGACGCTGGCCCACTCGTGATCTGCATGTGCCCCATCACCCACTGCACCGAGTCCATCGAGGGTTGCGATCCCCAAAGCCGCGGTGAAATTTCCGTCGCTGCCACCCCCGACGGCTCGGTCGCCGATGGGGCTCAGTCCAATCTCGACGCTGATCTCGCGGGTGCGCGACACGAGGGCGGGCGAGGCGGTCATCGCCGGGCGATTAATGCCCCCTGCGATCACATCTACCGTTGCCTCCGGATGCATGGGAACCCACTGACGAACCAGGTCGTCGACACGTTGCTGCTCGGCTAACGACCACGCGCGGGCATCAAGACCGATCACGGCACGGTCGGGCACCGTGTTGTCGGTCACCCCGGCCTTGGCGGTCGTTGCGGTGACCGTGGTGCCGGTCTGGGTGTCTCCCCAGGTCGTTGTGGCGGTGATGAACGCAGCAGCCTCAGTGAGGGCATTGATGCCCTTTTCTGGCTCAAGCCCGGCATGGGCCGCTCGACCGGTGATCTGGATTTCGTACCACGAGGTGCCCTTTCGCGAGGACTTCACATCGCCAGCGACAGAGGGTTCGAGCACGATGACAGCGTCGCTTCCGGTGGCCACCGACTCGATCAGGTCGCGCGACGTACCACTGCCGATCTCCTCATCGCAGGTGAGCAACATGCCGACGTCGTTTTGGGTAGCCGGGTCGAGGGCGGCGAGGGCTGCGAGTCCCTGCACGATGCCGGCCTTCATATCGAATACCCCGGGACCTTGAATACGGTCACCCTTGACCGCCCAGGGGATCCGGGTGAGAGTTCCGATCGGCCATACGGTGTCGAAGTGGCCGATGAGTAGCACCTTTGGCTGGTCAGATCCCCAGCGAATGGCCGGGCGCCCGCGATGGTGCAGCAACTGGGCGGGTGCGGCCAACCAATCTGCCATAACCGCTACCAGCTCGTCAGCACATCGAGTGCAGGCGGCGATGTCGCTGCTTGGGGACTCGACGTTTACGAGGGTTTCCACGCTGGAAAGCATGCGATCAGTCAGTGTGGAGTCAGTCAGGATGCGGTGGGCAGGTGAGGTCACGAGGTCCATGGTCGCATCCGGTCGGCTAACGTGCGGGGCGTGGTGGCTGGCTTTGAGATTGCCCGCCGGCAGGCCCAGGCGGCTGCCGACCGAGCACGCGTGATCGTGACCGAACTTTCTGATGCGCGCACGCAGGTAGATGCCATGGCAATCTTCGATGAGGTGTGGCCGAGTGTGGATGGCTCCACGCAGGTGCGACCCAATTTGCTGCGAGCGATCGTCCATGCCGGTGGGTACTGCGTGGCGGCCTACGACCGCGCGAGCGGTGAACCGATGGGGGCGACGTTGGCGTTGTTGGGTCAGACGACGCGACCCGAGGAGTTGGGTGCGCCAGAGCCCACTCAGGTCGCCGGGCCGGTCATGTTCCTACACAGTCACATGGCCGGGGTACGCAACAGCGCTCGCAATCGCCATATCGGAACGGCGATGAAGCTGCACCAGCGCTGGTGGGCCCTCCGGCATGACATTGGCGTGGTGACCTGGACCTTCGACCCGCTCGTACGGCGTAATGCTCATCTCAACGTGTGCAAACTCGGCGTCCAAGTGGCGAAGTATCACGTGAATTTCTATGGAGAGATGGGCGATGCGATCAATACCGGCGACCCGTCTGATCGCATTGTTGCCTGGTGGCAGGTGGGTAGCCAGCGGGCCGAGGCCGCTGCTGCGGGGGCGATCAAGCCGATTAACGAAAAGTTGATTACCTCAGGAGATGACGTACGGCTGGTGCCAACGCCGGTTGACATTGTTCAACTGCGCGCAAGTGACCCTGGCCAAGCCCAACACTGGCGTGAGCGCGTCCGTGAACTGCTTTTGGCGGCGTTCGATGAGGGGTTCGTGATTGACGGCTTCACTGACGAGGGTTCCTATGTTTTGCATCGTGCGGCGCAGGCAATATCTCCTAGGGTGGGGCCATGAGGACCGGCATTGAGCAGATTCGCCTCTATCGCGTCGATATGCCGCTGGTCCGGCCCTTTCGCACGTCATTTGGCACGCAAACCACCCGCGATGTCCTGCTCGTTGAGGCCCGCACCAGCGATGGCCACTCAGGGTGGGGTGAGTGCGTCGCCATGGAGTGGCCCGGGTACTCCTACGAATACGTGGATGGCTGCGTCGACGTGATGACCGAACACCTCATCCCAGCAGTCTTGTCGACTAACGATGAGCGGTCACTAGATCCGGCATTCGTGCACGCGCAGCTGGCCGGCATCCGGGGATATCCCATGGCCAAGACCGCACTCACGACCGCGTTGTTAGACGCGTGGCTTCGAGGCCGTGCTGAGCGACTCGTTGATTATCTTGGCGCGGCCTATCCCAATGAGTTGCGAGACCGCGTGCCCTGCGGTGTGTCGGTCGGAATTCCTCCCGATGAGAACATCGACTCCCTTCTTGATGAAGTGGCCGGGTACATCGACGAGGGATACCTGCGCATCAAGCTCAAGATCCAACCCGGCTGGGATGTGCAAGCTGTCCGGGCTGTGCGCGAAACCTGGCCGAAAATCCTTTTACAAACGGACGCCAACCAGGCCTACCGGCGTGATGATGTCGACCTGCTCCGGGCGATGGATCCCTATGACCTGTTGCTGGTTGAGCAGCCGTTGCCCGAGGAAGACTTAGTCGGGCACGCGATGATCGCAGCGGCGATCGACACTCCGGTGTGCCTGGATGAATCGATCACATCGATCGAGGTCGCCGAGTCAGCCCTTGCGTTGAATGCCACAAGCATCATCAACATCAAGCCTGGACGTATTGGCGGTTATGTTGCTGCGCGCGATATTCACGACCTGTGTCGTGACCGCGGTGTTCCAGTCTGGTGTGGCGGCATGCTCGAAACGGGGATCGGGCGTGCGGCTAACGTTGCACTGGCAGCGCTGCCGGGCTTTACATTGCCCGGTGATACGAGTGCATCCGGACGCTACTTCGGCCTTGACGTGACGAAACCGTTTGTTCTTGACGATGGATATCTGCACGTGCCTCAGGAAGCCGGCATTGGGGTGCAACCCATTGCGGCCGTGCTGGAGGAACTTACGACGTGGAGCGCATTCTTTCGGCACGACTAGGTGCCTGCGCGACTACGCGAGCACCGGTGAAGCGCGCCAGCGCAAAATCACGCACTTGCTTGTTTGCGTGGTCAATAGCCGTAACGGTTCCGGCGAAAACACGCAACGGTGTCAGGTAATACCCGTGTCTTGATCCCATTTCATCGACGTATCCCACCGTGAGTGGCGACTTGTCCTCAATTGATTGCCGAATAAGTGCAACCGTTGCGGTGGTTGATGTTTCGGGAAGATCATCATTATGCGTGTCGTCGGACTTGCCTAGGTCGGACACAGTCCCTGCGGAATGCTGACGTAGCAATGACTGCACGACCGCATTGATGACGTCATCAGTGTGAACTGATCGCGTGGTGACTTCGGCAATGTCACCCATTCCTCGCGTGGCGGGGCTCCGCTCGGGCAGTTCTTGATTGCTGACCGGTTGACCATCAGGGGTTTCGGCGATGGCTGACAGGCCAAGACTATGAAGGAACCGAAGTACGTCAAGCGTCGGTGCGGTGGCCATGATGATGTCTTCACCTGCTCGGGTCAGCCCGAGTTGAACTGCTCGTGGATCGGCAAGGGCTCGCGCCAATACAGTCGGGTCATCGCAGCGGATGTAAGAACTCGCCAGACCTACGCGCACCCTTCCGTGCGTGCGCTGCACATCGTGAATGAGATATGTCAATGCCTGAGGTAGTGGAGTCATCGATCTGGATCGCAGAATCCGTTCGATTTCATCAGCGTTGTAGCCGGCCTCAAAGCCCCGCGAGAGAGAGTCAGTGCTGAAGCGATAAACCGTTGCACCGCCGGTGCTTTCGATATCGGCAAGGAGTCGCAGCTCATGGGCCGCTTCAGGTGTCAGTGGCCCGGGGGCAACAGCGGTCATGTCTCCTTGCACCAGGACCTGGTCAACGGGTGTTGGCAGATGGGCAGCGAAGGCGGCCATGAGTTCGGCGTCGCTAGCGCCGCTGACGAGTAGTCGGCCCATTGAACTGAGTGCGAAGTGCCCGGTGACGCCGAGCAACTCGGCTTCGGTCACGATCGCCCGCACCGCGTTGTCGTGCGCTGGGTTGCTCAATCGGGGATGCCGGTCATCAAGGCAGCGCAAGACCTCACCGGCACCAATAACTGAGCCTGGCGCCGCGCCTTCCATCAATTCGCCAACTGTTGAGCGCAAGGACGGAAGGGCTGCGAATCGAGCTTGATCAGACAGTGCATTGATCGGTTCGTTGCCAACCTCTGATCGACGAATGAGGTGCGGTGCCCGGGTGGTCCCCCACCAGGTGCGCACGAGGTCCACCCATCGACTGCCCGCATCATCTGCCCGCCATGGGTCAAAATCTGTGGTGGGTCGCCAGGATTCACGCGTGGCGCCATCTCGGCCGAGCAGCCCCGCGGCGAGCACGAGTTCCACTACGAAAGCGGCAACTTCCTCCGATGAGTCCAGGATCCGCGAAGCCCCGGTCAAGTCGCGCTGGGCGATTCCGCCCTTGCGCAAGACAGGTGGCGGAGCCGTCGACCACGCGTCGAGCAGATCCATACATGAGGCCACCAAACCGTAGCCCTGCTCTGCTGCGGCGTGGTCGACTCGCTTGGTGTCGATGACTTCTTGGGCGATGGGTTCAGCTGACGGCCACGCTGGGCGTCGAATGACGGCGGGGTAGCCCACGGTTATCTCACGAAGCGCCAACCCCACCTCACGCGGCAAAAAAACTGTGTTGCCTGCCTGGGGCAGCAGTAACTTTCGAGCCAGCAGCCACTCGATGGGTGTGCGGGCGGACTCGATGGTGACGTGTCGATCAGCGTTGCTGACTGCGCCGGTGGGCGGTCCCCACATCAATTGACTGAGAAGATCCGACACGGCTTCGGGTGCATCGGCGATGAGATCGCTGACCTGTGCCGTGCCCCAGTGGGACATCTCGGGAAAGCGAT
Source organism: Actinomycetota bacterium (assembly GCA_017857875.1). Lineage (GTDB taxonomy): Bacteria > Actinomycetota > Actinomycetes > S36-B12 > S36-B12 > M55B157. The sequence goes on along the minus strand of JAFMCH010000030.1, from coordinate 9,583 downwards.
CGGCGCCCCATGGGCCCAGACCGCCGGGATGAGGACCCATCGCGTCTCGGACGGCTCGAACGAGACGATCAGATGATCCGCCCCAAATCAACGCCTGACCGCGAAGCAGATCGAGAGCGCGGCCGACGGGCTCGTGCAGATCAGCAGGAAATGTCGCGAGCACCTGGTCGCGGCTGCTCGGCTCGGCCAGCGCGGCCATCGATTCAACGACCTGCAAGGTGAATCGGTCGAGGTGGTCGAGGGCACGATTCACCGACACGGTGCTACCAGCCCGCTGGGCAAGGGCGGCAAGATCTGTGGGAGTGGGATGAAGGAGGTCGATGCGAGCCCGCAGCAGGGCTGCGAGTTCGACATCGCTGCGCTGACGCAGGTCGTCGGCGAGGCTACGCATCTTTGAGACGTTACCCGTAGGGTCAGCCTGTGGCTGCGCCGGTGATCGGATTTGATCTAGACATGACCCTGGTTGATTCCGCCGCCGGGATCATCGATTCGGTACAGCACGTATGTCGGGCCTACGGCCAAGACGTCAACGACACCGATATCGCCGCAACGATCGGACTGCCGCTGGACATGGTTTTTCCCCGCTGGATTCCCGATGTGCCCTACGACGTTCTCTTGGCGAAATATCGGGTCCACTATAGCCAGCACGGGGTTCCGTTGAGTCGACCATTACCCGGCGCCACGGAGATCCTGCAATTGATTCGCGCGCACTCGGGTCGCACAATCGTGGTGACCGCGAAGCACACGCCCATAGCCGAACGTGTTCTTTTGGCCGCGGGCCTCGCTGCGGATGTTGTGGTCGGTGATCTGTTCGCCGCCGCGAAGGCGCAGGTGCTGCTCGCGGAAATGGCCGGTTACTACGTGGGTGATCACCCTGGCGACATGACCGCTGCCGAGCACGCGGGGGCCGTTGCGATAGGTGTGACGACAGGACCTTCGAACGTCGATGAGTTGCACGGCTCGGGAGCGCAGGTTGTCTTGCCCGACCTGTTTGCCGTTGCCGACTGGCTGAGTGACCGGTGGAGGTTAGCGGCGTCGCCGGGCTCGAGAAGCCTGGAATAACCCCAGGAGAATCAGGGCAAGCCCGACACCGGTCAGCATCGACAGGAACCAAAACGCCGACGGCAACTCGATGGAGGTCACCACCAGCGGCAGCATCGCGACGAGGGTGAACGCGATGCCGACCAACGTCACCACCCCGCCGACCCGTAGAAGGCGGTCACCTGCCGGGGAAGGTGTCGGGTCAGCCATGTGTCCAGGGTACGGCTAGCCTTGAGGTGGGAAGCATTGCGCGTGGTGGCAGAGAGCGTCGCTGTGCGAGACATGGGCAGGAGGTGGGTCAGTGCCGATCGGCAAAGTGCGCTGGTACGACGTCGACAAGGGATTTGGTTTCCTTGTCACTGACGACGGCGAGGATGTTTTTGTGCACGCCTCTGCGCTGCCTGAGGGAATCACCAGCCTCAAACAGGGGGCTCGCGTGGAGTTTGGCATCGTTGATGGCAAGCGCGGTAAGCAGGCACTCACCCTCACCGTGCACGAGCCAGCAGCATCCGTGGTGAAATCCACGCGTAAGCCGGCCGAAGATATGGCGCCCATTGTCGAAGACCTCATCAAGCTTCTTGATGCTGCGTCAAACCAACTTCGTCGTGGTCGCTACCCGGCAGATGACCACGCTCAGAAGGTTGCGCAACTGCTTCGGGCGGTGGCACAAGAGTTCGATGTGTGATTCTGCGCTTGCCCGGCAGATTTTTTCGATGCTGACACAAGACAAGGTGAGGTCATAGATATGCGCACTTCCGTGCGACGTTCAGCGTTGGCGATACTTGCTGGGGCTGCCGTGTTCGCTCTGGGCGCTTGCGAGAAACCCGCCCCGGGTATCTCGGTTTTTTCCGGTGTCTCCACTCAGCATGACCAGGCCTTGTGCTGGTCTTTTAGTGGCGAGTCACTTTCTCCAGAGGAGTGCGCACAGGATGTGGTGCAAGAGGCCTTGACCGGGCAGGGTGTGCGGTCTATTGAGGTTATCCCCGGTGAAACAGTCGGTATCAGCGTTGAGCCACAGGTGGCCAGCGAGGGCTGGACTCCGGTGATCGGTACTGAACGCTTGGTGCAAACGCCAATCAACTCCACCTACTTCCGATTTACCTTCCCCGACCTGCAACAGGTGCCTGAGGGCGGGCTTCCGCTGCAGGTAGTGGCAGGCTCCGGCGAGACCACGCGCGGAATCTGGGTTTTTCGGCTCATCCCTAACCCGGGCGTGGAGTAAGTCGAGATGGCTAAGTCACCTGCCGCCACGGGTTCGGGAAAAACCGCTTCGATCAAGCGAGACTCGGTCGCCGCCGCCGCCGTTGATGTAGCGCGCGCGGCGTTGCTGACCGATATTCCTGCCGAGGACGTCGGTGAGCATCTAGAGGTCGTGGCCGACGCTGATCGTATGGTCACGCATTTGTTCGAGTGTCGAAACGGTGGCTATGCAGGCTGGCGATGGGCAGTCACCTTGACCCGCGCTCCCCGCGCGAAGGTCGTCACGGTTGCTGAAGTCGTCTTGGTGCCAGGCCCAGAGGCGCTTGTGGCGCCCCGCTGGGTGCCGTGGGAGGAGCGAGTCAAGCCCGGGGACTTGATGGTGGGCACAGTGTGGCCGACACCGGCCGACGACGAGCGGCTCATCGCTGGATTCAGCGGCGCCGATGAGTTAACAGGCCTGGCCGATCGAGCGCCCCTTCAACCCTCCCAATGGGAAATTGGTCTCGGGCGTGAGCGCGTGCTGTCTCCCGTGGGTTGGCTTGACGCGGCCCGCCGCTGGCATGAAGGCGACTTCGGACCCTCGGCAGCAATGGCTCGATCAGCTGATTTGAATTGCGCTACATGCGGATTCCTCATCGTCATAGGTGGTCCGCTAGGTCAAGCTTTTGGTGTGTGCGCTCAGACAATGTCGCCGGCGGACGGACACGTCGTAGCCCTCGACTACGGATGCGGAGCGCATTCACAGGTGACCGAAGAGGTAGTTGTGAGTGAGGTCACGGCGCTTACCACCGATGAGCTCACTCACGACGCGCTAGATCTTGGTCACTCCTGATTCGACGGTGGCGGCGCCACACGACGATGAACCCAAGCACGCCGAGTCCCGCCCCGGTTAAGCAGATCTGAATCCATCGTGAGGTTTCCTCCGTAGAGCCTGCGATGGCATCGGTGTAGAAGGTCACGACGGCAGCGGCGATGAGCCACGCGATCACGCCCAGGCCGATTGCCCACACGCCGGTGTCGTCTCGAGTGCGCAGAGCCGGGTCGTTGCGGATGCGGTCGATCGCAGAAGGGGGCGGTGAGTCCTCTGCGGTCATGGGAGAAACGCTATCGCCCTCTAGTGTGGAGAGATGTCACACCTTGCCCGACGGGTCGTCACCCTCGCTGTGTTGGCGGCGCTCGTGCTCGGTGGGGTGATCGCTGCGGTTGTTTCCCGTTAGCTGGTGACTTGACCCTCGGGTAGATCTGCGGGAACCGGGCGCAGCCTGAGCATGACCAGAGCTACTGCGAGCACCACCGGCACGATCAGGAACGCCAGGTGCACGCTGAAGGCGTCGGCAAGGAATGCCAGCAGCGCCGGTACGGTAGCCCCGGCGACGCCGATGCCGGAACTGGCGATGCCTCCGGCTTTATCTGCCGCCCCCGCCGAGGCCCGCATGAGGCGGGACATCCCCAAGGGAAACTGCACGCTGATACCCAAGCCCACGACGAATAATCCCACGAGCATGACAGTTGCACTGGGTGTTATCCAGGTGATGGCGAAACCGGCGAAGAGAAAACCCATCGCGCCCAGTAGTACCCGTTCGGTGTCCCATCGTTCAACCATCCACGACCCGAGACCGCGACCGACGAGTACGCCCACCAGCACCGCCGATAACGCTGCGGCCGAGGCGGCCGCGCCAAGTCCGCCGCGATCACCGAGGAGATCGGCACTCCAAAACAGAAAGCACATCTCGACTGCGGTGGTGAGAACCAGCACGCCAATCGCCCACCAGGTCAGCGCCGGCATGCGGTGTCGAGGTGTATTGGCTGAGGATCGAGGCGCGCCGATGTTGTATGCCTGGACGGACCGCCCGCGAACTATTTCAAGGGCTAGCACGCTGATGACCAGAAGCCACAGCGATAAGCGCCAGCCACCCAGCCATGCGGCAGCCGCGCCCAAAAGCAATGGGCTCATGATGCCAAAGGCTGCTGCGACGGTATTGCTCTCGGTGATGGATGCGTCGGCCGCGTTTCGTTGCTGGGCCGTGAGAAATGCGCTCACACCCACGACGCATCCGGCTCCTGCCGCCGAGGCAAAGAAGGGCCCCAGCACGGTGACCCCCATGGGTGCACCCGAGATGAACAGGCCAATTCCCAGGGCGAGGCTGATCGAGCCCGCTCGAAGTAGCCAGCCGCGACCCAGTCTCCCCACAATCACCGCCACTAAGAGCCCAGCAACGATGCCCCCTATCGACGCTGCGAGGGTGTAAAGAATGGAGGCAGTGCGGCTTAGTCCGGTTTCATCACGTAGCAACGAAAGCGAAGGGCCGAGGGTGTAGAGAAACCAGCCGAATAACCCCATCTGCACGTACGACAGGTAGGTGCGCCGGTCGCGAGTTGGGGTTGCTCGCAGTACATGCTCAGTCGTCAGGACAGTGCCTCAACGACGTAGTCGATGCAACGAATGAGTCGTTGTACGTCATCGGGCTCAACGGCGGGAAAGACGGCAATGCGCAGCTGATTGCGGCCCAGCTTTCGATACGGCTCGGTATCAACGATGCCGTTGGCCCGCAGCGCTTTCGCTATGGCCGCAGCGTCGATCGAGTCGTCGATGTCGATGGTCGCTACCACCGCTGAGCGCAGCGTCGGGTCGTTGACGAAGGGGGTTGCGAGGTCATGCGAGTCGGCCCAGTCGTAGATCAGACCTGATGAGGTCGACGTGCGCTCGGTGCACCAGGCGAGCCCACCATTGTTGTTGAACCAGTCGACCTGTTCGGCCATGAGGAAGATCGTGGCCAGCGCCGGCGTGTTGTACGTCTGATCGAGGCGCGAGTTTTCAATGGCGATGCCAAGGTCTAGAAAGGCCGGTGTCCAGCGCCCAGATGCCTGAATGGCCTCCGCCCGGGCGATTGCCGCCGGTGACATGAGGGCAAACCACATGCCACCATCAGAACCGAAACTTTTCTGCGGGGCGAAGTAGTAGACGTCGGCCTCGTTGGCATCCAGCGGAAGGCCACCTGCACCCGACGTGGCGTCGATGATGTGCAAAGCATCAGGATCAGTGCCGGCCGGACGACGCACCGGCCTGGCGACCCCCGTGGAGGTCTCATTGTGTGGAGTGCAGTACGCGTCAATACCAGCGGCCGGAGCGAAGTCAGGTGCGGTGCCCGGGTCGGATTTCTGCACACTCTGATCGCCAAGATGTGGGGCGATCTGCGCAGCCTTGGCAAACTTCGCACCGAACTCACCGAAGGACAAAAATTGCGCCCGGTCGTGGATCAAGCCGAACGTTGCGACATCCCAAAACGCCGTCGAGCCGCCATTGCTGAGGATGACCTCATAGCCATCGGGGAGGGAAAACAAGGATGACAGGCCGCTGCGCAGCCGACCCACCTGTGACTTCACCGTCTTTTGGCGGTGCGAGGTACCCAGGTAGGTGGTGGACACATCGAGCAGGCCGGTGACCTGTTCACGTCGTACTTTCGACGGTCCGGCGCCGAAACGACCGTCGGCGGGAAGTAGGTCAGCGGGGATGATGATGTCGTTGCTCACGCGCCAAGATTAGGGGGTGGCGGGCCGTATCCCGAGGGCGCCACCATTTCCGCATCCCAACCGGGCACCATCTCTGGTCGTCGGGGGCGAGGACCGACGTATTTCGCTGAGGGTCGAATCAGTCGGCCGGTGCGCTTTTGCTCCAGAATATGGGCACTCCACCCGGCAAGTCGCGCGCAGGTAAACATCGAGGTGAACATTTCGGCGGGAACCTCCGCGAAGTCCAGAACGATTGCGGCCCAGAACTCGACGTTGGTCTCCAGCACGCGGTCGGGTCGCCTACTGCGCAGTTCGGCTAGCGCAGCGTTTTCGAGGGCCACAGCAGCCTCATAGCGAGGCGCATTCAATTCCCGCGCGGTGCGGCGCAAGACTCGAGCTCGCGGATCCTCGGCCCGGTACACGCGGTGACCGAATCCCATCAGTCGTTGTCCAGAATCAAGAACTCGTCGGACATAGGCGTCAGCATCGCCGCTGCTTTCTACCTCCGCGATCATGCCGAGCACCCGTGAGGGGGCGCCTCCATGCAGCGGGCCACTCATGGCGCCGATTGCACCCGAGATCGCGGCAGCAACATCCGCTCCGGTTGATGCAATGACACGCGAGGTGAAGGTAGAGGCGTTCATGCCGTGCTCGGCGGCCGAGACGAAGTAGGCGTCGACGGCTTGCGTATGGCGCGGGTCAGGTTCGCCTCGCCACCGAACCATGAACCGTTCGACGATGGTGCGCGCTTGGTCGATCTCGTGCTGGGGAACCATGGGCACCCCGAGGCCCCGGGCGCTTTGGGCCACGAACGACATCGCCATGACTGAGGAGTGCGCCAGATTTTGCCGGGCCGTGTCGTCGTCAATGTCCAACAGCGGCTTCAACCCCCAGGCAGGAGCCAGCATCGCGATGGCCGACTGCACATCGACGCGGACGTCACCTGAGTGAACCGGGAGGGGATAGGGCTCGGCCGGCGGCAGGCCAGGATTGAATTCGTTGTCTACGAGCAGGCCCCACACATTGCCGAAGGACACGCGGCCCACGAGGTCTTCAATGTCGACCCCGCGGTAGCGCAGGGCTCCGCCATCTCGGTCAGGCTCAGCGATTTCAGAGTGAAACGCAACGACACCTTCGAGTCCTGGAACGAAATCAACCATGGCTTCATTCAACTCCCTCGCGCAGGCATGGTGGGATGTGGGTCATGGCCGAACAGTCATCTGACCGAATTGCTGACCTACGCGTTCACTACGACCTCGATTCCCTGGATCTAGCCGACACGGCAGCGACGCCGCTAGAGCAGTTTCAGCGTTGGTTCGATCATGCCCGCCAGGCCGACATCGTCGAGCCCAATGCGATGGTTGTTTCGTCCGTCAGTCATGACGGGCAGCCCAGCAGTCGCACCGTGCTTCTCAAGGAGGCGGATTCTCGAGGGTTCGCTTTTTTTACGAATCTAGATTCGCGCAAGGGTCGCGAACTGAGCGAAAACGCTGCGGTGTCAGCGGTGTTTCCCTGGTACGCCCTCCATCGACAGGTGGTCGTGAACGGTCGAGTGTCGCCGGTGCCGCGCCCAGAGGCTGCTGCGTACTTTGCGTCTCGACCGCGTGAATCCCAACTAGGTGCATGGACGAGTCATCAGTCGCAGGTCATTGCTGACCGGCAGGTGTTGCACGAGCGCTATGATCAACTTGTTGCCCGATTTGCTGGAAAAGATGTTGCGCTGCCGGACTTTTGGGGTGGATTCATCATTGAAGCGCACAGTGTGGAGTTTTGGCAGGGTCGTCCATCTCGATTACACGACCGCATTCGCTACACGAGTCACAGCCCAGCAATGGGCGCAGCGGACGCCTCAGTGTGGCAACGCGATCGGCTATCGCCCTAGCGAGGTAGGGAGCCGGCCAGGATTCCGTTGACCACATCGTCCATAGTCTGGCCACGTTCCTTGGCGATGGCGCGCAGCTTTTTGCGCATAGATTTGGGCATCCGAACCGTGACGTCAACAAGTTTTCCGTGCTTAGCCGAGCCGGCCGATGTGATAACAGCGTCAGCCGTGGTGGCGCCGCCTTTGCTGGGCTTGAAGGAAGTCGAGCGCACCAGGTGTAGGTCTTCGGTGCTGCGTCCACTCACCGGGTGCACCTGAGCATCCGGTGATTTGGTCAATGCTGGGCGCGGAGTAGGTGCGGGCTTGGCCATGCCAGCAGCCTAGGGTGCGTGAGCGAGTAGCGCATCGAGAAGATCGTCAAACGCCTCGGTGACATCTCGCGCTCCGGGTGAAGGCCAGGCCTGCACCGGAAGTCCGGCACCCTGGGCCTGCTGCACTGCCGAACGCTCGGGCACGATCGGTTCGAGCAGCAGGTGCGGATAGGCCGCTTTGAGTTCACGGAGCCGGTACTGATGCTCATTGAGATTAGGACGCATTCGATTAACCACGATGCCCGCGGGCTTGAGGCCAAGATTTATTGAGCCGCGTGCGGCCTCGATCGCCTGTATTGCTTGGGCCGCGCCGCGCAAGGCGAAGAAGCCAGGTTCGGTGACCACCAAGGCCAGGTCGGCGGCCCCGAGACTATTGCGGGTGAGTTGCCCGAGGGCGGGCGGGCAATCGAGAAGTACGAGGTCGTAGTCGTCGCCAACGCCGGTGAGGCTCAGTCGTAGTCGTGCCGGTGAGGCCACGTCATGGGCAGAGTCTCGGTGGGCCAGTGCTTCCTCCGAGGGCAGCACGTGAACGCGGGCTCCCCAGCCCGATGGCACGATCGCGTCGCGGGCGATACCCGGTCGACCATCGGCCAGCACATCGTTAAGCGTGAAGGTGAAAGGTGCCGGGTCCATGCTGAGGGTGGCATTGGCTTGAGGATCGCAGTCGACCACCAGCACCGACAGGTCTCGTGCCCACGCGGCACCGGCCAAACCAAGCGTGACCGTCGACTTGCCCACCCCACCTTTGAGGGAAAGCACTGCCACTGTCGGGGTCATAGGCGCACAGTAGTCAGTCTCGGGTTGATACAGCCTTGGCCTCGGCGAATCGCGCGAGCGCGTCGAGGCGTTCGGCCGAATGATCGACCATGCGCTCGGGGTAGCCGTGGTCGTAGCCATCGGGCACCAGCCAGGGCGTGTGCGCGCTCGGGCCGGTGAGATGGCGCAGCTGCGGAATGTAGCGACGCACGTAGTCGCCATTCGGGTCGAATCGCTCGCCCTGGCCGACCGGATTGAAGATGCGGTGATACGGGGAGGCGTCGGTGCCGCAGCCTGCGGCCCATTGCCAGCCATGGGAGTTGCTCGCGATATCTCCATCGCGTAGCCAGCGCATGAACTCATGAGCCCCGCGTTGCCAGGGCAGGTGGAGATCTTTGACCAAAAAACTCGCCACCACCATGCGGACGCGATTGTGCATCCAGCCCTCGGCCCGTAGTTGGCGCATTCCGGCATCAACGAACGGAAAACCTGTATTGCCACGTGCCCAGCGCGTGAAGGCTTCGTCGGCTGCGGGCCCACTGGCCCAGTCCATGACCTCATCAAAGCGTCGGTCGAGGCTGATGCGTCTACTCGTGGGCTGTTGTGTCATGACGTCTGCATAGAACTCCCGCCACGCAATTTCCTTACGAAATGTGTCGGCGCCGGGCGAGTCATCGAGGTCAGCCAAGATCGTGCGTGGGTGAATTTCGCCCCATTTCAAGTGATGCCCAAGGGTGCTCGTTCCAGCGAGGTCGGGCCGGTTGCGCAACTCATCATATTCAGATAAACCATTGCGCTGGAACGACTCCCATCGTTCGAGTGCCGCCTTTTCGCCGGCGGCCGGTAGCGTGATCGCACCCAGGTCGGGTCGTTGTGGCAGGGC
>JAFMCH010000029.1 GCA_017857875.1 Actinomycetota bacterium | reverse complement strand
TGCGATCCGAATACCGCGCTGCGTGAAGGCACCTATGAGTTCATAGAGCGCCAGCAAAATCGCTGCCGCTGCAAGCACCCCGAACAGCCACGGCAACCACAGCAGGCTCACGATAACCAGCACGCCCAGGACAACACCGGAGGCAATGGCCGCCGGCAGGTTGCGGCCCGCCTTCCCGTGCGGCGGAGGGCCTTGTTGGGGAGTCACCGGGTTCGAGTCACTCACGTCGCCTTCTTTCAGACCTCGAGCAACTCTGCTTCCTTGGCCTTCAACACCTCGTCAACGTGCGAGACATGCTTGGCGGTGAGTTCGTCGAGATGCTTTTCCGCGCGATGCACGTCATCCTCACCCACCTCGCCATCCTTGGACATCCGGTCGAGGGTCTCCTTCGCGTGGCGCCGGATGTTGCGCATCGAAATTCGCGCATCCTCGGCTTTGGCGCGGGCGACCTTGATGTACTCCTTGCGACGCTCTTCAGTCAGCATCGGTAGAACCACCCGGATGACATTTCCATCGTTACCGGGATTGACGCCGAGATCTGAGTCGCGAATAGCCCGCTCGATCTCAGCCATGGCGCCTTTGTCATACGGGGTTACCAAGATCATGCGAGCCTCAGGAGTTTGAAAAGAGGCCAACTGATTAATCGGTGTCATCGCACCGTAGTAATCGACCATCACCTTGGCGAACATGCTCGGATTTGCTCGCCCGGTTCTGATTGTCGCGAAGTCGTCGCGCGCCACCGAGATTGCCTTGTCCATCTTGTCTTCGGCCTCAAGCAAGATCTCATCGGTCTGATCACTCATCGTGTCTCCTCATGATCGCCGACAGGCCCGGTGGATCCGGAATCTGCCGATAGTTCGCTGTGGCCATCCCTGGTAATCAGGGTGCCCAGCATCTCACCGCGGACCGCTCGCGCGATATTACCTTCAACGAGAAGGTCGAAAACCAAGATAGGCAGGTCGTTATCGCGGCACAGGCTAATCGCGGTCGCGTCGGCGACCTTGAGATCACGGGCCAGGACATCGTCATCGGTCAGGCGAGAGAATCGGCGCGCCTGTGGATTGCCTCGCGGATCGCTGTCGTACACGCCGTCAACGGCCTTCGCCATGAGAACGACCTGGGCACCCACCTCAAGAGCACGTTGAGCTGCGGTGGTGTCGGTAGAAAAATATGGAGCACCAAGGCCGGCGCCGAAAATGACAACGCGACCTTTCTCCAGGTGTCGCATGGCTCGCCGGGGCACGTAGGGTTCGGCTACCTGTCCCATCGTGATGGCAGTCTGCACCCGAGTGTCAAGGCCCTGCTTTTCGCAGAAGTCTTGCAGTGCCAAGCAATTCATGACGGTGCCAAGCATGCCCATGTAGTCGGCCCGACTGCGCTCCATGCCCCGCTTGGACAGTTCAGCACCACGAAAGTAGTTGCCACCACCGATTACAATGGCGACCTCAGTTCCGCTCGCAACGACCCCTGCGACCTGACGGGCAATGGAGTGCACGACATCGGGATCAACGCCGAGTTCGCCACCACCAGCGAAAGCTTCGCCGGACAACTTCAACAACACCCGACCCCAGCCACCCGGGGGCGCTTCAGGCCAGGTGGCTACGGTTCCTTCGAGGGACGGCTGAAAGGGTCGGTCTGATGGGTTGCGTTCGGCCACCTGCGTCCTCCTCGCTTGAGTCAGTCTCGGTAGTACCCGTACATCCGTTACGCGGATTGACCAACTTCGAATCGAGCGAAGGCCGAGACCTGCGTGCCGGCCTGCTCAAGATAGGCACCCACGGTCTTCTTATTGTCTAGGACCGAAGGCTGCTCGAGCAGCACTGTCTCTTTGAAGTATCCCTGAACTCGGCCGTCAACGATCTTAGGCAGCGCCGCCTCGGGCTTGCCCTCTTCCTTGGCCGTTGCCTCCGCAATACGCCGCTCGTTCTCGACAACGTCGGCCGGCACTTCATCTTTGCTGACATACGTGGGTCGCATTGCCGCGATCTGCATCGCGGTATCTCGGGCGGCTGCTGCATCGCCGGTGTAGGACACCATGACCCCCACCTGAGCCGGCAAGTCTGCCGAGCGCTTGTGCAGATAGGTCATCACCGGCGCCTTGAGCAGGGCCACTCGCCCAAGTTCCAACTTCTCGCCAATGATGCCGGCCATGCCACCGATCGCATCGGCTACGGAGCCACCCTGGGGCAATTGTGCTGCTAGGAGTGCTTCGCGATCGCCAATCTGATTGTCAAAGGCGGCCGTCACGATAGTGCCGGCGAGTGCTTGAAAATCCTCATTCTTCGCGACGAAGTCTGTCTCGCAGAGCATTTCGACGAGCACGTTGTCCGAGGACACGACCAGTCCATTACTCGCGGTGCGCTCCGCACCCCGCTTGGCTGCTTTGGCAGCACCAGAGATGCGCAGTACCTCCAAAGCCTGGTCGGGATCGCCACCAGCCTCTTCCAGAGCCTTCTTGCACTCCATCATGCCCGCGCCGGTGAGATCGCGGAGTTTTTTGACGTCTGCGGCGGTGATGTTCGCCATGGCGTTAGTTCGTACCTTCCGTGGTGGTGGTGTCGGCCTCGACGGTGGCCTCGACGGTGGCCTCAACGACCACCTCAGCGACGACAGACTCAACAGGTGCATCGGCCGCAGTTGAGCCGGTCAGTAGTTCAGTCTCCCACTCTGCGAGCGGCTCGTCGACGACCACGGCTGCTTCGCCGGCATCCGCGCGGGCACGACCGGCCCGAGTCATGAGGCCGTCGGCCACAGCGTCTGCGATGACGCGCGTCAAGAGAGCCACCGAGCGGATAGCGTCATCGTTGCCGGGGATCGGGAAATCGACCTCATCGGGGTCGCAGTTGGTGTCCAAGATGGCGATTACGGGGATACCTAGCTTGCGGGCTTCGCCGACTGCGATGTGCTCCTTCTTTGTGTCGACAACCCAAATGGCTGAGGGCACCTTCACCATGTCGCGGATGCCGCCGAGGGTGCGATCAAGCTTGATGCGCTCGCGGCTGAGCACCAGGAGCTCCTTCTTCGTCATCCCCGAGCCAGTGCTGTCAGCGTCGAGCTCCTCGAGCTCCTTCAGCCGCTGAATCCGCTTGTGCACGGTGTAGAAGTTGGTCAGCATGCCGCCTAGCCAGCGGTGATTGACATAGGGCATTCCCACCCGGGAGGCCTGCTGAGAGACGGGCTCTTGGGCCTGCTTCTTGGTGCCGACGAACATAATCGTGCCACCGTGGGCGACGGTTTCCTTGACGAATTCGTAGGCATTATCGATGTAGGTCAGCGACTGCTGAAGGTCGATGATGTAGATGCCATTGCGTTCGGTGAAAATAAAGCGCTTCATCTTGGGATTCCAACGCCGGGTCTGGTGTCCGAAATGAACGCCACTTTCCAGCAGCTGGCGCATCGTGACGACGGCCATGGGGCACTCCTTTATGGGCGGCCAGCATGATGCTGAGTCGCCGATCGGTTGTTGCCAGCATCGGTCGATGCCAGCCCTAGTGCTCGATGAACGCCCGACCGAGGCTTGACCGGGAATTGACCGATACAGCCTTGGACCGATGGCGACCTCACACCGTGAGGTCAAGCACGCGATGTATTCGACGCCGAGGCACCGAACCAAGCCTCAGCATAGACGTGGGGTGCTTTCCCCAGGCGCTTGGGGCGCAGGGGATCCACGGAGCGTCCCGCGGTGGTGGCGGAAGGATCGAATGGTCATCACGCTGAACCACCATGACCTCAACTGTTCGACACTCCCCCTGGCAGCGATGGGTGAGTGTCACGATGATCGCGATCCTCACCGTCGCGGTGGCCTGGATCACCGTGCCCGAAGCCACCGCCAGCAGGCCCCACCGAAGCAGCTTCGGTGCCTGGATCGCCCCCCTGCCGACTCCCGTGCAGGTCACGCGCGACTTCACACCGCCTAGTCAACGCTGGCTAGCCGGGCACCGAGGGGTTGATCTGAAAGCACCGATCGGTGCCCCCGTTCGTTCAGCTGGACCCGGACGCATCGTCTACGCCGGCGATCTGGCCGGGCGGCCGGTCGTGAGCATTCAGCACGCTCCCGGTGTGCGTACGACCTATGAACCGGTCACCGCGAACGTGTCGATCGGGGACCGGGTACGAGTCGGCCAGCGGATTGGGCGGATCGCACCGGACGATGACCATGACAGCGCGCTTCACTGGGGACTGAAGGTGCGCGGCATCTACGTTAATCCGCTACGCCTGATTGCCGGTGCAGTGATACTCAAGCCCTCGGATGGGCCTGGGCAAAAGCCGCGCGTAATCGCTCGACCGATACGTGCGTATAAATCTGAGTAGACGCCACGCTTTCGTGTCCGAGGTATTCCTGCACGGCCGTGAGATCGGCACCTCCAGCCAACACATGCGTGGCCGCAGAATGTCTTAGTCCGTGCGGTGTCAGGCGCGGCACCCGACCGATGCCCGTCGCCGAACGCTCCACCACGGTGCGCACCGTACGTGGATCAATACGGCCACCACGGGCACCTACGAACAAAGCGGCTCCCGCTTGCGGCTTGGCCATTGCTTCTCGCCCCCGATCGATCCACCGCTGCACTGCTCGGTGCGCTGGCACACCGAAGGGAACAACCCGTTCTTTGCGCCCCTTACCCAACACGCGAACCGTGCGGCGCTCACCGGACACGTCACTCACGTCAATGCTCACCAATTCACTCACCCTGAGTGCGGCACCATAAAGCAGTTCCAGCATTGCTAGGTCCCGTAGCGCAATGGGCTCATCAGTCTCGGCGGCTCGTGTGGCCCGTGCGAGCAGATCCTGTGCCTCGGTGACACTCAACACGGTGGGCAAGTGCCGTCCAGTACGTGGGCTGGCTAATCGTGCACCGAAGTTGTGCGTCATGAAGGCCCGATCACACGCCCAGCCAGTGAACGAACGCGTCGATGCTGCGTAACGGGCCAGGGTGCGCCGCGAAACACCGCGTTGCGCGGCCGATGCCAACCAAGACCGAAGGACCGGTAGTTCCAAGGCATCCAGCGGCACCGTTGCCGGTGTTGGATCCAGGTGGCCCTCGGTGATGCACCAGTGCAGCAATTGCGTGACATCTTGACGGTAGGCCCGAACGGTGTGCGTGCTGCGTCCACGTTCAGTTTCCAGATGCACACACCATCGGTCGACGATGTCCGAATAGCCACGCGGCAATGACGGTGTCAGATCGCACTGGGCCGTCATGTTCACATCGTGCCCGCCACAAGGCCCGCAATCAGGGAGGGCTCGCGGAAAACTCCGGCCACCGTTTGTGCTGTTCTAAGCCTCCCCGTCACATGGAGACACCGGTGACTCGGCGGTCATGGGCGAGCTCGCCGCCATCCGGCGTTGTTGCGTTCGACGCGCCCGGTCAGTTCCAAAACCCCCAGCATGGAACCCACCTGCGCCGCATCCGCTCCCATGCGGCTTGCTAACTCGTCGAGTCCGATGCCGCCACGCACCGGCAAGACTCCCAGCAGTGCCTCGGTGTGCTCATGGTCATAATCTGCCGACCGGGCAGTGGCAATCACCGGCATCTCGTCAGGTACCTCCAGCACCGGCGGTTCACCAAGCAAGTGCACAACGTCGTCAGCATCGGTCACCAATACTGCCTGTCCGTCCTTAATCAATTCATGCGTGCCCGCTGAGGCGACCGAGGTGACCGGACCCGGAAAGGCCATCACAAGCCGAAGTAGTTCACCTGCCTCGCGTGCGGTTGTTCGACTTCCCGAACGCAGCGCTGCTTCGACGACGATCGTGGCACGTGCGAGCGCCGCAATGATTCGATTTCGCGTGAGGAAGCGCTGCCTTTGGGCGGCTGCACCTAGGGCAGCTTCGCTCAGCAAAAGACCATCGCGCGCAACGTCCGAAAAGAGATTTTCGTGGGAGCGCGGGTATGCAACATCGACGCCGCCAGCTAGCACGCAAGCGGTTGTTCCGCCAGCGCCCAGTGCTCCTCGATGGGCCGCGACATCGATTCCGAATGCACCGCCAGACACGACTAGCCATCCCCGATCCGCCAGCGTGCCAGCGGTCGTTCGAGCGAGCAACTGACCGTAGGAGGTGGCCGCCCGCGCTCCCACGATCGCGATCGAGCGCAATGCTAGGAGCCGCAGATTGGCGTTGCCGAGCACCCACACCCCAAGCGGAGCGCGGGCTGCCAGATCATCTAGTTGAGTCGGCCATTGCCGATCACCCGGAATGATTAACCGCGCCCCTAGGGCTTTGGCACGGATCATTTGGTCGGCAATCATTTCGTCAAGATCGGACGACGCGTGCGGTAGTCGTTTGGTAAGTCGCTGCAGCGACGAATCCGAAATCGTGCCGCGGAGCAGTTCATCAACAAGCGTCGATGCGCCGCGCTGGTCGACGGCGTGCCACACGCGCTCATTGCCGCCCTCGGTCATCATCATCAGCAATACGCGAGCACGATGGTCGTCGGTGAAAGATGCCTCGGTCATCACGCCGCCCCCTGCTGAGATTGTCCACGTAGAGACATCGCGTAACCGATGTCGTCAAGACTGGGCTGCTCGCGCTGAGAAAGATCTGCCAGGGTCCACGCGATACGCAAGACGCGGTCTGCGCCACGCATCGACAAGGTTCCCGAGTCCAGTGCCTGCATGAGTAAACGCGACGCCGATTCGGTAGGCGGAAAGTGTCGGCGCAGTTCGGGGCCGAGCATGTCAGCGTTGGTACGCACGCGGCCGCCATCACGGCGGCGCCGCTCACGCCACCTGAACGCGCTGCGTTCCCTGGCCAGTTGCACGCGTTGGGCAACCGCAGCGGATGATTCCCCCTGCTCGTACAGATCTGCGACACTCGGCTTGGTGAGGGTGAGTCGCACATCGATGCGATCAAGCAACGGTCCGGTCAGCCGCGAGGAATACCGACGGCGTTGCATAGGTGAACAGGTGCAATGAATGCCTCGACCAACGCCTTGGCCACACGGGCAAGGATTCGATGCGATGACCAGATGGAATCGCGCGGGCAGGTGAACGGCGAACTCAGCTCGATGCACTCGCACGATGCCGCTTTCCAACGGCTGACGCATCGCTTCAAGCACGCGCCGATCAAATTCTGGTGCCTCATCGAGGAAGAGCACACCGTGGTGAGCCAAGGTCATTGCACCCATGCGCACGCGACCTGCCTGTCCACCACCGGTTATGGACACCTGTGAAGCGGTGTGATGGGGTGCCTCAAATGGCGGCAGTCGCTGCAGATATCCAGGATTTGGGCGTCCAGCGATTGATGCAATCGCCGTAGTTTCGAGTGCCGCTTGATCATCCAGGGGTGGTAGCAGCCCTGGCAGGCGTTCAGCTAGCAGCGTTTTACCAACCCCAGGCGTACCAATCATGGACAGGTGATGACCGCCGGCCGCAGCCACTTCAATGGCGTACCGCGCCTCTTGCTGGCCTTTAACGTCCGCGAGGTCCGGGGCCGATAGGCCCCTGTTTTGACGGCCCCCATCTGGTGGTTCAGGCAGTGCCTCTTCGCCGCGGAGAACACGAATAAGTTGGCGTAGATCGTTGATAGCCCCCACTTGGATATCGGGCACGAGTGCCGCCTCCGCGGCGTTGTGGACCGGCACCAAAACACGCTGCAGACCCGCGGTCTTAGCGGCCAGTGCGGCCGCGATCACCCCGGGAACTGCCCGTAGCGCTCCATCGAGTCCGAGCTCACCGATGACTAGCGATCGCGATACCGCTTCGATCGGCACCTCCGCACTTGCTGCCAAAATCGACGCGGCGATCGCAGCGTCAAGACCTGAGCCACGCTTGCGTACCGATGCTGGCAACAACGCGATAGTGACGCGAGTTTTGGGCCAACTGACCTGCGAATTCGCCATTGCGGATTTCACGCGTTCACGAGCTTCGTTGACCGCGGTGTCAGCCAAGCCGACAATGGTCACTCCAGGTAATCCGGGTGCGATATCTGTCTCGACCTCAATGAGTTGCGAATCAACGCCGACGATCACGCTGGCGAAAGTGCGGGCAACCATCAGGCAACATCTCGCACATGCTCAAGGGTCGGCTTATTCCCCGCGCCGTGAACGATGCCGATAACGTCGAATCTGATCTGGGGTGGCCGAACTCCGCGCTCGGTGACCCACGACATCGCCACCCGACGCATGCGTCGCAGCTTGATGGGCGTCACCGCGGCTAATGGGGAACCAAAATGCTCACTGGTGCGGGTTTTGACCTCACACACCACGAGCACGTTTTCGTCTCGGGCGAGGATGTCGACCTCACCAGAGCGACATCGATAGTTGCGTTCCATGATGATCAGACCTGACCGCTGCAGATAGTCAGCGGCGAGGTCCTCTCCGTACTTGCCTAATGCATCCTTGGCGCGCATGCGACCACCTCCGTTGCAGATGCTGGAGGGCTCATGGGTGGGCAGTGTCGGTCCAGGCGCGACCTGGGGATAGATCTATGTCGGGGCCCCTGTGGATACACCACCATCGCTGATGACCGGATCAGCCCACCGTCAATGTTAGATTTTGTGATCTCGGTGGACTCCTGACCACAGAAAGCCAGCACCAGCCGAGTCCAACCAGAAGGGAAGATCGAGTGGACGTAGGGGGTGTTCAACCCGGTAGAAACGCCACCGTTCACGGTCTGACCGATGAGGCGGCACAGCCATCGGGCAAGCCTTCATGGGCGGTGCTCCCGCACAACGGTCCGTTGGCCGGGCTACGAGCCGTTGCGGTGGTTCTGGTGGTGCTCTTCCACGCCGGCCTCCCCTGGCTTCCCGCCGGCTTTGTCGGGGTGGACGTCTTCTTCGTTTTATCAGGGTTTTTGATTACCTCCCTCATCGTTCGCGAGGTGTGGTCGACCCGACGTTTGGACCTGGTGGTCTTTTGGGCGCGACGCGCTCGCCGACTACTTCCCGTCGCTCTGGTCGTCCTTACCGTCACCGCCATTGCTTACGCTTTTGCCGCCCCGGCAATCGACGTGGCCACAAACAGAAACTCCTTTCCTGCTGCCAGCCTGTACGTGTCGAACTGGCTCTTCGCGCAAGAGGCCGTCGACTACTTTGCCGACAACTCAGCCAAGAGTCCGGTGCTGCATTTTTGGTCGCTGTCCATTGAGGAGCAGTTCTACCTGGTGTGGCCGCTGGTCGCCCTCGTCATATTGCTCCTAGCTTTTCGTCGAGTAGTCGCCGCAATCACCGCAGTCTCCGCCCTCGCTGCAGCCTCGTTCGCATACGCCTACTTCTTGGCCAACAGCAGCCCTGAGGCTGCTTACTTTTCGACGTTCGCTCGGGCCTGGCAACTGCTCGCGGGAGCGCTCGTGGCGCTGATCGTCTTGGTACCCGTGATGAGGAATCGACCGCTGCCGGAGTGGGTGCGACCACTTGCCACCGTGTCTGCTCCCGTTGCATTGGCCGCTATCGTCCTGGCGGCCTCACCGATTGTCGGAGGTCGCCCGCCCCTGGTGGCCTCAACCGTCGCCACTCTCGCCACCGTTGTTGTCGTCGCATCCGTGTGGCTGCTTCCCAATCTCACCGGGACGCGCTGGCTCGCAGCGCCGTTCACACAAATGATCGGACGCCTTTCCTACGGGATCTACCTGTGGCATTGGCCGTTCATCATCATCGGCGGTCTCCTAGGTCTGACCAGTGAGTACTGGGTGGTCAACGTCCCTGTTGTCTTACTCGTATCCACCGGGCTGGCTGCGGTTACCTACGTGGCAGTCGAACGCCCGATGAGTGCCCTGTCGCTGCGGCCGCGCAGACGAGCAGTGCTGGTGCTCGTTGCGTGTTTGACCGCAGCAGGCCTTGTCGCTGCTGGTACCTGGACGTACCTGCGTCCGCCCTCCAACGTCTCCGCGGTGATCGATCAACTCGACAACGACGCTCAAGAGGCAGCTGTGGGCGAACTGACGGCAGGAGCGGCTTCGGGAGCAAAGGTCCTTCTCGTCGGTGACTCGCACGCAGGCTTCTGGCAGCCAGCGCTGGACGCGTTGGGTCAAGAACAAGGTTGGCAGTTGAAGTCCGTCATTCGTGCTTCCTGCCCATGGGCCCTCGTTACCGTCGTGGAAAAGTCAGGGAAGCTGGCTAACTGTGATGTTGACCTCTCATCACCGGCTATCCAAACAGCTGCCGATTACCGTCCCGATGTCACGATTTTGGCGTCACGGTCGATTCAGATCGACTCGGTGATGACCGAAGACGGACGGACCTTGGCACCGTTGGAAGCAGAATGGCTCCCACTGATGTCCGCGGGAGCCACCAAGTTCATTGACGAACTGCTGGAGTATTCAGCCACTGTCGTATTGATCGAACCCACGCCGGAAACTAGAGAACACATGGTGCGCTGCGTCACCGCTGGTGCGGAAGTCGACTGTGATCTCCCCGCCAACTACAAGGATTCCCGCGCCGAAATTGTCACGCTATTTCGCTCACTGGCCGCAGAAAATCCGCGAGTCATCTCCCTAGCACTCGATGATCTCATCTGTCCGAATGGAACGTGCCCGGCGCTGGTAGGTCAAACACTGACCTATCGAGACCTGCACCATCTAACTTCCGACTATGCACTCTTGCTCATGCCTGGCTTTGATGCGCTACTACGGGCCCAATCGGTGACACTCGCTCAACCGACATCCGCATTGGCTCCCGCGGCCGTTGTAGCTGACTCGCCCTAGATATATCTGTGTAGCGGAGTGCTACCTCGCACCGCGATCATCGATCGATGGGATGCCGTCGGGTAACCCATGTTGGTATCCCAGCCATAGTCGGGATAGTCAACAGCAAGATCCTGCATAAGTTGATCTCGCTGTGTCTTGGCCAGGATGCTTGCCGCTGCCACCGATGAGCAGGTCAGGTCAGCACTCACACGAGTGCGCACCGACCAATGTGCCCCTTGCTCGAGATCAGTGAGGTAGTCATGCGACCCGTCCAGAAGCACGACGATGGCCCCGCTACCGGCCAGTGTGTCGATCACCGGCTTCATCGCGATAACCGCTCGCAGCGCAGCAACTTTCATGGCCGACGTCAAGCCGAGGCGATCGATTTCGATTGCGCTAGCCATACCCACCGCACAACTGGGCGTCCACTGCTCAATGCGCGGGCGCAACTGGCGACGCGCTGCGGCTGACAAGAGTTTGCTATCGCGTGTTCCCGTCGGCGCTGGTGGCGAGGTTGCCGTGACCGCTACGGCACCTACTGCGACCGGTCCAGCAATGGCGCCACGGCCAACTTCGTCGATCCCGATCACAATAGCCGCTCCAGAGCGCAGGAGCGCCCGCTCGACGCGGAGGGTTGGACGAGTCACGGTTGCGGGACAGGTGGCACCTGAGCGAATGCACTGGATTGGGACACCGGGCCGAGGCTACTGAAAGGCCAGAGCACAAACACCACCCGACCCACGACATCACTCACCGGGACAGCACCGTTGTTGACATCAAGGTGGTTGCGCGAATCCACGGACGCTGCTCGATTGTCACCCATCACAAAAACGCTGTCTGGCGGTACGGACACGTCGAAAAGCACCTGGTCGGTGCGCACTCCGGGCGCGAGATACGGCTCTATCAATGCAGCACCATTGAGTTCAATTCGGCCCTGCGCATCGCAACAAACGATGCGGTCACCACCGGTGCCGATCACCCGTAAAATCATGTCATTCCCAGACTCGTCGGGCAGTAGTCCGATGAACTCCAGGCCCGATGTGAGTGCGGCGCCAAAGCCCGTGCTGGCCGGTGCGGAAGGCAGCCAACCCCCAGGATCAGTGAACGCAATAACATCGCCCCGTTGGACACCGCTTATCTGCGTGGCGATTGACGCAGAAAGCACCCGATCCCCCGGTGCCAGTGTGGGCTCCATAGCGGCACCGGGAATGTAGAAGGGTTGGGCGATGAAGACCCGGAGTGCGGTGATGGCAAGGACCGCAATAAGCACCACGGCCACTACTTCAATGGTCCACCGCACGCCCTTGCGCCATCGGCTCGCACCCGTGAGCCGTGATCGACCCCCGCGACCAGGCGCAGCATGACGACCCCGAGCAGGGTCGGTGTTCGGTACCGCATTCGCCGGCGCATCGGCAGCGTCGTCGCTCGACCCGAACCACTCCGGTGAGCGTTCAGGACCCACGGTGCCGGTGTCATCCGGCAGTTCGTTTACCGGTCGAGCCATCGCGCGCCCGAATCGGCATCCGCGCCAGAGCCCTGCAAGGCAGGCTGCTCGAATGTAGCTGGGATGGGTAGGAACTGGGCCCGATCAAGCGGCCACACGACAGCGAAGGCTCGTCCCACGACCCGATTTACCGACACCATGCCGCCGCCTGGATCGCCCAGGTGCGCGCGCGAGTCGGCCGAGGCAGAGCGATGATCACCCATCACCCATAACCGCTCTGGGGGCACGATGACGTCAAACGTCTGTTTGCTGGGCGGATTGCCGGGGAACAGGTACTCGGTTTCGGCAAGGGCCACGTCGTTGACGGTGATTGCCCCGTCCGCATCGCAACACACGACCCGATCCCCCGCCACACCGATCACGCGCTTGATGTAATCCCGATCCCCCGGTGGCGCAAGTCCCACGAGCTCCCCTAGGGAACGAGCCACCCAGGTCAGCGGGTTTTGATCCGGAACGACCGGCTCACCTTGAATAAAGGAGCCCGTTCCGTCAAAGACCACGATGTCTCCGCGCTCAATGGGCCGCGTGTGGTAGACGAGTTTGTTGACTAAGACCCGATCTCCGACCTGCAGGGTGTTTTCCATTGAGCCCGAGGGAATGTAGAACGCTTGAACGACAAAGGTCTTGATCAGGAATGCAACAAGAAAAGCACCCAGGATGAGGAGGAGAAACTCCATCCAGCCGGGTAGTTTCCAGCGGCCACCCCCACCGGGGGCTGCGTGCGCACCAGCACTTGATGTCGCATCGGGCATCTGCAGACTCGAGCGCTCCGGCGCATCCGCAGCATCTGCGGGCACATCTGCATTCTCCGCGCTCACCACTGCGACCCTAGCCGCACACGAGGCCTAAACCGATCACGACCCGCGTGAAGTAGGCGAAGACTACGAACCAGACGAGGTGTTATCGCGGCGCTCTTTGATCTTGGCTGCCTTGCCACGCAGGGCGCGTAGGTAGTAGAGCTTGGCCCGACGAACATCTCCGAGAGAGACCACCTCGATCTTGTCGATGATGGGCGTGTGCAGCGGGAACGTGCGTTCGACGCCGACACCGTAGGAGATCTTGCGGACCGTGAAGGTCTCACGCACCCCATCACCGGACCGGGAAATGACCACACCCTGAAAGACCTGTACGCGAGTCTTACTGCCCTCAACGACCTTCACGTGGACCTTGACGTTATCGCCTGGTCGAAAAGCCGGAATGTCCTCACGCAGTGAGGATGCGTCAATGAAATCGAGACTCTGCATGATCGTGATCATTTCCTGTAAGCGCCACGGGTCGCCCACATGTGTGGTGGGTATACGAAGGTCTTGCCGATGATGCAATGTGCAACGGCCGGGCGATAACACCCCCTGTGGCAGGTGCGAGCGCGCAGTCGACCGATTTCCTACGGTGAACAGCCCCTCAGTCTGGCACAGGGCCCGAGGACGTGCCCCCACGGGGCGGCAGATCGGGCCGCATTTGACGCGTTCGTTGCCACGCCTGATCGCGACGCCAACGAGCGATACTGCCGTGGTCACCCGATAGCAAGATGGAGGGCACCTCCATGCCTCGCCATTTCGCTGGCCGCGTGTAGACCGGTCCTTCAAGCAACGACTCCATGTCACCGTCGGCAAAGGAGTCATCCACGATGCTCTGTACGTTGCCCACAACGCCCGGCAGGAGCCTGGTCACAGCTTCGACCATGACCAACGTGGCAGCCTCACCTCCGGCGAGAACGTAATCGCCAATACACACCTCGGCCAGGTCAACCCGCGGGCGGTAATACTCCATCACCCGCGTATCGATGCCCTCGTATCGTCCACAGGCGAACACCAGATGCCGGCGATCAGCCCACGCGGTTGCTGTGCGCTGATCAAACCGTCGCCCCGATGGCGTCGGGACAACCAGGAGAGAATCTGGACGCAGCAGTCGATCCAGGGTGACCCCCCATGGTTCGGGTGTCATCACCATTCCGGGTCCGCCACCGTAGGGTTCGTCGTCCACTGTTCGATGACGGTCGGTTGCAGCGTCGCGAAGATCGTGAATTTCGATATCGATGAGCCCATCACTCTGGGCCCGCCCGACCAACGACAGTTGAACCGGTGCAAGGTATTGCGGAAAGATCGACACAATATCGATGCGCATGAAATCAGCCCTCTAACGACTCTTGCACGTCAATTCCCGGGGGTGGGTCAACGCGCAGCCAGCCCTCGGCGAGATTGACCTCCGGCACGAAACGCTCGATAAAGGGCAACAGCCACGATGGGGTGACGCCCGCGTCGTTCACAACCGGTTCGATGCTGAGGAGGTCTTGACCGGGAAGGTGAACGACGTCATCGACGCGACCTAGCGTCACCTGCTGGGAGTCGCGAACGGCCAGACCAATCAGGTCAGAATCGAAAAACTCCCCCTCGCCGGTCGGCATTTGCCCGGCGGGACGATCGACCTCCAAAATCGCTCCGCGCAATGTTTCGGCCTGATTGCGATCGTCGTAGCCCACGAAGCCCACGACGAGTCCCCGTGGCCCGGACCGAACATCGCCAACGGTCAGCACCGTTGGACTATCGGCGATGAACAGGGTCGCACCGGGAGCGAACCGGAGTTCGGGTTCATCGGTGCGGACCTCGATTGTCACCTGGCCCCGAATTCCGTGGGCCTTGCCAATGCGGCCAACGACCACGCGCATCAGCGCAGTTTCAGCGTTCGGTTTCGTCGAGGAAATCGATGCGCACTGTGCGACCACCGTTGAGAGCACTGACCACCGTGCGCAAAGCGCCAGCGGTACGGCCTGAGCGACCAATCACACGACCCATGTCTTCAGGGTGAACGCGCACCTGGAGGGCGGCTCCCCGCCGCCCAGTGCGCTCACGAACAGTGACATCATCGGGGTTGTCGACGATGCCGCGCACCAGATGGCCCAACGCGTCTTCGAGCACGTCAGTCCTTGGACTCGTCTTGAGCATCAGCAGCCGCATCGACGATCTGCTCGGCCTCGGCGACAACGGCCTCTTCGGCCTTGCGCTCATCGATGGCTTCCTCGGCCGAATCAATGGCCGACTCGACAACCTTTTCTACCGTTTCGACAACTTCCTCGACGGCCTCGACGACGGCTTCGACGGTCTCTTCGACAACCTCGATGACCTTCTCGACAACCGGCTTAGGCGTGGGCACCTTCGGTTCATTGGCCGCCTCGGCAGTAGCCAGCTCATAAGCGATGGTGCGGCTGGGCTTGGGCTCGGCCACTCTTAGGGTTCCTTCAGCGCCGGGCAGCCCCTTGAACTTCTGCCAATCACCCGTGACCTTGAGCAGCGCGAGCACCGCCTCGGTGGGTTGAGCGCCCACCGAAAGCCAGTGCTGGGCCCGCTGCGAGTCGATCTGAATCAAGCTCGGGTCCTGCATGGGCTGGTAGATGCCGATTTCCTCGATGGCTCGGCCATCGCGACGTTTACGAGCATCGGCGATAATGACTCGGTACTGCGGGGAGTGGATCTTGCCTACGCGCTTTAACTTGATCTTGACGGCCACGGTGCGGGAGTGCTCCTGTTCGTATGGGGTAGGTAAGGCTGATCGCGCGTGGGGCGTTACGCGATGAGACAAACCCGGGCATCAACCGATCGGGTGGGGAAGAGGGCCCACGCCTTCGGCACGACCGCCTTAGTGTGCCAGATTGACGAAGAACGGACCCGCCCGGGTCAGTCGAGGGAACTCAACCAAGCCAACGATCACCTAGGACCCGCCGAGCAACTTCTTTACCTCATCGGGCAATTCCAGCGAGTTCATATCTGCAGCGCCACCGTCAACGGTGGTACTGAGTCCCGCCTGCGCCTCCTGCTGGGCTCGCTTGGCCGGGTTCCCGCTGCGGGATTTCTTGCTTTTGGCCGGGGTGCGACCTTGGCGCCCCTTCGACTTCTTACCGCCGCCCGCGCCGAAGCCCGGCGTGCCCGGCATCGCCGGCATACCGCCTTTTCCGCCGCGCATGCCACGCATCATTTTCTGCGCCTCACCGAACCGCTCCACCAACGAATTGACGTCGCTGACCTGGGTGCCGGAGCCTTGGGCAATGCGCGTACGCCGCGACGCATTGAGGAGTTTGGGGTCATTGCGCTCTGCCGGAGTCATCGACTGAATGATGGCCGCGACCCGGTCCAACTCTTTTTCATCAACTTGATCGAGTTGGGCTTTCATGTCGCCCATGCCCGGCAACATTCCCAAGATTTTCGTGAACGAACCCATCTTCTTGACCGCTTGCATTTGCTCCAAGAAGTCATCGAGGGTGAAGTCTTCGCCCTTGCTAACTTTGCGGGCCATCTGCTCGGCCTGATCAGCGTCGAACGCCCGTTCCGCCTGCTCGATCAAGGTCAAGACATCGCCCATATCCAAGATGCGCGAAGCCATTCGATCCGGATGGAAAACCTCAAAGTCCTCCAACTTCTCACCGGTGGAGGCGAACATCACCGGACGCTCGGTGACCGTGACGATTGACAGCGCTGCACCACCGCGAGCATCACCATCGAGTTTGGTGAGCACGACCCCGTCGAAACCGACTCCGGCGGAGAACTCCTCGGCGGTTCGCACCGCGTCTTGACCGATCATGGCGTCGACGACGAGCAGCACTTCGTCAGGCTGTACGGCATCGCGCACTCCGCGCAATTCCTTCATCAGCTCGACATCGATCGACAGGCGGCCGGCCGTGTCGACGATGACGATGTCGTGCAACGTGCGACGTGCGTGCTCAATGGAGTCTGCCGCGACTCGAATGGGATCGCCGACCCCGTTACCAGGCTCTGGTGCATAGACGCTGACGCCGGCGCGCTCGGCCATCACACTCAACTGATCGACTGCATTCGGGCGTTGAAGGTCGGCGGCCACCAGCAACGGCGAGTGGCCTTGTTCCTTCAACTGACGAGCCAACTTGCCCGCCAGGGTTGTCTTGCCAGCTCCCTGTAAGCCAGCGAGGACGATGACGGTCGGCGCAGTCTTGGCAAAGCGCAATCGACGCGTATCTCCACCGAGGATGGTGATGAGCTGCTCATGCACGATCTTGACGATTTGCTGCCCAGGATTGAGTGCCCCGGAAACCTCAGCAGACATCGCTCGCTCGCGAACCGCTGCCGTGAATGCTCGCACGACCGGGAGTGCAACGTCGGCATCAAGAAGAGCAATTCGAATCTCGCGCAGCGTCGTATCGATGTCCGCTTCGGTCAGCCTGCCCTTGCCGCGCAGGCCGCGGAAGGTGGTCGCTAACCGATCTGAGAGCGTGGCAAACATACGGCTCCTAGGTCGAAGGTTTAGCCGCCAGACTAGCCCGCCCTACTCGCCCCAACCGCCAGGGCAGCACGCACCGCCTGACTGACGCTGATCTGCTGGCCGTCGGTGAGTAATCCGCCATCGAGCCCCACGAGGTAGAACACGTCAACGGCCGTGGACCCCAGCGTAGATATCCGCGCGGCGCGAACGCTGGCGCCCGCTGAGACCACGGCACGGGCGATGGTGTGGACGAGCGCAGGTCGGTTGTAAGTGCGAACCTGGAGCACGCTGGCTACATCACTAGCGTTCGCAACAAACTCCACGTGCGGTGTAGTCCACACGACGTCGATCGGTTCTCGACGAAGGAGCCCCGGGCTCAGGTCAAGGTCACCCGACGCCGTGCGCACGATGTCCTGGCGCACTTGGTCTGCCGACGGTAGCTCGCCAAATGCCGGCGACACCTGCCAGCGCATCAAGACCCGATCGCCGTGGGTATAGGTATTGGCAGCGTGAACGTCGAGGCGATGCCAGGCAAAAACGCTCGCTAGGTCAGCGAGTAACCCGGTCCGATCGTCCGTTGCGATACTGACCGTGAGCCAAGGGCCAACGGTCCACTCGACGGATGTGCCGGCTCCCTGCTCCAGCCGATTCGATTCCTCTCTGGTGAGGATCTCAGCCGCTCTCGATGGGCTGTCGTTACCGAGCTTGGCATGCACTCGAGCCACCAGCGTGTCGACCAGCGATGCTTTCCAATCACTCCACGCCGCGGGGCCGGTCGCCATCGCATCGCTGACGGTGAGCGCATGTAATAGATCCAGGAACTGCCCATCCTCGACGGCCTGAGCCACCATCCGAATAGTGGCCGGGTCATCAAGATCGCGTCGGGTTGCAACATCGGGTAGCAGCAGGTGATGCTCCACGAGGCGTATCAACGTGCGTGTGTCGGCAGCACCGAAGCCCATGCGCGGCGCGATCGAGGCCACGAGTTCCATTCCGACCTCGGTGTGGTCACGATGACGACCCTTGCCGATGTCGTGCAGGAGCGCCCCGACCACCAACAGATCTGGTCGATCCACCCTGTTGACGAAAGCCCCGGCATTCGCCGCTGTTTCCACCAGGTGTCGGTCAACGGTGAAAGTGTGTAGGGCATTGCGTTGAGGCTGCGATCGCACAGCAGACCATTCGGGTATCCACCGTTGTGGAATGAGAGCGGAATCGAGCGCCTCCCAAGCTCCAATCAAACCCCGACCCGTCGATAGCAATTCAATGAAGGCGTTGCGATCTGGTTCGGACCACGGTTCGGGAATCGCAGGCGCGGCCTGAGCGATCTTTCCCATCATGGAGGGCGACAACAGCGTGTTACTCGTGGCGGCCGCTGTGGCCAGGCGGAAAGTCAATCCAGTGTCGCCAGCCACGTCCGCTGTCGCCGCGATGGAAATCTCATCCTGGTGACGAACAATCCCCGACGCGATGGGTGTACGAACGAGAGCAGACATTCGCACACGACGTTGGAGGCGCCGAGCCTGTGGCTTGCGCAGCAGCCGCAAAGTCCGCTGCCACAGAACGTCGCTGGCATAAGACACGGTGCGAGCGTGCCCGGAAATCTGTTGCAGGAGTGCGTCTGCGTTCACGATGCCCATGGCTTCGGCCACGGCATCTTGATCTTGCAGTAACAACCGGTTGCTCGGGGTGCGCTTATCCACACATGCCAGAACTTGTAGCAGATCACGCACCGCAGTCAGATAGCCGAACGCGTCTGCCAAACCTGTCCGAGGTACATCACTGATCCAACTGGCAGCAACGGCACGCATCAACGTTGCCTCGCGCAGGCCTCCGTAGCCCTCTTTGAGATCGGGTTCCAATGCGTGGGCAACGTCACCGTATTTCACGCGGCGATCATCAGCCATTTGCTTCAGTTGTGGCAGCCGCACCCGCGCGGATGCGCGCCAGTCACCAAGCACCGCTGAGACAAGGCCCGTCCCGAGTGCCTGATCTCCAGCGATAACGCGGCCATCAAGCAACCCCATCGCCACCCGCAGATCATGTTGAGCCAACTCACGGGACTGGCGTACGGACCGCACACTGTGATCGATCCGTACGCCAGCGTCCCACATGGGATACAAGATTCCATCTGCAACAGTGGACACATGCTGTGGATCATGGTGATCAGGCGTCAGCAGAACGATGTCAACATCGCTTCCCGGCGCTAGTCCACCCCGGCCGTATCCACCCACGCCCAGCAGCGCCCAACCTTGGTCAGGTGCGCCACTTTCTGCGAATAACTCATGCAGCCACGCATCGGTCAGGGCCACTAACTGCTGTGAGCGTCGCTCAGCCGATAGTGACGCATCGACTATGAGACCGTCTCGTCCCGACCGATAATCCATGACAGCTATGAGTTTTCTTGAGGCAAGAGCGCCACACCGCTACAGTGCAGCGCTCCCCTCCTCCTTGGTCCGCACGCGCACGATGCTGTCCACGTGCGTCACCCAGACTTTGCCGTCACCGATTTTTCCGGTCTGGGCACTGTCGACGATCGAGGCAACGACGCCTTCGGCATCGGCGTCGTCAACGACAACCTCAATCCGAACTTTCGGCACGAGATCAACCGTGTACTCAGCGCCGCGGTAAACCTCCGTGTGCCCACGCTGACGACCAAATCCGCTTGCCTCGCTGACGGTCATGCCGTGAATACCGCGTTCTTCTAAACCGTTCTTCACATCCTCCAGCTTGAACGGCTTAATGATTGCAGTGATCAGCTTCATCTACTTACCCTCCTGATCAACAGAGCCCTTACCGATGCCGGCAAATACGCCACCACCGCCTGACTCACTAATGTCGTACCCGGTCTCAGCATGCACGGCCAGATCAATACCGCCGGTCTCAGCCTCGGCGCTTACCCGAATACCCATCACGGCCTTGAGAATAAGGGCCAGGATCGACGCGATGACGAATGAGTAGGCCAGGACACCGATCGCGGCGATGAACTGGACAAGCAAGAGATCCACTCCGCCACCGGCGAACAAGCCAACGCTGGCACCGTCACCGAAGACATCCGTTGCAACGAATCCGAGCATCAACGTGCCGACCAAACCGCCGACGAGATGGACACCCACAACGTCGAAGGAGTCGTCGTAGCCAAAGCGGTACTTAAGCGTGACGGCTAGGGCACACAAGACACCTGCGACCGCACCGATCAAGACCGCAACCAGCGGCGTGACGTTGGCGCAAGCGGGGGTGATTGCTACGAGACCTGCGACGACGCCCGATGCGGCACCCAGGCTTGTTGCGTGCCCATCACGAATGCGTTCCACAAGCAGCCACGCAAGACCACCACCGCAGGTAGCCACCATCGTGTTCGTGGCGGCAAGGGCGGCGACTCCGTCGGCAGCGTATGCGGATCCTGCATTAAATCCGAACCAGCCAAACCACAGTAGTCCGGCGCCCAGCATCACCATGGTGAGGTTGTGCGGACGCATAGGCGTACGCGGCCACCCCAACCGCTTGCCCAAAATGATGGCGACCGCAAGTGCCGCGGCGCCAGCATTGATGTGCACGGCGGTACCACCGGCAAAGTCGATTACCTCAGCGCCGTTGATGTTGAGCTGACCAATCCATCCGCCACCCCATACCCAGTGAGCCACCGGGAAATACACCAGCGAAGCCCAGACGCCTGCAAAAATTAACCAAGCCCCAAACTTCATCCGGTCGGCTACGGCACCTGCAATAAGGCCAACGGTCAAGCACGCAAACATGGCTTGGAAGGCGACGTCGACCATCGGCGGGAATCCGTCTCCACCAACACTAATGGCTTGAGTCACCCCGAAGTAGTCGGTGAAGCTGCCGACGAAATTACCCGTGGTCGAGCCGTACGCCATGGAGTATCCGTACGCGATCCACAAGATGCCAACGACAAACGTGGCACCCACGACCATCATGAGCATGTTAAGTACGGATTTCGATCGGTTCATGCCCCCGTAAAAGAAAGCCAACCCCGGAATCATGATGAAAACTAATGCGGTCGATGTCAGCAACCAGGCCGTCGTACCTGTGTCGAGTTCGAGATCCATACGCGCCTCACTCCCTTAGATGTGGCCGATACCGTCAAGCCAGGTACCGCTCTTGGGTGAACCGTCGCGCAGGCGTGTTTCTCGTACGTGCACGCGCTGGTTACAGGCCGATCACATTTCTGGGGGTTTTGTTTCGATCAGGTGAACTCCTGTGTGGTCGAGGCCGAATAGACGTCAATTTCCGTGGCCTTGACCGACATCCACACCTCGATTCCCGGCTTGATACCCAACTCCGCAACGGCCGCGGGTGTGACATCAATGAGCACGCGTGGAGGGCCATGCACCTCAAGTCGCACGCGGTCACCCAACTGTTCAATACCCCCCACCGTGCCCGTCCAGATATTGCGAGCACTCCCCTCAGGCCGACGTCGATGCACAGAAATCGCCGACGGACGCACAGAGGCGAAAACACGGCCTGGTTCTTGGAGTGACTTCACCGTGAATTCCCCCCCTCCATCGAGTCGAATTCGGTCCAGGTCAAGAACACCAGCAAGCAAGTTCAAGCCCATCAGCGTCGCGACGTAGCTAGTTGCAGGTCGATGCGTGACCTCAGCGACCGTGCCCATCTGCACCACCGCCCCCTCCTGCATAACGCACAGGTCATCAGCCAGCACCAGCGCTTCAATTGGATTGTGCGTGACCAGGAGAGTGATCCCTGAAAACTGCCTGAGATGCTCTGCGAGTTCCAGTCGAATGCGCGCACTCGTGCCAGCATCAAGGGCAGCCAGCGGTTCATCAAGCAATAAGACCTTCGGTTCCCTGGCGAGTGCTCGCACCAGGGCAACGCGCTGGGCTTGGCCACCGGAGATCTGACCCGGCTTCTGGTGCGCCAGGTCGGCAATTCCATAGGTGCCCAACCAGTCATGGGCCCGACGCTTCACGTCTGTTCTCGATTCGCCCGTTCGGCGCATTCCAAAAGCAACGTTTTCGACAACGCTCAAATGTGGAAAGAGCAGATAATCTTGAAACACGAAACCAACTGAGCGGAGTTCCGGAGGCATCCACATCCCCTCAGACATCCACAGCTGATCACCCACCATGAGTTCACCGGTAGCACTGGGTTCAAGCCCGGCGATCGCTCGCAACACCGTTGATTTCCCGGCACCGTTGGGTCCCACTATGGCCATCACGCGACCGCGCTGAAGCTTCAACATCGCGCGCACATCAAAGGCCGGGCGAGGTACCCGCAGGTGACCTGACAGGTCAGCGGCGTTCTCGGCATTAGCCTTCATCGCGTCACCTTCATCGCTGCGCTCCTGGGCGCAACCACTGCTCACGCAATGCCAAGAGCACAATGACACACACGAGCAAGAGCACCACGCTTAAGGCAATGGCAGCATCGCGATCGGTCTCCAAGAGCGAGTACACCGCCAATGGAAGAGTCTGAGTTCGTCCGGGAAAATTGCCGGCGAAGGTGATGGTTGCCCCAAATTCACCAAGGGCGCGGGCCCAGGCCAAGGTCGCTCCGGCAACGATGCCGGGAAGCACCATGGGCAGCGTGATCCGAAACAGTACGCGTGCTCGCGATGCACCGAGGGTCGATGCCGCCTCTTCGAATCTTTGGTCCATGCCTCGAAGCGCGCCTTCGACAGTGATGATTAAGAACGGCATCGCAACAAAAGTCTCGGCGATAATGACCGCGGTCGTGCTAAACGGCAGGGTGATGCCGGTGAGCGCCTCCAGCGGCGCCCCGATGATGCCGCGGCGCCCCAGCGCAGCCAGCAGGGCTGTCCCCCCGACTACGGGCGGTAACACCAACGGCAGGAGCACCAATACCCGCACCAACGACCTGCCCCGAAACGGCACTCGCGCGAGGATCCACGCCAAAGGAACCCCGAGTATCAACGCGATTCCGGTGGCTGACAACGACGTTATGATCGATAACCGCAGGGCTTGCTGGGTTTGTTCTTGGCCAAGAAGACCCATCAGGTCGCCCCACGGCGTCATGACGAGCAACCCCACCAACGGAATAACCAGGAATGCCATGGCGATTGCGGCGGGAATGGCAAGGAACACCGGCACGGCTAGACGGGTGCGCTGACCCTGGGCTCTCCCTGTCATGGCGCGCCTTCGGGTGCGATGAACCCGGCGGCCGAAAGGATCGACTGCCCGACAGCAGAGGTGACGAATGCGATGAATTCCTCGGCTAGTTGCTGCCGCGATGACGACGTGACCCGGGCGATGGGATATTTCACGGTCGTGACCCACGGCGCCGGTATCGCTATCTCGCGAACCTCTTCGGCTACACCGACAGCGTCGGTGATGTACACGAAGCCGGCATCTACCTCGTCGGCGATTACCTTGGTCAGCACACCGCGGACATCATTTTCGCGGGTAACCGGACTGATCGACAGTCCGCTTTGGGCGATGGTCTGCGCGGCCGCAGCGCCGCAGGGCACCTGAGGTTGACAGACGGCTACTGAAATATTGGGGGCGTCCAAGTCCTCGAACGAGGAAATACCGGCCCGATTGGCAATAGGCACCACGACGGTAAGGGCATTGCGAGCAAAAATGATCGGCGCCGTCACGATGTCGGCGCGGACAACCTGGTTCATGGTCTCTTCGTTGGCCGTCGCCACGACGTCAACCGGGGCTCCATTGCGCACCTGGGCAGCGACCGAACTGCTGGGTCCAAAAGTCAGCACGACGTCAACACCAGGATTCGCCTGTTCGAAGGCCTCGGCCATGGCAGTGAAGGACTTGGTCAATGATGCTGCTCCAGCGACTGTCAGTTGCTCCGAGGAGTTTCCCGCGCCGCCGCAGGCGGCTAGAGACACCAGGGTGAGCGCCCACACAGCCCGCATCACGACAACTCCAGCGCCTCAATCACCACATTGGTTGACTTCACGGCTGCGACAGCGAGTGACCCAGGCTCGAGGTTCAATTCATCGGCGGCCTCGCGGCTCATCAAGCTCACCACGCGATGTGGACCGACCTGCATCTCGACCTGGGCCATCACGCCATCGCGCACCAC
>JAFMCH010000098.1 GCA_017857875.1 Actinomycetota bacterium | reverse complement strand
GGTGGCCTCATTCGCGCATTGAATTCTCGGCTGTCGGGTGCGATGAAGCGGCCTGCGCTTGAGTGGTGGGCGGCCTGACTTTCTATGATCCGCAGGGAAAGGGGGGACAGTAAGCACAAGGCCGATTTTTATAGTGCATACGGTCATGGCCTCTACGTCGAGTTCGTCGACGTGTGTTGCGAGGCTGATGTGCCGATTGATGGTGAAGGTAACCGGAGCCATACCTGAAGCCTGACTTTTCAAAGCCGAATGACCGCGCGGGGGCCCGGGTGAAGTTGGCTGGTCAAACCATCGACAGCGCCGGGTCCACCCGCTAAACCCTGCTGCCGAGCGGCATCTCACGTACAGACAAAACGGTCAAAACCTGTCCGTGAGGTGCCACTCGACGGTGGGGGTGCTTAGTGCGGGCTGAATCTCCGTCTTGCAAGTCCGACAGGACAACCCTCGTTATTGATCAGGCTTTCTTCGTGGCCCAGAAAATATCGGAGATCTCATCGATCTTGGCGAGCAATTGATCGGCGACAGCAACATCGGTGGTGCCCTTGGTGCCGCCAGCGCCGGCCAACTTGGTGGCGTCATTGAACAGGGTGTTCAGGTTGGGGTATGCCTCAAAGTGTGGCGGCTTGAAGTAGTCGGTCCACAACACCCACAGGTGTTCTTTCACCAGGTGTGAGCGCTCTTCCTTGATGGAGATCGCGCGGGCTTTGAAGTCATGATCATCAGAAGCATTGTGCTTCTCCATGCAGGCCTTTACCGACTCGGCTTCAAGGCGAGCCTGGGCGGGGTCATACACGCCGCAGGGAAGGTCGCAGTGCGCGTGGGCGATCGTGCGCGGAGCGATGGCCCGATGGGCCAGGTTCGTCAAGGTGGTCAACAGCATGGTTCCTCCGTTGGTTGTAGTCACGCGAGGCGCGTGCCTCCAGACTAGACGCCGATCGGTATTGGGGCATGATCGGGCGTATGCGCTGGCAGCCTCCGATACGACGCGTCGTCATCAGTGGCCCCTCCATGCTGCCAACCCTGCAACCGGGCGAATGGTGGCTGGCCCGATCAGGAACGCCGCGGATCGGTGACATTGTGCTGTTACGCGATCCGGAACTGTTGGAGCGATGGCTGGTCAAGCGGATTATTCGGCGCAGTGGCACCGGGTGGTGGGTCACCGGCGACAACGCGGAGGCGAGTCGTGATTCGCGAGACTTTGGGCCGGTGGAGCGCGAATTGATCTTTGGGCCACTGTGGTGGCGATACCGACCCCGACTACGCCGCCATGTGTTTGACTGGCGGGCATGACCGAACCCGTCGACGTTGGCCCGCTCGCCTCGCCCTTTGACGCTGATCCGGCGTTTCCGCTGCATCGCGGCGGAAAGATTGAGGTTCGACCGACAGTTCGAGTCCGCGATCGCGCCGGGTTGTCCCTGGCTTACACCCCGGGTGTCGCTCGCGTATGCACCGCTATCGCAGACGACCCCGATCTGGCCTTCGACTTCACCTGGAAATCAAACACCGTGCTGATCGTCACCGACGGCACCGCAGTGTTGGGTCTAGGCGACATTGGCCCGCTGGGCTCTCTTCCGGTGATGGAAGGCAAGGCCCTGCTGTTCAAAGAATTCGGTGGCGTTGACGCGGTGCCGATCTGCCTGGACACCAAAGATGTTGATGAAATCATCGACACCGTGGTGCGCATCGCGCCCGCTTATGGCGGGATTAACCTCGAAGACATATCCGCCCCAAGGTGCTTTGAGATCGAACAACGCCTTGATGCCGCCCTTGATATTCCGGTTTTCCACGACGACCAACACGGAACCGCGGTTGTGGTGTTGGCGGCGCTGCTCAATGCCGCCAAGGTGACGCACAGGTCACTGGCAGACCTGCGTGTGGTGGTGTCAGGTGCCGGAGCAGCCGGTGTCGCGGTCACGGACATGTTGCTCGACGCCGGCATCGGAGATATCGCCGTTGCGGATTCGCGGGGAATCCTGGGCCCCGACCGAGAAGACCTGACCGAGGTGAAGGCCCAATTAGCGGCACGTACGAACCGAGCTGACCTCACCGGCACACTGGCGGAGGCCTTGCGGGGTGCTGATGTGTTCATCGGGTTATCTGCCGGCCGCGTCGATGACGATGCCGTAGCCACCATGGCCGCGCACTCGATCGTGTTTGCCCTGGCCAATCCCGACCCGGAAATCCACCCCGATGTTGCCCACCGTACGGCAGCGGTCGTCGCTACCGGTCGCAGTGATTTCCCTAATCAGATCAACAATGTCTTGGCCTTTCCAGGAATCTTCCGCGGTGCCCTCGACGTCCGTGCGACAAGCATTACCAGCGGAATGAAACTGGCTGCAGCCCAAGCAGTCGCCGATGTTGTGGGCGCGGACCTCAGTGCGGACTACATCATCCCGAGTGTCTTTGATCAACGGGTCTCAGCGGAGGTGCCGCGCGCCGTAGCCGTGGCAGCAATCGCTGACGGGGTGGCTAGGCTTCCGCTATCTGAAGCTATCCGGAGGAGTTAAGCGTGTTCGCTGTCTACGCCCAGTCGATTGATCCCAATGATCCGCTAGCGGGTCTTGTTGTTGGTGATTTGCCCGAACCTGAGGTGCCGGCAGACTGGGTGCGGGTCGAGGTCAAGGCAGCCAGCCTCAACCACCATGACCTGTGGACGTTACGCGGTGTGGGGATCACCGCCGATCGACTGCCGATGACCTTGGGTTGTGACGCAGCCGGCATTGCACCTGATGGCTCCGAGGTGCTGGTGCACGCGGTGATCGGCGATCCTGCTGCCGGTGGCGGTGATGAAACCCTCGACCCCAAGCGTTCACTTCTCAGTGAGGTGTATCCGGGCACCTTCGCCCAATACGTGTGGGTGCCTGCTCGCAATGTCGTGCCGAAGCCCGCGGATCTGACCTTCGCGGAGGCCGCGTGCTTGCCGACCGCATGGCTGACCGCCTACCGCATGCTGACCACACGCGGTCACCTCGTGGCCGGTGAAACCGTGCTCGTGCAAGGTGCTGGTGGCGGTGTTGCCACGGCCGCGATCGCTCTCGGCAAAGCGATGGGCTTGCGTGTGTGGGCCACCTCGCGCGATGAGGCCAAGCGTGCGGCTGCACTCGAATTAGGTGCCGATGCGGTCTTCGAAACAGGCGCACGTCTGCCCGAACGCGTCGATGCCGTGATCGAAACGGTGGGCGAAGCCACGTGGAGTCACTCGCTGAAGTCTCTTCGCCCGGGTGGTCGCATCATCGTCTCGGGATCCACGAGCGGGGCCATGCCTCCGGCTGATTTGGCTCGAGTGTTCTTCCTGCAGCTGTCTGTCATCGGATCCACGATGGGCACCCGCGAAGAACTCATCGCATTAATGGACCTGCTGGCCGCCACTGGCGTACGCCCGACGATCGCCGGTGAGTTCGATATGGCCGACGCTTCGACGGCTTTTGCGATGCTGGCCGAGGGTGACGTGGTCGGAAAGCTAGTACTGACCCGCTAGTCCTCATCGTCTTCGAGCCGCGCCAGCCACGTGGCCAGCCGCTCGATCGGCACCTCAAAGTCAGGGTTCAGGTCGACGAATTCCTGCAGGCGCGCCGCCAGCCAGTCGATACTGATCTGCTCACCGCCTTGGCGGTTGATCAGTTCCTCGATACCCCGATCGGTGAAGTACATGGTTAGTCAGCGAACGCGGCAGCAACGACGGCGCGCTGCTCCTCTTCGTGTCGGTGATGACTGCCCACGGCCGGCGATGACGAAGCCGGACGACACGCCACACTGATGGGTCGACCCATGATTTGGGGGAGCGATAACGCCATGAACGACCAGGCGCCCTGGTTAGCCGGCTCCTCTTGCACCCACCGCACGTCAACATCGTTGGGGTAGGCATTGATCACACCAGGCAGGCTGCGGAAGGGGAGCGGGTAGAAACGTTCGAGGCGCACGATGGCCGTGTCGGTGGCACCGGTCTTCTCACGTTCAGCAACGAGGTCGTAGTACACCTTGCCGCTGCACAACAACACCTTTTTCACACCCTCGGGGGCCACCGTGTGGTCGCGCAGAATCGCCCGGAAGCTGCCGGTGGTGAAGTCTTCGACCTTTGAGGTCGCGTACTTTGCGCGCAGCAGTGACTTGGGGGTGAAGATGATCAGCGGTCGCGTCAATGGTGAATGCATTTGCCAGCGCAGCAGGTGAAAGTACGACGCTGGCGTGGATGGCATTGCGACGGTCATGTTGTCTTGAGCGCACAACTGCAAGAAACGCTCGACGCGTGCCGATGAATGATCAGGGCCCTGACCTTCATATCCATGCGGCAGCAACATCGTGAGCGATGAACGCTGATTCCATTTCTGTTCCGCCGCGGCAATGAACTCATCAATGATGGTTTGTGCGCCATTGACGAAGTCACCGAACTGCGCTTCCCACATCACCAAGGCATCCGGTCGGGCAACCGAATAGCCGTATTCGAAGCCAACGGCGGCGAACTCACTGAGTAGCGAGTCATAGACCCATAGCTTTGCGCCCTCTGCGTAGGTGGCCTTGAGTGGCTTGTATTGCCAGCCACTCTCGCGGTCAACGATCACCATGTGGCGATGACCAAACGTGCCGCGGCGAGAATCTTGGCCCACCAGACGCACCGAGCGGCCTTCGTTGAGCAGTGAGCCCACCGCGAGCGCCTCGGCCATGCCCCAGTCGATGACATCGTCGGTGACCATTTGTGCGCGACGCTGCAACTGTGGAGCGAGCCTGGGGTGAACGGTGAAACCTTCAGGCATGTCCAACTGTGAACGCACCACGAGTTCTACCTGCTCGGGTGTTATCGAGGTGTCGACAACCGCTGCCGGACCCTGCGGCACAAGGCTTTTTTGGCCTTCGCGCACCACCGGTGAAGCGGTCTCGCTGAACTCCTCATCTGCGGCCCCC
>JAFMCH010000097.1 GCA_017857875.1 Actinomycetota bacterium | reverse complement strand
GCGTGGTGGCCCAGGCTCCCGCCATATCCCAATTGCCCATATGTGGGAGGGCCATGATTGCTCCGCTCCCGGAATCCATTGCTGAATCCAAGTGGTCAAGGCCCGAAACGATTGAGAAGGACTGGGCAACCTCGTCGGTCGACATGGCCGGCAGCCGAAATGCCTCCTGCCAGTAACGCAGATAGCGACGCGTGGCGTCCTGGCTGATGGCATCGAGATCAGTAAGTCGATCAGGAGGCAACACCCGGGAAAGATTGGCGCGCAACTGAAGGACCCCGGAGCCCTGCCGACGCCACAAGACGTCTGCGCTCCTTTCAAACATGGCCGCCGTGACGGGTTCAGGTAAGCGCCGGATCAACGACCAGGCGGCGCTGAATCCCGCGTCAACGAGTTGGTCTTGAACCTTCACGCCAACTCATCCGTGGCCGCAGGAGGTTGCCGAGATTTCAGTTGACCGCGCACGTGCCACAAGCGTTGACCTATGGTGACCAGGGTTAATACCGCCAGGACGATCAACGCGGCTGGCAGCACATATGGAACACCCAGGCCGGCCAGTAGCGCGGCGCCCAAACCGATGATCAGTCGCTCGGCGCGTTCGGCTAAGCCCACATTGGCGGTCGCGCCCACGGCTTCAGCCCGAGCCTTTGCATAGGAAATCACCTGGCCGCCGACCAGGCTGATGAGGGCTGCCGCGGTGACCCAACCATTTTGAGTGAAAGCCGCCCACAGCAGCAAGCCGCCGAAGATAGACCCATCAGCGATGCGATCCAATGTTGCATCGAGGAAGTTTCCCCAGGGGCCCGCACGACCTGAAATCCGAGCCATGGTTCCATCAAGCAGGTCTGAGGCGATGAAGATCACGATGACCAATACGCCCATCAGGAAATCGCCCCGCGGGAAGAACACCAATGCACCGACACAGGCTCCGGTCGTGCCGACGACGGTCACCGCATCGGGTGAGATGCGCAGCGCCAAGAGCAAGCGGGCCACCGGGTCAATCACTACGGCTGACACCTTGCGCGCTGCAGGGTTGTTGAGCATAGTGCCCTCATTGTTGCCTAACTCCCCGCGCACGTGCACAGTAGGCACGTGCCCAGATCTCCCAGCGTTCGCAATGTTGCCGTTCTGGGTACCTCAGACTCCGCAGTCTTGGGTGTTGTGGACTCCATCAGTGGCCGGGAGGCTTCAGTAGAAGCATTCGACTCACTCATCGTGCGCCGGATGGTCCATCAGCGTCATGAAATCTGTTTCGTCGTCGTGCCACCCACCCTTGCGCACGCCGATCTGGCCCTCAGCGTCACCGATACCGCACTTTTCCTCGTATCTGCCGCTGTTGACGCAGAGTCGATTGATCATAAGTTGGCAGCCCTGTGGGACTTCTGCGCTGAAAAGGACTTAGCCCGAGTGATCGTTCTGACAGACACAGACGCGCCGGACGCTGACTTTGAAGACGCCATCATGCATTGTCAGGCGCAATTTGATGAGGTGGCGGCGATCGCAGCCACCCACCTGCCCCTGCTGGCCGATGACGCCGGCGTTGCCGGCCTCATCGATCTCATTTCACTTGTCATTAGCGATTACTCCGAAGGTGAGCCGCAGTCAAGGCAGGCAGTGCCAGCGCACATTGACGTCGTCGCCGATGATCGAAATCTCTTGGTGGAGGCGATCCTTATGGAGGCAGATGATTTTGAACTATTTGAGTCATTCCTGAGCGGAGACACCATTGACGCACAGGTACTACGGGCGCAGTTGGCCATCAATGTGAGACGCGGGCGGCTGCATCCGGTGCTCTTTCAGGCCGCAGCCCCCGCCGGATTCGGTCGTATTGAATTGCTCGACCTTCTGGTTTCTGCATGCCCCGAACCACAACAACGCCACCTGCCGTCCGTGACTTCTGTTGATGGACAAAATCTTTCGCCGTTAGAGGGCACTACGCAGGAATCATTTGTGGGAGTGATTGTCGCTGTCGAAAGTCGGGCGACCGGTGACCACAAGGGCGAACTGAACGCCGACGTGCGCATCTTTGCCGGCGAGGTTCGCACCGGGGATGTCGTGTCAATAATTCCGGCTGACTATGCGCGCAACGAAGAGTCCCCAGAACTCAGTAAGAAGGACACTGCAACCGTGGCGGAACTCGTGCAGAACAACGCCGATGTGAGCCGCATCCCACAGGCCGGGCCAGGTGAGATCATTGGAATGAAGTTAACCGGCTCACGCATCAGCGCTAGAGCCGCCGTTGGTGCCACTCTCTCCTCGGCCCAGGGGCCACTCATCGCGTCGATTGAGAGTGCACCGGGAGCCTTAACGATTGCTCCCATCAGCCTCATTCAATAGCCCTCATTCAATAGCTTCGTCAGCATCGTCAACCGACCATGCTTCGACAAGCAACTCACGTGTCTGATCCAGCAGTTGAGCCATTGTCTTGGTGCGACCAATGATGGGCATGAAGTTTGTGTCCCCACCCCAACGAGGAACGACGTGCTGATGTAGGTGACCGGCAATACCCGCGCCGCCAACAGCGCCTTGGTTCATGCCGATGTTGAATCCGTGAGCCCTCGCACAATGCCTCAGGGCCCGCATTGCAGTTTGGGTGAAGACGCCCATCTCAAGAACCTCAGCTTCGGTGAGGTCGTCATAGTGCGGCACATGGCGATAGGGGCAAATCAACAGGTGGCCGGAGTTGTAGGGGTAAAGATTGAGGACGGCGTATACGAATTCCCCACGGTGGACGATCAAGCTCGTGGAATCTGGTTGGCCAGGCGCCCGACAAAAAGGGCACTCCTCCCCCGCTTCATCGTGGGCCGGACGACTTTCACCGTTGAGGTAGGCCATCCGGTGCGGGGTCCACAAACGTTCCCATCGATCGCCTAGGTCATCGGTACGCACGTCAGCACCTATACCTGAACTCGCGTGTCGATAGCGGTCACAATCTTCTCGATGGCATCGACGACGGGCACCCCGTTTTCTTGACTGCCATCGCGGTAACGAAACGACACCGCGCCAGCAGCCACGTCATCGTCACCGGCGATCAGCATGAACGGAACCTTAGATTTCTGGGCAGTTCGAATTTTCTTGGGCATTCGATCGTCGGATGCGTCGACTTCAATCCGCACGCCACGACGTCGCAACAACTGTGCGACATCGTCGAGGTATTCCACATGGGCGTCGGTGACCGGAATGCCGACGACTTGTACGGGGGCCAGCCAGGGAGGGAATGCTCCAGCGTAGTGCTCCAGCAGCACCGCAAAGAACCTTTCAATAGAGCCGAAAAGGGCCCGGTGAATCATGACCGGGCGCTGCCGAGTGCCGTCGGCTGCCTGGTACTCAAGATCAAATCGTTGCGGGAGCTGAAAGTCGACCTGAATGGTCGACATCTGCCAGGTGCGACCGATTGCATCCTTAGCTTGAACGGAGATCTTTGGCCCGTAGAAAGCGGCACCA
This sequence comes from Actinomycetota bacterium, assembly GCA_017857875.1. GTDB lineage: Bacteria > Actinomycetota > Actinomycetes > S36-B12 > S36-B12 > M55B157. The sequence continues at coordinate 1,540 of JAFMCH010000097.1, read as the reverse complement.
GCCTCGTCGAGCACGAGCTCCAACCCCTGTTTTTGCGCAGCTTCACGCAATGCCTCAGTTGCTTCGTCCCACTCGGCTTGTGAGCCGATGCTCTTTTCCGGATTACGCGTCGACAGTTCAAGGTAAAAGTCGGTTAATCCGTAGTCGCGCAGGAGATTGAGCACGAAGGTCAGCAGACCATCGAGCTCACCTGACATCTGTTCTCGCGTACAGTAAATATGTGCATCATCTTGCGTGAAGCCACGAGCACGCGTGAGCCCTTGCACCACACCGCTTTTCTCGTACCGATAAACGGTGCCGAATTCAAACAGTCGTAGCGGCAACTCCCGATACGAACGGCCACGCGAGGAGAAAATCAGATTGTGCATCGGACAGTTCATGGGCTTGAGGTAATACTTCTGGGCGGGCTTTCGCACATCGCCATCAGCATCGAACTCCGCGTCTAACTCCATCGGCGGATACATGCCTTCGGCGTACCAGTCGAGATGTCCCGACGTCTCGAAGAGTGCGGCCTTGGTTACATGCGGGGAATAGACAGTTTCGTAACCGCTCTCCTCGTGGCGTCGACGCGAGTAGTCCTCCATCTCACGTCGAATAACCCCTCCTTTGGGGTGGAAGACAGCAAGACCGGAACCGATCTGGTCAGGGAAACTGAACAAGTCCAATTCTGCGCCCAGGCGTCGGTGATCACGACGCTCCGCCTCCTCGAGGTAGGTCAGATATGCCTGTAATTGGGCCTTGTCCGGCCACGCGGTGCCGTACACCCGTTGCAGTTGTTGATTCTTCTGATCACCCAGCCAGTAGGCAGCGGAGGTGCGCATGAGTTTGAAGGCGTTCGGCGCGATGTAGCCGGTGTGGGGAACATGGGGCCCCCGACACAGGTCTCCCCAGCACACGGCATTCGTTTTCGGCTCGACGTTGTCATAGATCGTGAGTTCATCGCCTCCGACTTCCATCACATCGGCGCCACCCTCGCTGCCCAGCAACTGAAGTTTCAGCGGCTCTGCAGCCAACTCGTGCTGGGCCTCCCCCACGGTGACCACACGTCGAGTGAAGCGCTGACGCGACTTGATGATCGCTTGCATGTGCTTTTCGAGCATCTTCAGGTCATCTGGCGTAAAGGGCTGCTCGACAGCAAAGTCATAGTAGAAACCATCGCGAATCGGTGGGCCAATCCCCAACTTGGCGTCTGGGAAGGCCTGCTGAACAGCCTGGGCTGCCACATGCGCGGTGGAGTGTCGAAGTACCGCTAGTCCTTCATCACTGCTTACCAAGACAGGTTCCACGACGTCGCCGGCAGCCAGTGGAGTGGCGAGGTCGCGCAATTGGCCATTGATACGAGCAACGACCACGGACCGATCGTTCTGGAAGAGGTCGAGAGCCGACTGCCCCTCGGGGATTTCGCGGTCGGTTTGCTCGCCAGCGTCGACAATGGTGATGATGGGCAAAGGATCTCCTCGATTGCGTGGAGACTTGATGTTATCCGGGTGGGCGATACTGGGTTCGAACCAGTGACCCCTCGCGTGTGAAGCGAGTGCTC
>JAFMCH010000096.1 GCA_017857875.1 Actinomycetota bacterium | reverse complement strand
CCTTTGGCGAGCCCGTTCGGCATCGGCTGACAGTTCCGTGCGGTGGTCGATCACTTCAGCCATCGGCTCATCGGCGGCCTCCTGGAGCCGGCCTTCAAGCTCTCCCAGCGTCTCCTCATCGGCCTCAAGTGCCATGTGCGCGGCTTCCATGGAAGCCCTCAACCGCTCCGCCTCGGCGGTGGCAGCCCGCGCCTCTTGGCCATATTGACCCAGTTGCTCGGCGACAGCAGCAAGGCGCGCATCGGAATCATGAAGTTGGGCGAGCGCCGCTTCAGCATCAGCGGCGGCCGTTGCCTGCTCCTCGCGTGCCGCGGCCAGAGCGAACCGCGTTCGTTCCAAACCGTGATGAATTGCCGTCAAGGCCTGCTCAGCTTCGTCAACCGCCGCTTGAATTTCGATCAGCGTCGGGCCGCCTGCACTACCCCCGCGAGCCGAGCCGGCACCGACGACATCTCCGTCTTCGGTCACCACGGTCAAATGTGGCGATTGAGCCAGCACCACACGCGCCGCCGTCAGATCGCCCACCACCACCGCATGTGCGGTGACTGACGAAAGCGCTGACAGCACAGCGGCGGGTCCTGTGAGCAGTTGATTAACTAGGCGAGCTCCTGCTGGGACGTCGATCGGGGCGACCTCACTCGCCTGCACGACATCGAGATGCCGGGCCTCTCGGTTTCGGCCATCGAAGCTGCTGGTGCCGTGCTCGGGAGAAACCAGGATAGAGGCGATGCCCGCATCGGCTGAATGCAAGAGCAGCAGGCAATCCAACGCGGAGTTGACATCACCGACCACAACGGCATCGGCGAGTGGACCCAAGACCGCTGCCACCGCGCGTTCGGCACCCTGTTCGACGCGCACCAGGTCACTGACGGTGCCAAGTACACCCAGGTCGGGCCCGGCGGCAATCAACGTTTCCACGCCATCGCCGTGTGCCCGACTCATGCGCAAAGCTTCAACGCGGGCTGTCAGCGCAGCACGCTCACGATCGGCCTCACGTTCGGTCTCGCGCAGGCTCTCGACGCGGGCGTCCACCTCCGACAGGCGCTGCTGCAATTGTTCGTACTCTGCGTCTAAACCAACCTCGCCTTCATCAAGACCGGCGACCTGGGATTCCAGCACCTGGAACTCCTGCTGGGCTAGCCGGGCACGCTCATTGGCCTCGCCCTGAGCGGCGCCTAGCCGCTCAATCTCCGTTGTGCGTGCATCCTTTCGAGATTGGGCTGCGGCGACTTGACCACCCAATCGAGCGAGGGATTCGCGCCGGTCGGCAGCCGCACGAGTTTCGGCGGCAACCCGCTGACCCTCCCGGGCCAGAGCGTCTTCGGCCTGCCTACGCTGCTCAATCGCATCGGCCAACTCATGACGATCAGCCTCAACCTGCCTGCCCCGTTCAAACTCTTGGGCGCGAAGGGCACGCCCATCAGCCTCGAGTTGCTCGGGGTCAATACCTGAGTTTTCATCGGCGACATCTTCATCGCGGCGCCGGATACGCTCAGCTGCCAATGACATGGTGCCGAGCAACCGTTCACGTAGGGCAGACAGCGCGTACCAGGTTTTTTGGGCCACGGCCAAGGTGGGCGCATCCTGCACAACAGCCTGCTCAAGCTCGCTTTCGCGCGCCGTCAATTGAGCAACCTGCGCCTCAACCTCGCCACGACGCTGACGAAGGGCACTTTCATCGGCTACTTCAGCGGCCAGGGTCGTCTGGAGCGTGTTGAGGTCATCGGCTAACAAGCGGATCCCGGCATCTCGCGCTTCGCCCTGAATCACCGAGGCCCGACGAGCAACCTCCGCCTGCTTACCCAGGGGCTTGAGCTGTCGTCGCAGTTCGGTGACCAGGTCGGTAACTCGGGTGAGGTTGCCCTCCATAGCCTCCAACTTGCGCAGGGCTTTTTCCTTGCGCTTGCGGTGCTTGAGAACCCCCGCCGCCTCTTCAATGAATCCGCGCCGATCCTCAGGAGTCGCATGCAAGATTGCATCAAGCTGGCCCTGTCCGACGATGACGTGCATTTCACGCCCGATGCCTGAGTCACTCAGAAGTTCTTGTACATCGAGCAAGCGACAGGGCTGCCCGTTGATGGCGTACTCCGAACCCCCGTTTCGAAACAGGGTGCGCGAAATCGTGACCTCGGTGAATTCGATCGGCAGTGCACCATCGGTGTTGTCGATGGTCAAGGCGACCTCGGCGCGACCAAGCGGGGCGCGACCGGATGTGCCGGCGAAAATGACGTCGGTCATGTGTCCACCACGAAGAGTCTTGGCGCCTTGCTCCCCCATCACCCAGGCAAGTGCATCCACCACGTTGGACTTGCCAGAACCATTGGGCCCGACCACGCACGTGACACCCGGCTCGAAACCGAAGGTGGTCGCAGAGGCAAAGGACTTGAAGCCCTTGAGCGTCAGACTCTTCAAATGCACGCGCGCCACCCTACTGGGCGCAGACGGCCTCGGCGAGGCCCTGGTCACACCTGCTGACGTGGTGCCCGTTGACAGCGTGGGCACCGGTAGGACGACCGGTTCATGAACGGTTCACGCCGGATTGCGGTGCCACATCGTCGACACGGCTGGTTCTCACGCCCGTAGGCGTCCAGGGACCGGTCAAAGTACCCGCTCTCACCGTTGACGTTCACATACAAGGAATCGAATGATGTACCGCCCTGGTCGAGTGCCTGCGACATGACATCGCGAACATGATCGAGCATCTCGCGCACCTGGGCTGCCGAGAGAGTGGCACACGGCTTGTCGTAATGCACCCGTGTCCGCCACAAAGACTCATCGGCATAAATATTCCCGATACCGGACACCAGCGATTGATCAAGCAAGGCCCGCTTAATGCCCGTGCCGCGCCTCCTTAGGTCCCGCGAAAAAGCACGCTCATCGAAATCCGGATCGAGGGGATCGCGAGCGATGTGTTCGACCGAACTTGGCAGCGATCCATGCTGATCATCGGCGACGAGGTCATCGGTGTAGACCCCGCCGAAGGTCCGCTGATCAACAAACCAAAGATCTCGATCGGCATTGAGAGAAAACTTAACTCTGCCGTGACGCAACGTCCCGGTCGAGAGTGCAGGGAGCAGCAACTGGCCACTCATACCCAGGTGCATCACCAGCGCCCGAGGTTCACTGCCCGACCTCGGGCGCACGACACACCATAGGTACTTGCCACGACGACTTACCGTCTCAATATGCGCCCCAACGATTTCAGCGGCCAAAGCTCGTGCGCCGCCACGTTGCCGCCGGATAGCACGCGCATGCAAAACCGACACTCCAGCAATGCTCCGTCCGGGCAGATAGGCATCCAACCCACGACGAACTACCTCAACCTCGGGAAGTTCAGGCATGGGCCGAGGGCATCTGCATCACGGTTGATCGGCGAGCGCCGAGTAGGTCGCCTCAGCCGCATATTGTTCAGCCTCTTTCTTAGTACGTCCGGCACCATTGCCATAGGCGACGCCGCCCAGAATGACGGTGGCGATGAACGCCTTGTCATGATCAGGGCCCGATTCCTCGAGCTCATACTCAGGCGCACCGAGGCCCAGCACGGCACTGCGTTCTTGCAACGAGGTCTTCCAATCAAGTCCAGCACCTCGCCCTGCAGCCACCGCAATCACCGGGTCAAAAAGTTGATGAACAACATGCTCGGCGGCACTCATGCCGTGATGAATGTAGATGGCACCCAGGAGGGCCTCAAGGGTGTCGGCCAGGATTGAGGACTTGTCGCGGCCCCCAGTGGTCTCCTCGCCTCTACCAAGCAGCAGGCAGTCGCCCAGGCCAAGTGAGCGTGCCACGTCGGCCAGCGCGCGGGAGTTGACCACGGCGGACCGCATTTTGGCCAGGGTTCCCTCATTGTCATCCGGGTGTGCGCGAAACAGCGTCTCGGTCACGATGAGTCCAAGCACGGAGTCGCCCAGGAACTCCAGACGTTCGTTATTGGGGATGCCCCCATTTTCATAGGCGTAGGAGCGATGGGTGAGGGCGTGGTCGAGAGTCTGTTGATCCAGGTTGATCCCGATCTTTCGCACCAGGCGCGCTTGAGCAGTTGCGCGTAGTTCGTCCGCGACCGAATCAGACACCGGTCGCCGCCGCTGCAAGGTCGGCGACCGTGACGGCCGCAAAAACATCGTGCGGAGACAACGACCAACCCAGCTCGGCGCTGTTATCGCAGATCAACACCGCGGCCAGGTCATCTAAGCCCAACTCTGCTAGCGGTGTGTCGGCGCGGACCACGCTCTCGCCCACCGGCCAATCCATCGTCCGCGACAAGGCTGCGACAACAGCCGTCAACGCTTCGACAGCTACCGATTCCTCGGCCATCAGGAAAGCCCTAAACGTCGAGAACCCGACGCTTGGCATACGTGCCACAGGTCGGGCAAGCCACGTGGGGCAGTTTGGGCTCCCGGCAGCGAGCACATGACGTCAGGGTGGGGGCACTTGCCTTCCACTGTGAACGGCGATGACGCGTGTTGGAGCGGGATGTCTTGCGCTTGGGCACTGCCATGGTCAGAGGTCCTTCTTCTCGGATGGTGCTGCGTCGGTCGCGATATCGGCGTCGGTCACGCCAAGTGTCTCAGTAAGTGCCGCAAGTGCCGCCCACCGAGGATCCAAACTGTCGTGATGATGATCTGGCGCGCCTGCCAAGCGAATACCGCATGTCGGGCACAACCCTGCACAATCTGGCGCGCACAGCGGGCTGATAGGCAGGTCTAGGACCAGCGCATCTCGAAGCGGTGCTTCCAGGTCGATCATGTCGTCGATCACCATCGCGGGTGGTTCCTCACGTAGTTCGTTCTCGTCCTCGGCCACCTGCACGCCACGTGCATTGGTCGCCGGGTAGCGGAACATCTCTACGAGCCGGACCTCCTCGTCATAACTCAAGCGATCCAAGCAGCGTGCGCATTCGCACACCACCTCAGCGGTCGCAGTAGCCGTGACGAGAACCCCCTCCACCACCGATTCCATCCTCAGGTCGAGGGTGATGTCGGTGCCTTCGGGCACCCGAGCCAGCCCAACACCG
>JAFMCH010000095.1 GCA_017857875.1 Actinomycetota bacterium | reverse complement strand
ATGTCATCGGTGTCCGCCTGAGCGGTGACATTGGATGTCCATTTACATCAGCTGCAGCCTGATGTGGCTCCGCACCCTTCGCAGACGTAGCACGAACCAGCAGGACGCATCTTCGTGCCGCAGGTCATGCAGAGTGGTGAATCACTCGCCATGCCGGTGATCGCCTCAAGCAATTCAGCGGAGGAATGCACCTGGGACATGTCTGTCCCCGTCACCGACGAATCCACCGCAACGGTGTCGGCGATGCCCTCAACGATGGACTCTGCCACTGCCTCACCGCCGTAGTTGACAGCGACACTTGCTGCTCTCTCCTCAGCCGTGAAAATGCCTAGATCTGCTCGGGTCTCATAGGGCAGGTAGTCCAACGCCAAGCGACGGAAGATGTAGTCCATGATCGACTGCGACATACGGATATCTGCATCATCGGTCATACCGGCGGGCTCGAACTTCATGTTGACGAACTTATTGACGAACGCCTCCAATGGCACGCCGTACTGCAGGGCAATAGAAATCGCGATCGAGAACGCGTCCATCACGCCGGCTAGCGTGGAACCCTGCTTACCGAGCTTGAGGAACACCTCACCGAGGCCATCGTCGGGGTAGGACCCTGCGGTCATGTAGCCCTCGGCCCCCGCCACCGAGAATGACGTCGTGGTGCTCGGACGCGACTTTGGCAGCCGCTTGCGAACCGGACGGTAGGCGGTCTGCCCACTATCAGCCGCAGGCACCTCGGCCTTCTTTGCCTTTGCATCAGACAGCGGCTGGCCGACCTTGCAGTTATCCCGGTAGATGGCCAGTGCCTTAAGACCGAGTTTCCAGCCTTGGAAGTAAATTTCCTCCACCTCTTCGATGGTGGCATCTTCAGGCATGTTGACCGTCTTTGAGATGGCGCCCGACAGGAACGGCTGTGCGGCGGCCATCATGCGAACGTGACCCATCGGTGTGATGGCGCGCTGACCCATTGCCGTGTCGAAAACCGCGTAATGTTCCGGCTTGAGCCCAGGTGCATCGACGACGTGGCCATTCTCACCAATGAACTCAACGATCGCCTCGATCGTTTCCTGTGCATAACCCAGGCGCGACAGGGCCAGGGGAATGGTCTGGTTGACGATCTGCATCGAACCACCACCGACCAGCTTCTTGAACTTCACCAGCGAGAAGTCCGGCTCGATACCCGTGGTGTCGCAGTCCATCATGAAGCCGATTGTGCCGGTCGGGGCTAGCACAGACGCCTGCGCGTTTCGCCAGCCATTCTCTTCGCCAATGCGCAAGCACTCGGCCCACTCAGTTGTGGCAAGTTTCAAGACGTCTGCATCCAGTGAGGTGACACCGCGCACCACATCGGTTGCGGCAGCGTGCTTGCGCATGATGCGTTTGTGAGCATCAGCGTTGCGGGCATAACCGGCATACGGGCCCACCACCGCGGCCATTTCAGCAGACCGACGGTAGGACGTGCCGGTCATGAGCGAGGTAATCGATGCCGCCAACGCGCGACCGCCATCAGAGTCATAAGGCAAACCCACCGCCATCAGCAACGCGCCGAGGTTGGCATAGCCGATGCCCAGTTGGCGGTAATCGCGAGTCGTTTCGCCAATGGCCTCGGTCGGGAAGTCAGCGAAGCAGATCGAGATGTCCATCGCCGTGATGACGAACTCCACCGCACGACGGAACGTCTCAGCGTCGAAGGTGCCCTTGTCGGTGAGGAACTTCATCAGGTTCAGCGAGGCCAGGTTGCACGAAGAGTTGTCCAGGCTCATGTACTCAGAACACGGATTCGACGCATTGATCCGGCCGGTCTCAGGCGTGGTGTGCCAATCATTGATCGTGTCGTCGTACTGGATACCCGGGTCTGCACAGGCCCAAGCGGCCTCGGTCATCCGACGGAAGAGTGTCTGCGCATCAACGCTTTCGATGACCTCGCCGGTCTGACGACTGGTGAGCCCGAATGGTTCGCCCTGCTCCACGGCGTTCATGAACAGATCCGACACACGCACCGAGTTATTCGCGTTCTGATACTGCACACTGACGATGTCCGTACCGCCGAGATCCATGTCGAATCCGGCATCACGCAGCACGCGGATCTTTTCTTCCTCGCGCACCTTGGTGTCGATGAACTCTTCGATATCAGGGTGGTCAACATCAAGGACAACCATCTTGGCCGCGCGCCGAGTCGCACCACCGGACTTGATGGTTCCAGCCGAGGCATCTGCACCGCGCATAAACGACACCGGCCCCGAGGCGGTTCCGCCAGAGGACAGCAGCTCTTTAGAGGAGCGGATACGGGAGAGGTTCAAGCCCGCACCTGAACCGCCCTTGAAAATGCGGCCTTCCTCCTTGTACCAATTCAGGATCGAATCCATGGTGTCATCCACACTGAGGATGAAACAGGCACTGACCTGCTGCGGCGAGGTCGTGCCCACGTTGAACCACACCGGCGAGTTGAAACTAAAGACCTGATGCAGCAGCATCCAGGTGAGCTCATGCTCGAAAATCTCAGCATCCTCAGGCGTAGCGAAGTAGCCATGCTCGCGGCCCGCCTTGGTGTAGGTAAGCACGACACGATCGATCAACTGGCGCAGGCTCACCTCGCGCTGAGCGGTACCCACCGCACCACGGAAGTACTTGGTGGTGACGATGGTGGACGCGTTCAGGCTCCAGAAGTCGGGGTATTCCACGCCGCGCTGCTCGAAGACAACCGCGCCGGTCTTCCAGTTGGACTGCACCACATCACGGTGCTCCCAGGTGACCTCGTCATAGGGATGCACCCCCGCGGTCGTGAAAAGACGGTTCATGGTCAGACCGGTGCGCGTGGCACCTGCCCCCGCGGAGGGTGTCTGGTTGGTGGTCTCGGTCATGGGTTGTGCTCCTCCGTGAGTGACATATGGTGCGGTGATGAATAGGAAAGTTACGTACGGCTCAGTGGCTGTTGGGCCCGAAGACTGCTGATCTCGCGCTCAAAATCGGCCACGCTGTCAAAATCTCGATACACCGAAGCGAAGCGCAGGTAAGCCACCTCGTCCAGCTGACGTAAAGGCCCCAAAATGGCAAGACCCACATCGTGGGCTGGCACCTCTGCAGCACCGGTCGACCGCAGCGCATCTTCGACCTGCTGGGCCAATATGGCGAAATCATCGTCAGTAACCGGGCGACCCTGGCAGGCTTTGCGTACACCGGAAATGACCTTGTCGCGCCGAAACGACTCTGAGGCACCTGACCGTTTGATCACACTCAACAGCGCTGTTTCCTGTGTCGTGAATCGACGATCACAATCGGTGCACTGACGGCGGCGGCGGATCGCCCCACCATCATCGGCGGTGCGGCTGTCGAGGACCCGCGAATCATTGCCGCGGCAAAATGGGCAACGCATCGGGAACCTCCTCCGGACGGGGTATGCAACACAGGTACCAACACACATTTGAACGTGGATCTGTGCACAAACCTGCGGGTAACGTGGGCATAACGTGGGCATAACCTGTGCATGATCAACCACAACCTGTGGGTGAGTCACACGCGTGTTACTACTAGATGTGGGACATTAGCGTCCCTGCGACCTCGGTGCAAGTATCGACATCACGGCGTGTTCGGCGTGTCAGGTCCTACCGGTAACCACAGTTGCTGCCCGACGGTGAGCCCTGATTGGGCAAGCTCGTTCACCTGGCGAATCTGGGCCATCGTGGACCGCGGGTCGGCTTGGGGATCTGCGAAAGATGCGATCTGCCACAGCGTGTCGCCAGGCTGGACGACCTGTTGGGTCCAGCCGGCCGGTGCACCCGCGGGTGAAGCAATCGCGCTCATGGCACCGAAGGCTCCAAGGACGAAGGCCATCAGCGCGATAAGCAGCACAAGGCTGATGCGACCGCGTCGGGTGAGGCGCACTGGTGTGGTGATCGATGGCGGGGTCGTGGAGGTCATGCCGGGACTGCCTTTCGTCGTGTCGAACCTGTGTTCGATCGAACATATGTCCACAATCCCACGAATCGTAGGCGACACGCCGATTTCAATCGAACATATGTTTGGTTTTCGGCTGCCTGGGGTCTAGCGTCAGATGCCATGACGACACGGTGGCAGCACGGTCTGACATCGCCCGCCGCATCCAACGAAGACTCGGAGATGACATGCCCCGCTCGGTGACCGCACTTCCTACCCCCGGCGATTCCGCCGCCCTCACCCCACGCCAACAGGCCGTCCTCGATGTGATTCGCGCTTCAATTGAGACCCATGGATACCCGCCTAGCGTGCGGGAAATTGGCGAGGCAGTAGGGCTCACATCCCCCTCGAGCGTTGCCCATCAACTGCGCACCTTGCAGGAAAAGGGATTTCTGCGCCGTGATGCCCATCGCCCCCGCGCCCTGGTGGTAGCCGACGCCGCACCCTCACCCACAGCCCCCTCCAACTCAACCCACCTCGATGACTCCGGGCTCAACCACCTGCCTCCTGCGGCATACGTACCGGTGCTCGGCCAGATCGCCGCTGGCGTGCCGATCCTGGCCGAAGAGGCCGTCGAGGCCGTATTCCCCCTCCCTCGAGAAATCGTCGGTGAAGGCGATCTGTTCTTGTTGAAGGTGGTTGGCGAATCAATGATCGATGCGGCCATCTGCGATGGCGACTGGGTTGTCGTACGCCAACAAAGCAGCGCAGAAAACGGAGACATCGTCGCGGCCATGCTCGACGACGAAGCTACCGTCAAGGTGTTGCAGCGCAAAGATAATCACGTATGGCTGCTTCCCCGCAATGCAGCCTTCAACCCGATCCCCGCCGATAACGCAACAGTCTTGGGCAAGGTCGTCACTGTTCTTCGCCGACTGTAGGAGAATTCGGCCCACGCAGTCGCGCCAGGGCGTTCTTGGCTACGACCGCATCGGTGGTGAGCCACAGCGGCGGCAATGAGCGTTGCAGCTGACGGCCGTAGCCCTTGGTCACCAGTCGGGGATCCAACACCGCTACCACGCCACGATCCTCAGCGCTGCGTATCAGCCTGCCCACACCCTGGGCTAGTAAAACCCCAGCGCGCGGTAGCGCCACTTGAGCAAAACCACTGCCCCCGGCCGCATCGGCAGCC